>CAYGWM010000127.1:0-10593 GCA_964353555.1 uncultured Spirochaetales bacterium
AGCTCGCAGAGGTCGACGCGTTCGAGGCGCGGTACGTTCGGGCGCGAGAAGTCGAGCAGCGAGCGGATGCGTTGCTCCAGACGATCGGCTTCGTTGAGCACACCAAAGAGCGTCTCGGCGAGCGGGCCGTCGCCGGCCTGGCGATGCGCGAGCTGCGCGGCGGCGCGAATTCCTGCCAGCGGATTCCGGATCCCGTGCGCGACCGATCCCGCGAACTCACCGACCGCCGCGAGACGCGCGCTTCGCAGCAGCGCCTGCTGCGCTTCGCGCAGATCAGAGAGCGCGCGGGCGTTTTGCAGCGCGAGAGCGGCCTGCGCGGCGAGACCTCGCACCAACTCGCGCTCGGCCTCCGAGAACGGCGCACCGGAGCGTTTGGGTCCGCAAGCCAGTGTGCCGAGCTCGGCAGCGCGGAAACGCACCGGCTCCGCTAGCGCGGGCGCCGCGCCGTCGCCCGAGCCGAGCCGCAACTCCGCCCAATCGAGCGCGAGCGCCTCGCGTACGCGATCGCCCAGGAACGCGCCAATTGCAGCCACGTCGGTCAGCGTCGCGAACTCCGTGCTGGTGTCCTCGAGCACGTGCGCGACGTCGAGATGCGAGCGAAAAAATGCCCGGTCGATGCCCACCTGGACGCGCCGCCGCAGTGGATCGAACGACACCGCGATCGCGACGAGCAACGCAAAGGTGACGCCCGGATTGCTCGCTGCCCCGGTCTGGACGAGACGCTCCACTGCGAATGCGGACCCCGCATAGCCGAGCACCACCGCCGCGGTCGCGATCGCGTAGCCGAGCGTCAGCCGCACGAAGCGCTCGGCGCCGAGTAGATCGTGTCGCACGATCGCGTAGAGAACCGACGCCGGGAAGAACAAGAAGAAGCCACCGAGCCACGTCCACGAGAACGACCAGCCGAGTAGCGAGAACGCGAATACGCCGATCGCCGGCAGCAACACCGCGACCAGCGAGCCGGAGAACACGACGGCCGCCTGCATGCGCCGCTCGGGCTCGCGCGCGCGCACCACCGCTTCGATGAAGCTTGCGAGCATCGCGAGCCCGATCGCCGCCAGCACCACGTAGAAGCCGAGACTGATCTCGTCGGCGGCGCGCGGTCGTGCATAGAAGACGACCGATGACACGCAGGCCGCCGCGAACAGCGCGGCGGTGAGGAGCGCCAGCAGCGATCGCCGCAAGCGCGGGCGCAGCCGCTCGATCGGAAACACCAGCGCGAAGTACGCGAGTGCGGCCGGCGCCAGCGCCTCGACGAAGCGCGTCACCGGCACCAAGCGGTACGCGGTGAGGTAGTCGACCGAGAGCGCGAGCAGCGCGCCCATCGTGGTCGTCACCAGCGCGAGCGCGCGTGCGTCGCGCGAGTCGGGCCGCAGCCAGAGCGCGATCAAGCCGATCGCGAAGAACGCCGCCGCTGCGGCCAGATAGTTGCCGAACGTGAGCGCCCAGTCACGGCGCGAGAGGCGCATCGTCGGGACGTCGTAGGAGCGCACCCCGTCCGTCGTCTCGATCTCGTAGCGAACGCTGGCGGGCGGCAGGCGCTCGGCTGCGTGCGCGAGCAGCGAATGGCCGCCGCCAAAGCGCTGCCCGTCCACGCCGGCCACGACGCCACCGTTCAGCGGCAGCCCGGCGGCGGGACCCGTCCAATCCGGCGCGTTGAACGCGACGAGCGCGCCGTTGTCCCAGACCAGGAAGCCCGGGAATGGGCGACCGACGAGCGAAAGGCTTCCCTCCAGCACCATCGCGAGCAACGCCGCGGACGCCACCGCGAGCGCGATCGCCAGCCGCGAGCGCACGAAACGTCCGGGCGGCGCGACATCCCGGCTCTCGCCGCGCGACGATAGGATGGCGGGCTCGGGCGACGAGTCGATCACTATCCGTACATTGTCGCCATCGTGCGAACGCCGCAACTTCGGAACCGTCGCTCGCGAGCGTCGCTGCTCGCCATCTCGAGTGGCGCGCTCTATGCACTCGCGATGCCGCCGCTCGCGGCCTGGCCGCTCGCGTTCTGCTGTCTGGTGCCGCTGCTGCACGCGCTTCGCGGGCGCGGGCTGCTCGCGCGGATGGCCTGCGGTGCGATCGCGGGCGCGGTTGCCGGTTGGGGCACGTCGCTCGTGCCGACTGCCGTCGGGCTCGCGAGCTTCTTCGATCGCCCGCTCGTATTCGGAGTCGTCGCGGCGCTCGCGATCAACGGAGCGGTCGGCGGCTCGGCATTCGCGCTGTTCGCCGCGCTGGCAGGCGATCCGTCGCGCGGCCGCGTGCTGCTCGTGCCATGGCGCGCGGGCGCGGCGTTCGCGGTGTGCGAGATCGCCCGCTCGCAGCTCTTCACCGGGCTGCCCTGGCTGCTGCTCGCCCACGCGCTCGCGCCCGCGCCCGCGCTCGCGCAGGGGGCCGCGTGGATCGGCGTAGTCGGCGTCGGCCTCGCGCTCGCGGTCGCGAACGGTGCGCTCGCGGCGCTGCTTCGGCGCGACGCGCGCCGCTCGGCCGCGCGCTGTCTCGCGTTGCTCGCACTCGCGTTCGCGAGCGCCGATCGCTGCGCGCCGGTGGTGGCGATCGGGGATCCGGGATCGATCGCACGCGTGGAGCCGGGCGCCGCTGCCCGATCCGGTGCGATCCGCGTCGCGCTCGTGCAACCCGGAACGCCGGGCGCTTCGCTGCGTGATGCCACGCGCGTCGCGTGGCGACTCGATCAACTCGTCGCACTCACGCGCAGCGCGCTCCCAGCTGATCTGGTCGTGTGGCCCGAGAATGCAATCGGCGTTGCGCTGCCCGCCAACGAGTCGCTGGTGCGCGACGCCGTTGCAAAGCTCTCGCCCCGCCCCGCGCTGCTGTTCGGCGCGCCCACCTACGACCCGGCGTCACCGACGCGCATCTTCAACTCCGTGTTGCTCTGGGACGCGGACGGCGCCGCGCTCGGCCGCTACGACAAGACGCAGCTGTTGCCATTCACCGAGTTCGTGCCGCGCTTCTTCGCGGCGCTCGGCGTGCGCGGCGGACACACCGCTGCGGGCGAATCGATCGCGCCGCTGCCGTGGCGCAATACCAGGCTCGGGATCCTGATCTGCTACGAAGTGCTTTTCCCGGATCTCTCGCGCGAACTCGTTCGGCGTGGCGCCGGCGTGCTCGTCAACCCGTCGAACGACGCGTGGTTCGAGGGCACCGCGGGCCCCGAGCAGATGGCGGCGGCCGCGGTGCTGCGCGCGGTCGCGACGCGACGGCCGCTGTTGCGCGCGACGCCGACAGGCATCACCGTTGCGATCGACGCGCGCGGTCGCGTGGTCGCGCAGCTCGCGCGCGGGCCAGCGGGCGCGCTAGTCGTCGACGTTTGGCCCGCGAGCCGGAATCCCTGAAGCAGCCTGCTTGCTAGGACAACCCGCCGCGAATTGACGGCGCGGCGGGCGCGACACCATCCTCGCGCTGGCGGCGATTCACGAACCAGTAGATCAGCGCGAAGCTCACCAGCAGCGTGGTGCCGAGCGCCGCGCCGAACGGCCAGTTGCGCGCATTCCCCTTGAATTGGTTCTCGATGATGTTGCCGATCATGTCCACGCGGCCGCCGCCCATGATGTCGTTCACCGCATAGATGCCGAGCGACGGCACGAAGACCAGCAGCACACCCGCCGCGATGCCCGGCGCGGTGAGCGGCACGATCACGCGCGAGAACGCGCGCACCGGACCGGCGCCGAGGTCGAGCGCAGCCTCGACGAGCGCGCCGTCGAGCTTCTCGACGCTCGAGTAGATCGGCAGGATCATGAACGGCAGGAACGTGTAGACGAGGCCCAGCACCACGGCGCCGGGGGTGTACAGCATCTCGAGCGGTTCGGTGATCAGCTGGAGCTGCATCGCGACCGAGTTCAGCAGCCCCTGGCTCTTCAGGATCGTCACCCAGGCATAGGTGCGGATCAGGAAGCTGGTCCAGAACGGAATCATCACCGTCATCAACAGGGCATTGCGGAGTTTCTCGTCGGAGCGACCGATCAGGTACGCAACCGGGTACCCCATCGCCAGACAGAGCACGGTGGTGATCGTCGCGTACCAGATCGATCGGATCACGATCCGCATGTACACGGGGTCGAGAACGCCCGCGTAGTTCTCGAGCGTGAAGCCGAGCACCACACCGCCCAGCGTTCCGCGGTGGGCGAAGCTGTAGACCAGCATGATCACCGCAGGCGCCACCGTGAAGGCGAAGGCCCAGACGATCAGCGGCGACAGCAACAGCCAGCCGATCCGGCCGGGCTCCCGCCGCGAGCCGCCGCCCGCTTCGGTCGCGAAGGTGGTGGTCGTAACGGCCACCTACTGACCGCTCTTCGCCTTCAGATCGGTGACGAGCTTGTCGACATTCGCCGCGAGCGGACCGATGTCGCGGAACGTCGAGAGTTTCGGATTGCCCGGCGGATAGCTCGCAACATTGGCGCGTTCCTCGGGCGTCAGCAGCTTGCGCGCTTCGATGTTCGGATTCGTGTACGGAAACTCTTCTGAGATCTTGCGGCTGACTTCCGGCCGCAGGATGTAGTCGATGAACTTGTGCGCGGCGTCGATGTGGGCAGCTCCCTTCGGGATAGACAGGTTGTCGATGAACATGTGAGCGCCTTCCTTCGGCAGCACATAGGTGAACTTGCCGGGCTGCTCCTTGATCAGGATCGCGGCCTCGCCTGACCACACCACGCCGAGATCGACGTCGCCGTTCAGCAGCGGCGTCTTCGGGCTGTCCGAGTCGTAGACCTTCACGAGCGGAAGCCACGTCGTGAGGACCGGGCGCACCTTCTCGATGCTCTCCTTCGTGACGCCGTCGGGGCCGATGCCCTGCGTCGCGAGTCCCCACGTGACGATTTCGAGCGAGTCGTCGAGGATCACGATGCGGCCCTTGTACTTGCTCTGGAACACGTCACCGAATCCGGTCACGGGATCCTTCACCTTCTCGGTGTTCAGAACGATGCCGACCGTCCCCTGCATGTAGGGCACGCTGTACTTGAGTTCGGGATCGTGCGGCTGGTCCCAGTATTCCTTCCCGATGTTCTTCAGGTTCGGGATCTTGGCGTGGTCGATCGGGAGCAGCTCCTTTTCCTTCACCAGCGCCTCGACCACGTACTCGGAGGGCTGGATCAGGTCGTAGTTCGCGGCGCCCGACATCAGCTTCGCGAGCATCTCTTCGTTGGACGCGTAGCTCTCGTAGTTGACCTGGATGCCGGTCTCCTTGGTGAAGCCGTCGAGCACGGACTGCGGCACGTACTCCGACCAGGCGAAGAGATTCAGTTCCTCGGCGGCGACTGCGACGGCCGGTGCCGCGAGACCCGACGCCAACGCGAGAATCACGAGCATGCGAGTTGCCAGGCGAATCATCGTTTCTCCTTCCGGTTTCATGGATTGCGACGCCGTACCACTTCTGTGATCACCAACGCGAGAACGGTCACGACGATGAACACCGTCGAGATCGCATTCAGCGACGGATCGAGCCCCTTTTTCACGCGCCCGAAGATCTCGAGCGGCAGCGTCCGGGTGCCGGCGCTGGCCGTGAAGTAGGTGACGATCAACTCGTCGAGCGAAAGCGTGAACGACATCAGCCCGCCCGAGACGATCGCCGGCATCAAGTACGGCACCAGCACCTTCGTGAAGGCCTGCAGCGGCGTCGCGCCGAGATCGAGCGCCGCCTCCTCGAGCGACGGGTCGAGACCCGCGAGGCGAGCCTGCACGGAAGCCATCACGAACGGGAAGCAGAATGTGACGTGCGAGATCACGATCGTCGTATAGCCGAGCTGCACGCCGATCGTCACGAACAGGATCAACAAGCTGACACCGAGGATCACTTCCGGGACGATCATCGGAAGGAACGCCAGCGTCTCGAGCACGGATGCTGCTCGATACCGGTAGCGATGCAGCAGCCAGGCGCCGGCGGTGCCGAGAACGAGCGAGATCAGCGTCGTGAACACCGCGACGATCATGCTGTTCTGCAGCGCGCGCACCAGCACCGTGTCGTGCCACAGCGAAGCGTACCAATCGAACGTGAAGCCGGTCCACACGATGTTGAGCTTCGACTGATTGAACGAGAACAGCACGAGCACTGCGATGGGGAGATAGAAGAAGAGCAGGATGAAGCCCATCCAGACGCCGAGAAGGCGCGTGACGAGTTTCATTGCCGCCGCTCCGCGTCGTCGCGGCGACTAGCGATATACGCTCTGCGCCGCATCGAAGGTCCCCACGTGCACGTCGACCACTTTCGAGACATCGGGCGTGTAGCCGCCCGCGAGTACCCAGGCGAGCGGCAGCCCTTGGTTCCGCGCCCAGGCGAAGATGAAGCGATCGCGCTCGCGCAGATCGTCGTGATCGAGGTCGAGCGGAGAGTACGGATCCTCGCGGTACGGATCGGCGCCGGCCTGGTACAACACCAGATCCGGCCGGCCGGTGGCGAGCAACGCCGCGGTGCCGCGCTCGAGTGCTTCGAAGAGCACCGCGCGGCCGCTGCCGTTCGGCAGCGCGAACGACAGGTGGTTCGGCCCGTCCGTGTGATGCACGGTCTCGACATCGCGATACGGAGTGTTCTGCCAGTAGTCGTTGCCGTAGATCGAGCAGTTCGTGAGCCACGGCCGGGTAGCGCACAGCGACGCGGTGCCGTTCCCGTAGTGCAGGTCGAGGTCGAGCACGGCGACGCGCTCGATGCGGCCCGCGGCGCGCAGCGCTTCGGCCGCGACGACGAGTCCGTTGAAGGTGCAGAAGCCTTCGCCGTGATCGGCGTGCGCGTGATGGAAGCCACTCGCGAGCGCAGCGGCCACGCCGTCGTCGAGCGCACGCGTCGCGGCAGCGAGCGCGCCGCCGCCCGTCAGCAACACCGACGGCCACAGCGCCGGCGACCACGGGAACTTCTGCGACTCGGCGAGCGCGCGCGGCTCGCCGGTGCGCACCGCCTCGACGTACGCGGATGTGTGGACGCGGAGCAGGTCGCCCACCGCGATCGGCGGCGGCGCCTCGACCCGCACGCCGGCGCGACCCGCGAGTTTGTCGGCCACCAGCTGGAACTTTCGCATCGGCATCACGTGGTCGCCGAGCGGCGCGGCGAAGCCAGCGTGGTGGTAGGCCGTGATCACGCCGTGGGAGGTAGCAGCCGGAACGGAGCCGGGCGACCCGCCCAACCGGCTGCCGCCGCGCGCAGCGGTTCGAGTGCCGCGGCCGGCACGTGCACGCCGTACACCGCGTAGATCGCGTCGATCACCGCGCGGAGTTCTGGCGCGGGCATCGTCGTCTCGGACTCGCGGCCGACGCGTCGCACGACGAGCCCCAACGAGACCGGCCGCGGCGCATCGCCCGCGAGCAGCTCGG
Source organism: uncultured Spirochaetales bacterium (assembly GCA_964353555.1). Classification (GTDB taxonomy): domain Bacteria; phylum Myxococcota_A; class UBA9160; order UBA9160; family PR03; genus PR03. The sequence goes on from CAYGWM010000127.1 coordinate 7,312, forward strand.
CCGGCCGGAAGTCGGGCTGGGCGTACGGAGCCGCCGCCGGATCGACCAGTAAGAAGCCGGCGCGCTCGTACGAGCGCAGCCGCGCCATCCGCGCCTCGTGACCCGCCGGGCCGGGCGCCTCGGGTCGTCCCGGCTCCGCGATGTCGCGCATCTCCATCTCGGCGACCAGCACGACGGGCGTGTCCGGCGCGCAGCCAGCCGCATCTGCGCAGCGTCGCGCGGCCTGCAGCGGCAGCGCGCGCAGCCACGCGACCAGGCCGGTGCCACGGTGCGCCGGCTCGACGAGCGCGTGCGAGAGGTGCACGACGATCGGACCCGCGAGCGGCCTGCCGTCCGCGGCCACACGCACGACCGCGGTGTGGTCGCGCAGTGCCGCGATGACGCCGCTGCGTCGCAGCACGAGCAGCTCGTAGGCGAGCGCCGCGCCGGCCACCGGCTGCGCGGGATCCCAAGTGAGCCGATCGCAGATCACCGCGCGGCGCTCCATCTCTCCAAGCGCACCGAACTCGGCCCACAGCCGCTCGTAGGCCGCTTCGAAGTCGGCATCGGCCGGATCGCGAACGCGACGCACCTGCAAGTCGGTCCAATCGAGCGTCCCCGCGCTTCGGTCGCCCGGCGCGAGATCCTCGGAGAGCAGTGCGGCGTCCACGGTCAGCGTTCCTAGCAATCCGCAGCGAGGGGTGCCCGCTGGCATCTGCCCGGAGGCCGTGCTGTAGTCGCGGCCATGAGCCAATTCGATCTCAGCACACTGCGCCGACTCGACGAGGCGCATCTTCTACATCCGTTCACCGACCACCGCGCGATGCACCAGGCTGGCACCCACGTGATCCGCTCGGCGAAGGGCTCGACGCTCGTCGACGAAACGGGCCGCGAGCTGCTCGACGGGCTCGCCGGTCTGTGGTGCGTGAACGTCGGCTACGGGCGCGAAGAGATCGCCAACGCGGTGGCCGAGCAGATGCGCGCGGTCGCGTTCTATCCGTCGTTCTTCAATACCACCACCGAACCGACGATCCGGCTGTCGGCGAAGCTCGCCGAGCACGCACCGCCGGGACTCCAGCACACGATCTTCTCCAACTCGGGATCGGAGGCGAACGAGACCGCGCTGAAGTTGATCCGTGCCTACTGGAAGCTGCGCGGCGAGCGCGCGAAGACGAAGGTGCTGGCACGCACATTCGGGTATCACGGCGTGACCCTCGCGACCACGAGCCTGACGGGTCTCCCGTCCTGCACGGAACCCTTCGACCTGCCGCTGCCCGGCTTCCTGCACGTGCCGGGTCCCTACTCGTACGGCAGCGGCAAGAGCCCCGAGGAGTACGGCGCGTGGTGTCTCGCCGAGACCGAGAAAACCATCGAGCGCGAGGGCGCGAACACGATCGGCGCGATGTTCGTCGAGCCGGTGCAGGGCGCCGGCGGCGTCGTCGTGCCGCCGCCCGGCTACCTGAGCGCGCTGCGCGAACTGTGTCGCCGCAACGAGATCCTGTTCGTCGCCGACGAGGTGATCACCGGCTTCGGACGACTCGGCGCGTGGTTCGCGTCGGTCCTTTGGGATCTCGAACCAGATCTGCTGACCACCGCGAAGGGAATCACCAGCGGCTACCTGCCACTCGGCGCCACGATGGTGAGTCAGCAGATCGCAGCAACCTTCGAGTCGAGCGGCTACCTCGCGCACGGCTTCACCTACACGGGCCACCCGACGACCTGCGCCGCCGCACTCGCGAATCTCGCCATCATCGAGCGCGAGAAGCTGGTCGAGCGCGTGCGCGACGACATCGGCCCGCGCTTCCAGGCGGCGCTCGGCAAGCTCGCGGATCACCCGCTCGTAGCAGAAGTGCGCGGCTTCGGGCTGATCGGCGCGCTCGAAGTGCGCGCGCCGAAGAGCGGTCCCAACGCGAACGCCGCGCCGAACACGCTCGGCGTCGCCGTGCACGGGCTCGCGCGCGAGGAAGGCGTGATCGTGCGCGGCATCCGCGATCTGGTGGCGATGTCGCCGCCGCTCGTCGTCACGCACGACGAACTCGACCGGATCTTCGCGGGGCTCACGCGCGCGCTCGATCGGCTGTAGTGCGGGGATCGTACCGGAAGCACTGCTCGATTGATCGTGGCTGCGAGACGCGTGGATGACAGCGTGGCAGGTCGACGGACGAAGACCCGACTCGCCGCGTTCCTAATGCCGCCGTTGCGTGACAGCAGTCGAGCATGAGCAATTCAATCGGGCTCTTGTCCGAGAGTGACCTCTATGACAATTCCTGGCTGAGCGCGAGAGCCAACGGGCGTCATGGGCTTCTGCATCAGCGGTCACATGACCTACCTGACGGCGGCCGAGACGGACGTCGCCGCGGCGGCGAGCTTCTACGGCGGCGGCATCGCGGCGCCGCAGGGCCCCGGCGGCAAGGACTCGATGATCCTGCAATCGGAGGTGGCTGCAATCCGCAGCGCGCTCGAAGAGCACTCGGTGCGCCACGAGATCGTCGTCTACGAGGGCGCCGATCACGGCGTCTTCTGCGACCAGCGCGCGACCTACCACGAAGCGTCCGCGAAGGACGCGTGGGCGGCGCGCGTCAAGAAGCTCTTCGCCGAGGAGCTGCGGGACTGAGGGGGCGGGAACCGACGAGCGGGTGCAGCCATGGAGACGCGGCTACGATCCCCCTCGTGACATCCACGGCGCTTCGCGAGCTGGGAGAACGGCACGGCATCGAGCTCCTGCTGCGCTTCGGCTCGACCGTCTCGGGCGCCACCCATGCGCGCAGTGATCTAGACCTCGGTGTGGTCCTTCGCGATCCAGACATCGGATTCGATCGGCTCGCCGCCCTTCAGGCAGACCTGCAACAGCAGTTTCGCGCTCTTCGAGTCGACCTCGCCGTCCTCAACCGCGCCGATCCTCTCTTCCTGAAGAAGGTCCTCGAGCGTTGCGAGCTCCTGCTCGGGGACTCGTCGCGGCTCGCAGAACTTCGTTGTCTCTCATTCCGGCGATACGTGGATCACCGGCGCTTTCTCGACATGGAGCGGGACTACGTCCGACGGCGTCTCGAAGACCGGATGATCGATCGCGAGCTCGTGATTCGGAATTTCGTTCTCATCCAGCGCGATCTCGATGCGTTGGCACCCTACGCGGTCGAGAGCCTCAATGAGTATCTCGTGAGTCGAACGAACCAGCTGGTCGTCGAGCGGCTGCTCGAGAGGATCATCGGGCGACTGATCGACGTGAACTTCCACCTGCTCACGGAGTCGAATCAGGCGCCACCTTCCGACTACTACGCCTCGTTCGTCGAGCTGGCCACGATC
>CAYGWM010000128.1:0-10398 GCA_964353555.1 uncultured Spirochaetales bacterium
GGTACTTCCGCTATCGCGATCCGGGCCAGTTCAAGGCGAGTGCGTACAACGCGGCAGGCGAATCCCCGCTCTCGTCCACGACGCTCTCGCTCTGATTCTGAGGGAGGGATCTGAGCGTGAGCGAAGACGTTGGTTGCGTCAGTTGCGTCGCCTCAGAAAGGGGACGTTGGTTGCGTCAGTTGCGTCGCGGATTGTCTCCGCCTCGTCGACCAGCTCACTTCGCGACGCAACTGACGCAACCAACGTCCCCGCTCAGAAGCATCAGCGGCTCTCGCGCGTAACCCGCGCCCAGCGGAACGGCGACGCGAGTTGCGCGAGGTAGCGCTGCGGGAACTTCGGCAGATCGGCGATGCCGACGCGGCCGTCGAAGGCACGGTCCTTGGGACGGAAGAAGCTGCGGAAGACGAGATCCCAGGTGATCAGGATCGCGCCATAGTTGGCGTTGCCCTCGCGTGGGTCCGTCGAGTGGTGGAAGCGGTGAAGTCCTGGTGTGCTGAAGAGCCAATCGAGCGCACCCGTACGCAGCTCGATGTTGCCGTGCTGGAGCTGGCCGTAGACCATCGAGAACAGCAAGTACATCGCGAACACGCGAGGCGGCGCGCCGAGCAGGATCAGCGGCACGTTCTGGAACGCGATCAAAGCGAATAGATCGAAGGGATGGAAGCGCGTGGCGTTCAGCCAATAGAGCCGCGGCGCGCTGTGGTGCGTCGCGTGCAGCCGCCAGACCAATGGACTCTCGTGCGACACGCGGTGGAACCAGTAGTGGCCGAACTCGGCCACCAGGATCGCGAGGTAGAGCTGCACCACCGCCGGCAGCGACATCGGCCACAGCGAAGCGCCGAGCTGCACCGCGAGCCAGGCCGCTGCGCTGACGGTGACGCCCCGCAGCGTCGCCTCGAATGCCGCGCTGCTGAGCGGACCAGAAAAGAGCAGGTGCAATAGATCGGTGCGCTGATCGCCCTGCGGGCGATTCCATTCCGGTCGATACGGGTGAACCCGCTCGAGCACCGCGATCGTCGTGTAGAAGATCGCAATCGCCAGCAGCCCGAGCAGCGCCGGGTTGATCTCGCGCGCGAGCCCGAGCCGGCCGGCGAGATCGAGTGTGGATCCGAAAACGGCGAACGCGGTGATCGCCGCGACCAGAAGCGGGAACAGCATTGCCGATGCGAAGCGCCGCATTGGCGCAAGCTACCCCGTGTTGCGCAACCCGGCCGCGATCCCGTTGATCGTCAGCTGGATCGCGGCCTCGACGCGCTCGCGTTCGCGCGCGGGCACCCGCCCTTCCCGCTTGCGACGCAACAGCTCGAGTTGCAGGTACGAGAGCACGTCCACGTACGGCGAACGCCTCTCGATCGAACGGCCGAGTGCGGGATCGGCGGCGAGCAGCTTGCGCGCGCCGACGACGGCCAGCACGCCGCGTTGCGTGGCGGCGAACTCCTGGGCGACGCGCGCGACGACTTCGCTGGCACCGGGCAGCTCGCGCGCCAGTTCCGCGTAGCTCGCGCCGATCCGCAGATCCACCTTCGCGAGCACCTGCTGCAGGTTGTCGATCACGGTGCGGAAGAACGGCCAGCTGCGATACATCGCCTGGAGTCGCGCGCTTCCGCCGGGCCGCGCGAGCACGGCTTCTAGTCCTGCACCCGAGCCGTACCAGCTCGACAGCAGCAGGCGGTTCTGGTTCCACGCGAAATTCCACGGGATCGCGCGCAGCTCGCGGATGCTGCCGCCTCCGGCGCCCCGCGCCGGAAGCGAGCCGATGCGAAGTCCCGCAATCTCCTCGATCGGTGTCATCGCGTAGAAGATCGCCGCGAAGCTGGGGGTTTCGTGGATCAGATCGCAGTACGCGCGGCGCGATTGCTGCGCGAGCTCCGTCATCGCATCGACCCAGCCCGGCCGCACGCTGCGATCGCGAAGCGGGTGCGCGACGGTTGCTTCGAGCGTCGCGGTGACGAGTCGCTCGAGGTGATGCACCGCAGACGAAACGGTGCCGTACTTGCTCGCGATCACTTCGCCCTGTTCGGTGATCTTGATGCGCCCCCGCACGGTGCCGACCGGTTGCGCCAGGATCGCGCGGTGCGTCGGACCGCCGCCGCGCGAGATCGTGCCGCCGCGGCCGTGGAAGAACTCGACCTCGACGCCGTGCTGGTCGGCTTGCGCGGTGAGCGCAGCCTGCGCTTCCCACAGTGCGAAGTTCGCCGCGAAGTAGCCACCGTCCTTGGTCGCATTCGAGTAGCCGAGCATGATCTGCTGGCGCATGCCGCGTGCGCTGAGCTGCGCCCGATACGCGCGCGACGAATAGAGGCGCTCCATCGACTCACGCGCGCTGGCCAGCGCTTCGAGACTCTCGAAGAGCGGCACGATTTCGATGTCGCTCTCGAAGCCGACGCCCTCGGGCCGCCGCCGCACCAGTCCCGCCTGCCGCCCGAGCGCCAGCACTTCGAGCACGTCGGCGTGGCTGCTGGTGTTGGAGATCACCACGTCGCGTACAGAGTCACGGTCGAAGCGGCCGCGAGCGTCACGCAGCAGCGATAGCGTCGCGAGCACTTCGCGCGCCGTCTGCGACAGCTCGTCGTCGTCGCGCGTCGGCGGCGCTTCGGAAAAGAACAGATCTTCGATGAAACGCTCCTGCGCGTCGGCGGGCAGCGAGTCGAGCGGACCTTCGATCGGACACAGCAGCGCGTCGACGGCGTCCCGATGACGGGCGTGGTGCTCGCGCACGTCGATGCAGGCGAGCCGGAAGCCGTAGCTCGCCGCCTGCTCGCGCAACGTCGCGAGGCGACCATTCGCGAGGCGTGCGCCTCGGTTGGCGCGCAGGCTCGCATCGACGAGATCGAGGTCTGCGACGAACGCCGCCGCATCGGGATAGCCGCCGCGCGCGCCTGGATCTTCGTGCGCCTCGGTCTCTTCGAGCGCCAATTCGAGACGCACGCCGATCGCATTGAGCTTGCGCCGGTAGACCTCGTGCACCTCGCGACCGGCGACGCGTTCGCGAGCGCGCGGCACCTCGGCGAGATCGCGCGCGAGGCTTTCGCGCAACTCCGTGTCGACCGGCACCACCTGATCCGATGTGGTCAGCTCGCGCATCACCGGCTGCAGCGCGCGCCAGTACGCGCCGAGCGCACCGCGCCGGTAGAGTCGCAGCGCATCGGCCGTCACGGCGGGCGTGACGGCGGGATTGCCGTCGCGGTCGCCGCCCACCCACGAGCCCATCCGCAGCGGCCGCGCGTGCCCCACGAACGGGCGGCCGTAGATCGCTTCGAACGCGCGCGTGACGCGTTCGTGCACCAGGGGCACCGCGTCGAAGAAGACCGTCTCCAGCGTGTGGATCACCTGCAGCACTTCGTCGATCGGTGTCGGCCCGCGGGTTCGCTGGATCTGCGTCTGCCACAGCGCGGTGACCTCGCGAGCGAGCGACTCCGAGAGCGGCGTCTCGCCATCGGCAGGATGGCTCGCGAGCACCGCCTCGATGCGAGCGAGCGTCTCGTGCACGGACCAGCGCGTCGCTTCGGTCGGATGCGCGGTGAGCACCACCGTCGTGCGCAGCTCGGCGAGCGCCGCCTCGATCGCATCGGCGCGCAATCCGGACTTGCGCAGCCGGCGCATCAGATCAAAGGCGGAGCCTGGCGCCTTCGGACCGTGGCTGCGCGCGGTGTGGCGCTGCTCGCAGACGTTCACCAGCTGGAAGAAGATCGTGAAGGCGCGCGCGATCGCGACGAGTTCGTCGAGGTCGAGCTCCGTGACCAGGCGCCGCAGCTTGCGCTCGTCGCCGTCCGCATTGCGCCGCTGTAACGCGATCGCGGCGTGTCGCACGCGCTCGACCAGCGCGTAGAGCGACTTTCCTTCCTGCTCCCGGATCACCTGGCCGAGCACGTTGCCGACCAGCCGCACTTCGGCGCGGAGTCTCGTGTCGGATGCGCTGGGTTCCGGCATGGGCGCGGGGCAGTATAGGCGCCCGGCGCGCGCCGCGCGGCTCACTCGCTCGTGCGCCGCGACTCGACCATTCGATAGAGCACCGGCAGTACGATCAACGTGAGCAGCGTCGAGGAAATGATTCCGCCGATCACCACCGTCGCGAGTGGGCGCTGCACTTCGGCGCCGGGCCCCGTGGCGATCGCCATCGGCACGAAGCCGAGCGACGCGACGAGTGCCGTCATCAGCACGGGTCGCAGCCTCGTCAGCGCTCCATCGCGCACCGCAGTGTCGACGCTCGCACCTTCCTTGCGCAGCTCGTTCATGAACGAGATCAGCACCAGACCGTTCAGCACCGCGACGCCGGAGAGCGCGATGAAGCCGACCGCCGCCGAGATCGAGAGCGGAATGCCGCGCAGCGCGAGCGCGGCCACGCCGCCGGTGAGCGCAAGCGGCACGCCGCTGAAGACGAGCAGCGCGTGGCGCAGGTTGCCGAACACCAGCACCAGCATCGCGACGATCGACGCGAGCGTGACCGGCACGACGATGCGCAGCGTGCGGCCCGCCGAGATCAGGTTCTCGAACTGCCCGCCCCAGGTGATCCAGGTGCCGGCCGGCAGCGCGACCTCGTCCTGGATGCGCTGCTCGGCTTCCGCGACGAACGAACCGAGATCGCGGCCGCGCACGTTCGCGGTGACGACGACGCGGCGCTTGCCGTTCTCGCGGCTGATCTGGTTGGGCGATTCGGTGAGTTGGATCCCGGCGACGGCGCCGAGCGGGATCACCGCGCCAGACTCCCCCGATTCGGCAGGCAGCGCGAGCGGAAGTCGCTGCAGCGCGGTGACGTCGCCGCGCACGTCCTCCGGGAGTCGTACGACGATGTCGAAGCGGCGGTCGCCCTCGAAGAGCTGGCCGGCACTGCGCCCACCCACTCCGATCTGCGCGATGTCTTGCACGCTCGCGAGCGGCAACCCATGGCGCGCGAGGCTCGCGCGATCGGCGACGACTTCGAGCATCGGGAGACCCGTGACCGGTTCGACCTTCACGTCCGCCGAACCCGGCACGGATTCGAGGATCGCGGCGATCCGCTTCGCTTCTGCGTTCATCGCTTCGAGATCGTCGCCGAACACCTTCACCGCGACGTCGCTGCGCACCCCGGCGATCAGCTCGTTGAAGCGCATCTGGATCGGCTGGGTGAACTCGTAGTTGTTGCCGGGCAGCACGCGCACGGCGTTCTCGATGTCGCGAACCAGATCCGTCTTCGATTTGCGCGGATCGGGCCATTGCTCGCGCGGCTTCATGATCACGAAGCCGTCTGCGACGCTCGGCGGCATCGGATCCGTTGCGATGTCGGAGGTGCCGATCTTCGCGAAGGCGTTCTCCACCTCGGGCAGCTCCATCAGCCGGCGTTCGATCAGATGCTGCATCGAAATCGCCTGCTGAAGCCCTGTGCCCGGGATGCGCAGCGCGTGCAGCGCGACGTCGCCTTCGTCGAGACTGGGGATGAACTCGGTCCCCATCCGCGACGCCAACGCTGCCGAGAGCAGCAGCAGCGCAGCAGCGGCGCCGACCACGAGGAAACGCCATCGCAGTGCGAGATCCAGAGCCGGCGCGTAGATGCGCTTGAGACCGCGCACGATGACGCTCTCATTCTCGGAGACGCGCCCGCGCAAGACGATCGCAACCGCTGCGGGCACGAAGGTGAGCGCGAGCACCATCGCGGCGAGCAGAGCGGCGATCACCGTCCACGCCATCGGGTGGAACATCTTGCCCTCGACGCCGGTCAGCGTGAGGATCGGCAGATACACGACGAGGATGATCGCGACGCCGAAGGTGCTGGGGCGGACCACCTGCTGCGTCGCTTCGAAGACCGTTTCGAGCCGCTCGCGCAGATCGAGCAGCCGGCCGCGTTCCTGCTGCGCTTCCGCAAGGCGCCGAATGCAGTTCTCGACGATGATCACGGCGCCATCGACGATCAGACCGAAGTCGAGCGCGCCGAGGCTCATCAGGTTCCCGCTGATTCCGGCGCGCACCATGCCGGTGGCCGTGATCAGCATCGTGAGTGGAATCACCAGCGCCGTGATGATCGCGGCGCGCAGGTTGCCGAGCAGCAGGAACAACACCGCGATGACCAGCAATGCGCCTTCGACGAGGTTCGTCCGGACCGTGTCGATGGTGCGATCGACGAGTCGGGTGCGGTCGTAGACGGTTCGCACCACGATGCCTTCCGGGATCGATCGCTTCACCTCTTCGAGTCTTGCGGCGACCGCTTGCGAGACGGCGCGCGAGTTCTCGCCGATCAGCATGAACACGGTGCCGAGCACCACCTCCCGGCCACCTTCGGTGGCAGCGCCAGTGCGCAGCTCCTCGCCTTCGATCACTTCGGCGACGTCGCGAATGCGCAGCGGCACGCCGTCGCGACGGCCGATCGCGATGTCGCGGATGTCTCCCAGTGTCGCGACCTGGCCGGGCACGCGCACGAGGACCTGTTCGCCGCGGTGTTCGACGTAGCCCGCGCCGACGCTCGCGTTGTTCGCCTCCAGCGCGGCGATCACGTCGTCGAAGCCGAGTCCATAGGCGACGAGTCTCTCCGGCCGCGGCGTCACGTGGATCTGGCGCACGAAGCCGCCGACGGTGTTGACCTCGACGACGCCCGGCACGGTGCGGAGTTGCGGTTTCACGACCCAATCCTGGATCGTGCGCAGATCAGTCGGCGTCCACGGCGTGCCCGGCTCCGCCTCGATGGTGAACATGAAGATCTCGCCGAGTCCCGTCGCGATCGGGCCGAGTTCCGGCTCGACGCCGGGAGGAAGTTTCGAGCGGACCTCCTGTACGCGTTCGTTGATGAGCTGGCGCGCGAAGTAGATGTCGGTGCCGTCTTCGAAGACGACCGTCACCTGGGACAGGCCGTAGCGCGAGACCGAGCGCGTGTATTCGAGGCGCGGCAATCCGCCGAATGCAGTCTCCACCGGAAACGTGATGCGCTGCTCGACTTCCAGCGGCGACATGCCTTGCGCTTCGGAGTTGACCTGGACCTGGACGTTGGTGATGTCCGGCACGGCGTCGATCGGTAGGCGCGCGAGATTCCACGCTCCGAGCGCTGCGACGCCGGCGGTCAGGGCGATCACGGCCCAGCGGGCGCGCAGTGAGAATCGAAGGATGCGTTCGAGCACGATCGTCTCCTTCGTTCAGTGGTCGTGGCTGGCGCCGGATTTCCCGACGTCGGCTTTGAGGATGAACGAACCCGTGGCGGCGTAGGGCTGACCAGCCGAGAGGCCGGCGCGGATCTCCGTCCAGGTGCCGTCACCGAGACCGAGTTCGACCGGCTGCGCTTCGTAGCTGTCGCCGTCCGCGAGGAAGACGACGTCCCAGTCGCGCACGCGCTGGAGCGCGCTCGTGCGGACCGCGACGGGCGCCTGCACGGTTTCGACTTCGACGCGCGCCGAGACGAAGAGACCGGGACGCCAACGCCCGCTCGCGTTGTCGACGACCAGGCGCGCGAGCATCGTCTGCGAGTCGAAGGAGCCGAGCGGCGACACGTAATCGACGCGCGCTTCGATCGGTTCGCCGCCGTCGCCGGCGTCGATCCAAGCCCGCTGGCCCACGCGCAGGCGTTCCGCGTCGCTGCGATGCACCTGCAGATCCGCCCAGACGCGACCGAGGTCCGAGACGACGTAGAGCGACGCGTCGGTACCCGCGAATTCCCCGGGTGCTGCGTGCTTCTCGATGATGGTGCCCGCGATGCGCGATCGCACTTCGTACGGGCGCAGGCTCTCGTTGCTCTCGACGATCGCGACGACTTCGTCCTTCGCGACCGCGTCGCCGAGCCGCTTGCGCGCATCGACGACGATGCCCGGGAAACGCGGCGTGACATGGGCCGTGCGATCGCCGTCGGGTTCGATGCGGCCGTAGAGCTGCAGCGTTTCCTTGATCTGCGCGGGACCGGCGACCTCGACTGCGACGCCGGACTCCTTCGCGGCCGCAGCGTCGATCGTGACGCGACCCTCGTAGGACGAGTAGGTGAAGCGATGCTCGCCTCCGCCCCGCTTCGCGCGCACCGTGGCGTCGAAGGAGTGCGGCTCCTCGACCGTCGCGTCGCCGCGCAGGAACTCCCCGGCGGGCGCGAAGCCGATGCGATCCAGGCGGTTTCCGAAACGCCGCAGCTCTACTTCGAGCTGCACTTCCGCAGGGGGGATCGGCTCGCCACCCTGATACGCCCAGGCGCGAAACTCAGGAGGAACGCCGCGTTCGAAGATTGCCAGCTCGATTGCGAAGTCGCCGTCTTCGAGCATGCGGCCGCCGTGCGGTCCCTTCGAAGAGGCGACTTCGTCTTGCTTTTCCTCTCCGGCGTGCTCGGCCGAGCCGCCGCCGCAGGCTGCGAGCGCAATCGCCAGCGCGACGGCGCAAGCACGGTTCGTCCAGTCGATTCGCTTGGTTTCCATTGTGATTCCCCTGGCGCCGGTCATTGCAGCGCGTCGACGGAGCCGCCGACGAGGCGCTCCGCAGCGATGCGGGCTTCGTGGTAGTCCCCGAGTTCGTGCAGCATCCGGTCGACGGTCTCGAACTCGGTGCGCAACGCGGCGAGCGCGTCGAGCTGCGAGACGCGGCCGGTGGCGTATGCCGCACGCAACTCGGCGAGCGCGCGCCGCGCGGCGGGCAGCAAGCGGTCGCGCACGGCGACGACCTCCTCGTACGCCGCGCCCCAGCGCGCGTGTTCGGCGGCGAGCGCCGCGCGCGTCGCGCGCTCGGCCGCAGCGCGATCGGCAGCCGCCTTCGTCACGCGCTCCGACGCTTCGGCAATGGCGCCCTGCTGGCGATCGAAGATGGGGAACGGCACCGCGACCTGGAATACGAACGCGGTGTCGTCCGGTCCGGCGAGATGGCGAACGCCCGCGCCGACGAGCGGATTCGGGATGCGGCGCGCACGCGCCTGCGCGAGCACCGCGTCGCGCTCGGCGCGCACCGCGTCGAAGCGCGCGAGATCGGGATTCGCTCCCAGTCGTGCGACGAGATCGGCGAGCGGCGGCGGCGGCGACACGCTCTGCAGATCGCCGTCGGCGCGCTCGAAAGCCGGCGCGTCATCGCCGCAGGCGGCGGCGAGTCGCAGGCGAGCGGCTTCGAGCTCGCTCCGGCCGCGCGCTTCGTGGATACGCGCGTCGTCCTCGGCGAAGCGCGCGCGCGTCTCGTCCACCGCGAGCGCGGCGCCCGCGCGCACGCGTTCGGCAGCGGAGCTGCGCTCGCGCCCGGCCAACTCCACCAACTCGCCGGCGTGGTGGAGTTCCTCTTGCGAAACGAGCACCGCGACGAACGCGGTCGCAGTGTCGGCGAGCACGTCGAGCCGGCGCGCTTCGAGATCGAACGACGCCAGCGCGCGGTGCTGCGCCGCGACGGCCGTGCGCGCGCGCCGATCACCGCCCAGCTCGATCGGCTGGTACAGGCTCAGCGTCGTCTGTGCTTCGCTCGTGTTCTCGAACGCGCCGGTGCCCGCGACGTCTTCGACGTTGAGCACCAGATCCGGGTTGGGACGCAGCGCAGCCTGGCGCTCGGCACCTTCGAGCGCGCGACCTTCGGCCTGCGCCGCGACTAGCTCGGGACGCCCGCGCAGCGCGGCGGCCTGCGCATCGGCGAGAGAAAGAGCCGAGTTGGAATCGATGGCGTCAGCACTGCGAGCGAGGTTGCTCGCAGCGATTGCGAGTAGCGAGAACGCGGCCAGGCCGCGACCCGCATGAGACGAGAAGCCCATGCTCCCTCCGTGGAACTGCGATGGCGGGGCGCGGCCGCGCGCATCCCGCCCGCGCGCGCCTTGGCGCGCAGGCGATCGCAAGGCACAGATGGGATCAGAGGCGGAGAACGACGGTGCGGTGCTGACGAATCGCAACGAGCGTCGCTGGCGCCGACGCTGGAAGCATCGCGGCGATGTCCATCGCGATCTCGGCGAGCGGAGCTGCGACGAGCGTGAGTTGCGTGTCTTGCGGAAGATTCGCGCCGTCGTGGCGAGAGATCAGGCTCTCGGTGTTCGCGACGTGGAGCCGGTGATCGTCGGCGCAATCGGCCGAGTCGAACGCCGACTCGAAGCGATCGGAGGCGTCCCGCGCATCGTGGCAGAACACGAAGGCGTCGTGCCCTAGGTCCTGCTGGATCGAGACGCGATGCGCGTGATCACCGTCGAATGAAGCGATCGCGGCCAGCGTTGCCACGATTGCGCCGGGACCCGAGACTCCGGGAACGATCAGAAGCAGGGCGAGCCACGCAACGTTACGAGTCGAGGACGACGGCTTCATCGCGTCACCAGCTTCGACGAGACGCCGACGGCTGTCAATCCCGAGCGAGCGTGCGTCGGCCCGCAGCTCTCGATGCACGATTGGTGACGCACTGCGAAGTCGCGAATCGAGCCGGTAGCATCGTGCCGCGGTCGAGGAGGAATCTACCCATGTCCGACGCACCCAAGTCCTTCCAGCTTTCGCCCGAGATCCACGCCTACCTGATCCG
>CAYGWM010000129.1:0-10322 GCA_964353555.1 uncultured Spirochaetales bacterium
GCCTCGCAGGATGCGCCGCAAAGCGACCCGCGAGGCGGGAATTCCGATGTGCAACCAGGGGCCGATACCGCGCAGGGCCCGATTTGGCTGGGCATCCCGTGAACTGCTCTCTAGAATCGGCGTCGATGCATACCAGCGCGTACTTGCTCGCAATGCTGCTGCTCCCTCTCGCATTCGGCGGCGCGCGTTGTGACTCGCCGTACGCGGCGCATCCCGCGGTCTCGATCGCGCTCGATCCGGCAACCACCTACCAGCGCATCGACGGCTTCGGCGGTTCGGCCGCCGACGAGAGCGCGTTGCGCGCGATGCCCGAGCCCGATCGCAGCGCGGTGCTCGACCTCGTATTCGGCGATCTCGCGCCGTCGGTGGTGCGCATCAAGCCGCGTCCCGCGATGGAGCCGGCGAACGACGACGCGGATCCCGCGCACGTGAACGCGGCCGGCTTCGTGCGTCCCGACGATCACCTTTGGCAGCTCGCCGAGATCTTCGCGCGCGGCAATCACCCGTTGCTGATCGGTGCGCTGTGGACGCCGCCGGCGTGGATGAAGACGACGAACCAGGAGTGCTGCGGCGGCACGCTGCGCGCGGGCATGGACGCCGAGCTCGCCGAGTTCTTCTCCGTGTATCTCTCGTACCTCGAGCAAGCCGGTCATCCGCTCGACTCGCTGTCGATCCAGAACGAGCCGGAGGCGGCGTCACCGTGGGACGCCAATACGTACACGCCGCCGCGCATGGGCAACGTGCTCGAAGCCGTCGCGCAGCGCATCGTCGCCGATGGTCACACCACCCGGCTGCACGGACCAGACGACGCCATTGCCAACTTCGTGACTTTCTATCTGCCGGCGCTGCTGGCGAAGCCGACGGTCCTGTCGCTCTTCGACGCAGTCGGCTTCCATCTCTATGGGGCCACTGTCTATCCCGATTCGTCCACCGTCGCGGCCGAGGTCGCGCCGGTCGCGAACGCCGCTCCGGCGAAGATGCCGCTGTGGATGACCGAGTTCTCGAACACGACCCTCCAGGGCTACGGGTCGCACGACGAAGGCATCTGGCAGGCCGAGCTGATCCACGAGTCGCTGGTGAACGGCGTCTCGATGTACGTGATGTGGAACCTCTACCGTCCCGGCGGTCCCGGCGAGGCCGCGATCGTGATCCCCACCACGCCGGGCGCCCATGGCTACACGGTGACGCCGAAGTACTGGACATTGCGTCAGTACGCGAAGTACGTGCGCGCCGGCGTGCTACGCATCGAAGCGTCGAGCGACGACGCGGATCTGCTCGTCACCGCGTTCCGCGACGATGCGGCCGGCAAGCTCGTGGCCGTCGCGATCAATCGCGCCGATGCGCCGCGCTGGGCCGTCTTCAACGGCGCGAACCTCAGCGGCGCGCCGGAGGTGGTGCGGACGTCGGAACTCGAGTCGGGCATCGAAGTAGCGCCCGACTCTCTCGACCGATTCGCGGACCGCTCGCTGCTGATGCCGGCGCGCTCGGTCGCGACGCTGATCTGGACGCTCGCCGACTAGGTTCCGCTTCGCCGCCTGGCATCGCGCCGGACCCGGCAGGTTGCGCGGGGCGTGTGTACGATGCGCGCATGCGCTCGCGTTTGCTGCTTCTGCTGCTCGGGACCGGTTTGGCGTTTGGATTCGGAGAAGGCGCGCTCGCACTCTTCGCACCGCAGATCACGCGCACTCCACGCGTCTGGGACTTCGACCCCGATCTCGGCTGGGCGAACCGGCCGGGCGCGCGTGGCCAACTCGTCGCGCCGGAGTTCGACGTGGAGATGGCGATCGACGTCGAGGGGCTCCGCGGTCCCGAGGTCGCGCGCGCGAAGCTTTCGGGTACCCGCCGCATCGCAATCTTCGGCGATTCATTCGCGATGGGCTGGGGTGTCGCAGAGAAGGAGACAGTGCGTGCACAGCTCGCCGAGCAGTTGCGCGCGCGCGACCCGAACACCCCTGTCGAGGTGCTGAACTTCGGCGTCGCGGGCTACAGCACCGACCAGGCACTGCTCGCATTCCGGAAGATCGGAGCGCGCTTTGCGCCCGATGTCGTCGTGCTCGTCGTCTATGGCAACGACTTCTGGGACAACGGGAACGGCTACGGAAACGGGGGTGGTGGGAGGCTCGTTGCCCGGCCTCATTTCCAGTTCGCGGCGGGCGGAGCGCTTCACCTCGTTGGCACGCCCGTTCCGCGCAGCACGGGATGGGATTCGCCGTCATTCCCGAGTTCGAATTGGTTCGCGCGCGTCGCCGCGGACAGGGTCCATCGCAGTCACGTGGCCTCACTGCTGTTGCGCGCCATCGCGCCAACGAGCAGGCTTCCATTGACCTCGTCCTACTACGAGCGCATCTACGCGCGCTCGCCAGACGCCGATTCGCGTAAAGATCCGGGATCTCACCGCGGCACTGCTTGCGAGATTCGATCAGCAGGTGCGTGCAGCGGGCGCACGCTTCGTGTTGGTCTATGCATCCGACCGCATCGAAGTCGATTCCGACCAGTGGAACTCCGCGCGTACCGCCACCGGCTTCGGCGACGACCTCGATCCCGACGTCCCGAACCGCGAACTCGCGCGCGTCGCGCACGAACACCGCTTTGCCTTTGTCGACCTCTTGTTCGCGATGCGCGCCGCCTCGGCGCGCGGGCCGTTCTTCTTCCGGGAAAGCCACTGGAACGCCGCAGGGCACGCTCTTGCCGCGGAAGCGGTCGCGGCGCTGTTGGCTGCGCAGTAGCGGTGTGAATCAACCGTCGAGCCGTACCACGCCAGCGAACGCCAGCGCGCCGAGCACCACGCTCAGCGCGACGCGGTACCAGCCGAACGGCGCGAGTCCATGGCGCTGCAGGAAACCGACCAGCCAGCGCACCGCGATCGCGGCCGACAGGGCTGCGACCGCGAAGCCGAGCAGCACCGGTGCGACGCCGAGTTGCTCGAACAGGTTCGGCGTGCCGGCGTGCGTCGACGCGAGCATGTTCTTCAGCAGCTTGTAGCCGCACGCCGCGCCGAGCGTCGGCACGCCGAGCAGGAATGAAAACTCCGCGGCGTCGCGTGCGCGCAGGCCGAGCAGCACGCCGCCCGCGATCGTCATCATCGATCGCGACGTGCCGGGCCACATCGCCGCGCACTGGAAGAGCCCGATCGCGAGCGCGTGTTGCCAGTTCAGCGACTCGATGCCGCTGCCCTGTTCGGGTGGGTAACGGCGATCGAGCCAGATCATCCACAGACCGCCCGCGAAGAGCGCGAGCAGCACCGGACCGGCGTGGAACAGATACGCGTCGATCGGATCGTCGAGCAGCGGGCCGAGTGCGGCGGCAGGCAGGAACGCCAACACGAGGAGGCCGAAGAGGCGTCGCCCTTCGGCGTCGCGACCCGCGAGGCCGCGCAGCATCTGCATCACGCGGTTCCAGTAGAGCCCGATCACCGCGAGGATCGCGCCGCCCTGGATCACGATCTCGAAGGCCGCGACCGACTCCTTGCTCGCCGGCGTCACCAGACCGAGCAGCGACGACGTCAGGATCAGGTGTCCGGTGGACGAGATCGGCAGGTACTCGGTGATGCCCTCGACGAATCCGAGAACGACGGCATGCCACAGTTCCATCAGCGCCCCCCCCACGCAAGCCGCGCACGCTACCGCCGTGCTCGCGTTCCTGCGATGCGCGGCGTCGAATTGCAGCTCCGGTCGCGTAGAATCGCGAGCGGTGAAACTCCAGCACCCGCTCACAGGCGCTTTCTATGTGCTGCACGACGCGGATCCGCAGATGATCCAGTGGGTCGGTGGGCCGCAGATGGGTTCTCGCGGGCCGCTCGGCGGCGGCCGCAACGCGGCGCCGCCGCCGAGTCGCTCGTAGATGTTGCGATTGACGCGAGTGCGCGTGCTCGCGGCGTTCGCCTTCGGCGTCGCGGTGCTGGTCTGGATGGTGCGCCCGCCGGCGCGCACGGCCTACGTTGGCGGGCCGGTCTTTACGATGGACGCTGCGAATCGCGTCGTCGGCGGAGTCGCCGTGCGAGGCGACCGCATCGCGGCCGTGGGCAGCGACGCGGAGCTGCGGGCCTGGGCGGAGACGAACCGCGCGCGTGTCGTCGAACTGGACGGGCGCGCGCTGTTGCCGGGCTTCGTCGATGCGCACAGTCACTTCCCAGCAGCCGGCGTCGATGCGATCGCGGCGGACCTCGACGCGCCGCCGATCGGGACGGTGCGGAGCATCGACGATCTGGTTGCGCGTCTCGGCGAATGGGTTCCGCGCAAGGGCGAGGGCGACTGGGTATTCGGCGTGGGCTACGACGACACGCTGCTCGCCGAGCGCCGCCATCCGACGCGCGCGGATCTCGACCGCGTCTCGACGCGGCATCCGGTTGCTGCGCTGCACGTCTCGGGTCACCTCGCGGCGCTGAATTCGTATGCGCTCGAGAAGCTGGGCATCACCGCGGCGACGCCCGATCCCGAAGGCGGTCGCATTCGTCGTGACGTGAGCGGTGCGCCGGACGGCGTGCTGGAAGAGCATGCGGCGGAGTCAGCGACGCGCGCGATCATGGATCCGGGCATCGCCGACGCGCTGCGCGTGCTGCGCCGTGGCACCGCGCTCTATCTAGCGGCCGGCGTCACGACGGCGCAGAATGGTTATGCGACGAGTGCGCAGATCCAGAGCCTCTCGTGGCTCGCGCGGTTGCGCCTGCTGCCGCTGCGGCTGGTGCTGTGGCCTGGCGAAGAAGCCGGCGAGGCGCTGATCGACGGATCGCTCGCGCCGCCGACGGACGACCCGTGGCTGCGGATCGGTGCGGTGAAACTCATCGCCGACGGCTCGTTGCAGGGTTACACCGGATATTTGTCGCAGCCTTACTTCGTCGCCCCGCCCGCAGAGGACGCGACGTTCCGCGGCTATCCGCGGATTCCGCGCGACAAGCTGATCGCGTGGGTCGATCGCCTGTATGCGGCGGGTCTGCAGCTCGCCATCCACGGCAACGGCGACGCCGCGATCGACGACATCCTCGACGCGCTCGAAGCCGCGCAGCGCGCACACCCACGCCCGGATGCGCGGCCGGTGATCGTGCACGCCCAGACCGCGCGCGAGGATCAGCTCGACCGGATGGCCGTGCTCGGCGTGATCCCGAGCTTCTTCGTGCTGCACACCTTCTACTGGGGCGATCGACACCACGACGTGTTTCTCGGCCCCGAGCGCGCCGCACGCATCTCACCGACGGCCAGCGCGGCGCGCCGGGAGATCCCGTTCACGCTGCATGCCGATACGCCGGTGGTGTCGATGGAGCCGCTGCGCGTCGTGTGGTCCGCCGTGAATCGGCGCACCACCAGCGGCGCTGTTCTCGGCGAAGAGCAGCGTGTCGACGTGCTGCGCGCGCTGCGCGGCGTGACGATCGATGCCGCCCACCAGCACTTCCAGGAGGGTGACCGGGGCTCGCTCGAGGTCGGCAAGCTGGCGGATCTCGTCGTGCTCGACCGCTCCCCCCTCGAGGATCCGACTGCGATCGACCGGCTGCGCGTGGTCGAGACGATCGTCGGGGGGCGCACGGTCTACAAGCTCCCGTGAGCGCTCTCCCAGCCCCCACAAATTCTTCAGCAAGAGGGCTCGTTCGGCCGATTCGCTTCTAGAGCGGGGGGATTGGGCATGGCAGGGCTCGGCACGCTGGCGGCGATCATTCTCGGCATTTCGCAGCTCGCGTACCTCGGCGCGATGGTGACGCTCGGCGTTCGCCTCGCGGTGCTGGCTCGCCGCACGCGTCAGCTTCCCGAGGCGCTGCTCTCCGCGCACTTCTTGTTGTGCTGCACGATCGGCTATTCGCTCCAGGGCTCTGGGTATGCGCTTGCGATCGAACCCGGCGTGTCGCACGCGCTGATCGCGACGCTTCTCTACGTCGGAAATGGTGCGTCGCTTCTCGGCGTCACCACTGTGCTGGTCTTCAACTATCGGGTGTTCCGGCGCGGGACGCGTCTTGGGCAGGGGCTGCTCGCCGCGTCCGTCGCGCTGCTCGTCGCCGGCTACGTCGGCAGTGCCGCGAGCGGCAGCTTCTGGCATGGGCGGCCGGAAGGGTTCTGGTTCTGGCTGCTCTATTGCGCGTTCACGCTGGCGTCGTTGTGGACGCTCGCCGAGCCGCTCTTGTACTTCGCCGCGCTGCGCAAGCGGTTGCGCCTGGGTCTCGCGGAGCCGATCGTCGTCGATCGCTTCCTGCTGTGGGGCATCGGCTCGGTTGCGCGCTTCGCGATGCTGGCGATCGGCGCGTTCGCGATGCTGCGGCTGACCGGCGCTGCGTCGGATCTCACCGCGGTCGCCGCTCCGACCTTCCTCGCGTCGGGTCTCGCCGGCATCTACGTCGCGATCAGCTATTGGCTCGCATTCTTCCCGCCGCGCGCGTACCTCGCGGTGGTCGCCGCTCGCTACCACCGAGCCACCTGAACTGCGTTCGGCTCGCGACCGTCCGGTCGCGAACGGGATCACGAACTCAGCCGGAACGCGGCGATCGCCACCAGACCGCAGCCGGCGATCGTGACGAGGAAGCCCAGAGCGCCCGCGTAGCACCAGGCGAGCACGCCGGTGCGAGCGGCGTCCGGGAGTTCGTCGTGCAGCGAGGTCGGGTGCAGCCACCAGCGCGCAGGCAGGCGCTGCGCACGGAGCAGCGCGCGGCGCAGCGCGATGTGGTAGACGGCGCCGGTCGGCACGCCGAATGCGAGCCCGACCACGGCGATCCAGAAGCCGAAGATCAGCAGCGTCGTCGGCGCGATCGCAAGCAGCCCCGCGAGCACGCCGAGTGCTGCGAAGAGGACGAACGCGACGATGGCCTCGGTCACGGGATCCCTATCGACCGGCGTGGGTGCGCACTCGAGCGCTACGGTGAGCCCATGATCCGAGGCGAAGGAAGCGAGGTGGTGGCCGGCGTGACGCCGCAGGAAGTCTTCGACTTCGTGCTCGACCCGGCGCAGTACACGAAGGCCGACACGAAGATCCTGTGGGTGACGAAGCTCGGCGACATCCCGAACGGGATGATCGCTCGCGAGGACGGCACCTTCCTCGGGATCGCGAACGGGTCGGTGATCACGCGTTACGTCTGGGATCCGCCGCACAAGATCGACGTCACGCTCGAGCACGGCTTCATCAAGGGGCTGCACGCGTGGTTCGAGATCGACGCGGTCCCGGGCGGGACGCGCGTCACGCACGTCGAAGAGGTGGAGTTCGGCTGGGGACCGCTTGGTCGCCTTCACGACACGCTGATTCGCGGCTGGTGGGAGCGATCGGTGCGGCAGGAGGTCGCGGAGATCGCGCGGCTGTTGCGAGCCGGGGAGCGCGGCAAAGGTCTCGCGGCTGGGCTCGCGCAACGGAGGGAATCATGATTCAGTGGCCGCGTGTGATTCGGGACGCTGTCGGCATCGCGATCCTGGTGGGTGTAGGTGGACTGGTCGTGGCGTGGCGCGCCGGGGTGGGGAGCGGGGGAATCCCGATGCCGCACGTCGCCGTCTCGAACTTCCTGCTCGCGCTGATCGGCTTCGTGATGGCGGGCGCCATGACGCGGGAGATGCGAGGGCGGCATCTGTTCACGGTCGCCGGCGTCGTCTGGTTGCTCGGTCTCACGAGCGTGCTGTTCCTCGGTATCACGCTGTTCCAGTGGTTCGTGAGCGGCCTCGCGATCTTCTTCGCGTGCCTGTTCGGCGGCGCGATCGCGTCGCTGCTCTTCGGTCCGCGCACCTAGGCGCTCGCTTTCGTTGCGTTGGGGACGTTCGTTGCGTCGTGTGACTTGGGGACGTTCTTGAACGCAACTCACGCAACGAACGTCCCCAACGCAACTCACGCAACGAACGTCCCCAACGCAACGGAGCCGCGCGCGGGGGAGGGGAGTCCGCACCGTTCTGTCAGTCCGAGAGTTCCGCGCGCCGGTGGTAGAGACCGACGTGCACACGCCACATGCGCACGAACAGCTCCGGGTAGATCTCGTCCTCGATGTTCACGAAACCCCAGTTGTTGTCTTCGCCGTCGAAGCGGCCGGTGGCGGGCTGATCGGCGTACTCGAACCAGTGGGTGCCGACGAGGTACGGGCGTGCGAGCGCAAGGTCCATGTAGTTCTCGTAGGCGTCGGCGCGCTCGTTCTGGGTGGTCAACTGGACGTAGACCGGTGGCCATGAGTTCGGCAGTCCGACGTCGTCTGCGCGATAGCCGAATTCGGTGATCAGGATCGGTTTGCCGCTGATGCGGGCCATCTCATCGACATCGTCGAAGAGCTGTGTCGCCGGCAGCAACCCGGCTTGCGCCACGAAGGTCTGGGAGATCGCGAACCAGGCATCGTTCCACTCGTAGGCGTTCACCGAGAGCACGTCGACGAACGGCGCCGCCGCGGCGACCGTCTCGGGACCCGTGGCAAAGGCGAGGAAGCGCGCGCCGAGAATCAGCAGATCGGGGCTGATCGCGCGCAGCGCGTCGTGGGCCACCTGGAAGTAGCGCTCTGCCACGCGACCGCGGAACGCGTTGCGATCTGCCTTCGCGGCGTCCGAGTCGCGGCGCCAGTTCGCGCTCAGCGCCGAGAGGCCCTGGATCTCGTCGAAGCTCGCGAGGGTGAGTCCCCAGGCGGCGCCGAACGCCGCAATGTCGCCGGCGTAGCGCTCCTCGAAGAAGTGTTGGAGGGCGATCTTTCCGGGCGCGGCAGCCGGCAGCTTCATGAAGCCATCGATGAACGGGATCGACTGATTGAACGCGGGACCCCAGGGCAACTCGTTGTCGCTGTAGACGCCGATGCAATACGGATCGTTGGCGCAAGCGCGCGCGCCTTCGGCTTCTTGCGTCGCACCGCTCGCAAACGCGGGATCGAAGTAGTCGCGCAACTCCGGTAGTCGCGGCAACGTCGTTCCGGGCACGATCGGTGCGGACGCGGCGAAGCCCAGAATTTGCGTGTATGGGAAGCGCTCGCGGAACAGCTCGTTCTGGCTCCACGCTCCGATCGTGTTGAGCCCCGCGTGCGACATGCGGTCGATTACGCTGTCGGCCCACGCGGACTCGCTGCCGTAGCGCGGCAAAGCGTTGTCGCGGTACGGGTAGGTGCCGAGGGCGGGCGCGTAGTCGGAGTAGAGGCTCACGTTGTTGACGCCCGCCGAGAAGAACGGGTGCCCAGCGGGCGTGACGAACCACCAGACGCCGTCGACCTGCTCGACGCGGAAGCGCCCGGTCGCGGCGAGCTGCATGCCGGTCGAGCCGTGGTAGGCGTCTTGATTCGAGAACCAGCACGACGTGGGGCCGGCACCGAGCGCGAGCGCCACGGGGATCAGCAGCGCGATCAGCGCGAGAGGACGGCTCCGCATGCGCGCCATCGTAGCCACGATCCCGCGTCTTGGGCTGTGCTGCTGCAACCCTCCCGCATGCTGAGCTAGCTTGGATCGCGATGAAACAATACTGGGCGCGACATCAGGGCAAGACTCGCTGGGGCGTGCGAACGCCGCTCGAGACGTCGGACGATCTCTACAAGACTGCCGCTGGC
This sequence comes from uncultured Spirochaetales bacterium, assembly GCA_964353555.1. Lineage (GTDB taxonomy): Bacteria > Myxococcota_A > UBA9160 > UBA9160 > PR03 > PR03. The sequence continues at coordinate 9,461 of CAYGWM010000129.1, forward strand.
CTCGTCTTCATCTGGGCCGACCGCGTCGAGCTGCGCGACGGGAGCCTGGTATTCCTGAACGACGCAGGCGTGGTACAAGGCGCGATTGCACCGGGCCGCTGGGACGCCGTGTTCGAGGCCGGTCCCGACGATGGGCCCCAGGCCGTCGAAACCAAGCGTTAGGAGAAAGCGTGTTGCGGATCTTCTCTGCGGCTCTTCGGCTTCGCGTCGCAGTTGCCGCTCTTGTGTCCACCGGCGCGCTGCTGACCGGTTGCGCATCGACGTCGGTCACTTCGGTCTGGCGCGATCCCGGCGTGGGACCGGTGCAATTCCACAAGGTGGTCGGCGTCGTGCTGAGCCAGGACGCGTCGCTGCGACGCCTCGCCGAAGACGAGTTCGTGCGCGCGGTCGGACCCGCCGTTGCGCTGGCGGGATACGCGGTGATCCCCGACGACGAGATCCAGGACAAGGAGAAGGCGCGCGCGCGCGTCGAAGCAGCTGGTGCGGACGGCGCGGTCGTGTTCCGGCTGGTCGGCATCGAGCAGCAGGAACGCTGGGTACCGCCGACCTACTACGGCAATGCCTGGGGATACTGGGGCTACGCAGCGCCCAGGGTGTACGACCCGGGCTATCTGACGACCGATCGCATCGTGCAGGTCGAAGCGGCCGCGTACGCGGTACCCACTGCGCGACTCGTATGGGCCGCGCACAGCCATACACTGAACCCCGCCAACGCCAAGCAGTTGGTCGACGAAGTGGTTCGCGCAATCGTCGAGCGGATGCGCAAGGACGGACTGCTGGCCACGCAGTAGTCCGTGTCGGTCACTCGGCCGAAGCGCGGCGCTACTGGCCGGATCGGCCGGCTTTGACGCCCTGCTGATAG
>CAYGWM010000130.1:0-10310 GCA_964353555.1 uncultured Spirochaetales bacterium
CCATGCAAGCTGAAAAAGTGTGTACCAAGGGGTCTGCGATTCGGATAGGATGCGCCAATTGCGGCCGAGCACTCCACCCTCACCCGAGGTTTCCGATGCCCAGCTCCTATAGAAGCGCACTCGTTGCGACCCTCCTCGCGCTCACACCTTGGACCGCTCGCGCTCTGGACCCCGCCGTCGACGAGATCGAACGCTGCGTGGACCGCAACGCCCCTACGGCCGCGCGCCAGACCCTCGTGTTCGATCGCGTCGATGCAGCCGGCGGATCGCGCGAACTCGTGGCGACCGCGATCTTCAAGCGCGACCCGAAGGACAAGATGCGCTTCCTGCTCCGCATCGAAGAGCCTGCTGCGGAACGCGGCTCGGCACTGCTCGGGATCGAGCGCGAGGACAGCGATGTGGTGGATCTCTGGACCTACCTCCCGGAGCTGCGCCAAGTTCGACGCATCACGGCGAATACGCTCTCGGGCTCGCTGTTCGGCACCGACTTCTCGTACGAGGATGTGATGGAAATGCAGCGCCAGGCCGAGCACGCCAGCGTCGAGCGACGTCCCGACAGCACGCTCGAGGGGCGAGCCGTCGCGATCATCGCTGCGAAGCCCGCCGCCGACTCCGGCTCCCAGTACTCCGAGGTGATCGCCCACTTCGATCGCGAGACCTGCGTGCTGCTGAAGGCTGAGCTCTATGCGCGCTCCGGCGAGCTCGCCAAGCAGCTCGACGTAGCTTGGGCCGACGTCGAGAAGCAGGGCGAGCGGTGGGTGCCGAAGAAGATCACGTTGCGCGATCTCGGCAAGAAGACGCAGTCGCAGATCCAGCTCCGCAAGACGGAGTGGAACGTAGACCTCCCGGACCGTCTGTTCAGTCAGGGCGAGCTCGCCAAGGGTCACTGACCAGAAGGGGCGCCGATGCGGCTGTTCGCCCGATTCGTCACCCAGCGACCGCTCATGGTCCTGCTTGCGGTGTTGGCGCTGTCAGTCGTGGCGCTCCACGGTGTCGTTGACCTGCGGACAGGCGAGCTGCGCCTCACCGTCGATCCCGCCATCGAGCGGCTGATGCCCGAGGGCGACGAGAACCGGCAGTTCTACGACCGCGCAAGGACGCTCTTCGGACGCGACGAAGCAGTGATTCTCGTAGTCGAGGCGGAGGACGTCTTCGCGCCCGAAACGCTGGATCAGCTCCAGCGGCTCACCAAGCGGCTCGAGCAGGATCCGCAGGTTTCGCAGGTGCGCTCGCTCGCCAATGCGGTGCAGATGGAGTCGCGCGAGGGCGAGCTCTTCGTGGGGCCGTTCTATGACGCGATTCCGCGCGATCCGGCTGCGCTGGCGCGGCTGCGCGAGCAGGTCCTCTCCCACCCGCTCTACGGGGGGACGCTGGTCTCGCGAGACGCGAAGACCACCGCGCTGCTGATCGCGACCGACCGCGTCAGTGATCGCGACTTCGTGAGGACCGACGTCAGCGGACGGCTCGCAAAGCTCGCGCGCGACACGCTGCCCGGCGCGAACGTGATCGTCACGGGTACCCCCCACGTGAAGGCGATGCTCTCGCGCACGATCGTAGAGGAGCTCGTCTTCATCCTCCCGATGGTCACGGCGATCTCGGCGGCGCTGTGCGCGTTCGCGTTCCGCAGTGTACGCGGCGTCGTGCTGCCGCTCTTGGCCATCGGGCTCGCGCTCGAGTGGACGCTCGGGGGCATGGGTTGGCGCGGCGTGCCGATCAATCTGGTGAGCAACATCATCCCGCCGTTGCTCATCACGCTCGGCTTCGCCGCCGCGATGCACTTCATCTCCGAATACTACGAGACGCTCGCGCACACCAACGCGCGAACCCGCGAGGAGAACCGCAAGGCCGTCCTGCAGGTGCTCGAGGAGATGGGCCTCGCGATCTTCGTGAACGGCGTCACCACGGCGCTCGGCTTCCTCTCGCTGTGCGTGACCACCATCGTCGCGATCCAGGTCTTTGGCGTGTGGTCGGTGGTCGGGACGGTCGCCAGCACGCTGATCTCGCTGACCTTCCTGCCGGCGATGTGCGTCCTGCTCGGCGCGCCCCGCAAGGTTCTGCGCGAGCACCGCGACGGCTGGGTCGATCGCTTTGCCGAATGGCTGGCCCACTTCGACGTGCGCAACCGGAACGCGATCTTCGCGGCTTCGCTGGCCGTGCTCGCACTCAGCGCTTATGGCGCCTCGAAGATCCAGGTGTCGAGTGGGTTCGTGTCTTCCTTCCGGTCGACCGCGCCCGTGCGCGCCGATTTCGAGCGGATCAACCAGCGGCTCGGCGGCGCCAGCATCTTCTCGCTCGTGGTCGAGAGCGACGAAGAGGGCGGCATGGTGGAGCCGGAGAACCTGAAGGAGCTGCACGACCTGCAGGGCTGGCTCGCGCAGCAGCCCGAGATCGGCGGCACCGCTTCGCTGGCCGATGGCGTGATGCTGTTGCACAAGGCATTTCGTGGCAACGACGCGGCCGCGTACTCGATCCCGGACCGCCTGCCGCTGATCCGGCAGCTGCTGCTCTTCGGCGGCGACGACGTGACGCAGGGCTTCGTCGACACGACCTATCGCGTGGCAAGGATCCAAGTCCGCACGACCGTGTTCCAGTCCGCGGACGTGGCGGCGCTGCTCGCGCGTATCAACGATCGGCTCGCCCAGCTGCCGAGCCGTCTGCAGGCGCGTGCCACCGGCGACATGGTGCTCCTTGCCAAGACGATGGACGACATCGTTCGCAGCGACCTCCAGAGCATCGGCGTCGCCATCTTGACCATCTACGTCACGCTGTCGCTGCTGCTGACGTCCTTTCGCGTCGGGCTCTTCGCGATGTTGCCGAACCTGCTGCCGATCATGCTCTACTACGGCGCGCTCGGCCTGACCGGCACGCCGCTCGATCTGTCGACGAGCCTGATCGGCGCGATCACGCTCGGGATCGCGGTCGACGACACGGTGCACTACTTCGCGCGCTTCGCGCTCGAGGCGCGGCGAGCGGGCGGCGAAGCGCGCGCCACGGCGAGCACGCTTCGGCTGGTGATCCGGCCGGTCACCTTCACGACGATCGGGCTGTGCCTCGGCTTCCTGACGCTTACGCAATCGCAGCTGCGCACGCAGGTGCAGTTCGGTGTGCTCTCGGCCTTCACGCTCGCCGCGGCGTGGGTGCTCGAGCTCACGCTGTCACCGGCCATCTGCTCGCGGATCCGGCTCGTCACGCTCTGGGACACGCTGCGCCTCGATCTCGGTCCGGAGCCGCAGCGCCAGATTCCGCTCTTCGCGGGGCTCTCGGCGCGACAGGCGCGCATCTTCGCGCTGCTGGCGCGGATCGTGGAGGCGCCGGCGAGGCAGCGTCTGTTCACCGAGGGCGAGAAGGGCGGCGAGATGTTCGTGGTCCTTTCGGGGGAGCTGGCTTCCTCGACCGAACGCCACGGGCAGCGCGTCGCGCTGATGCCGGCCCGGCGGGGCGACGTGATCGGCGAGGTCGCGCTCTTCCACGGTGCCCGCACGGCCGACGTCGACGTGGTCGAGCCGGCGCGCTTGCTTCGCTTCGGCAACGAGGATCTCGAGCGCCTCGGCCGCCGCTACCCCCGCATCGCGGCGCGCGTCTACCGCAACCTGAACAACGTCCTCGCCGGGCGCATCGTCAGCACGTCTGCCGCGCTGCGCTGAAGCGGGAGTGCGAGCTTCGCTGGACCGGCAGGTAGAGAACAGCGCTGCCTATCCGATTCGCGCCGCCGCCAGCCGCTGCGCGTGGAGCGGGGCGCCGATCTGCGGGTAGCCCCGTTCGGCTTCTTGTCGCAGCTGCTCGCGCACTATGGTGTCGCCGAGCATGGCGGCGAGTTCGGTGCGCCATTCGAAGAGCGTGATCGCTTTCTCTGCTGCGGACGGCGCCGCCGTGAGGTCGCCGGCCTGCAGCAGGGCCGCGGCCAAGAGCATTGCCGGCTCGCCCGAAGCCGCGTTGCTTCTACGACCTGGTCATCGAGGTGGCGATCGTCCGGCCGGGCCCGATCCAAGGCGACATGGTCGATCCCTACCTGTGCCGCCGCGAGAGCAAGGAGCCGGTGATGTTCCGGTCGGCCCAGCTGGTCGGCGACCGGCGCTACTTGCTGTCGAGCCGCAGAACGCCGTCCCAGCCTTCGGGTGGCGGTGCTCCCTGCTGTTCAGCCAAACGGTCCGCGTAGGCCTCGGCAAGACCGCGCGGCACGAGCGGGCTGGCCGCGGCCCGTCCGTGCGCGGCACGGGCCGCCGGCCAGTCGCCGCGGCGCCAGGCGTCCAGCAGCTCCGCCTGCGCCTGCCGGGCGGACTCGAACTCCGCCTGCCGGCGCAGCGTAACATCGCCGAGCAGCGCGAAGATCCGCACCGACTCGGCCTTGCCCTTGACCGCGGCCCGGTCGAGCTCGAGCAGCGCCATGCCGTCGCCGACGATGCCGGCCGTGCTCTCGCCGACGCAGACGACGGCGCCGTAGCGCTGGCCCAGGCCCTCGAACCGGGACGCCAGGTTCACGGCGTCGCCCATGACCGAGTAGGCGAAGCGCTCCTCCGAGCCCATGTTGCCGACGACGCAGGGGCCGCTGTTGATGCCGATTCCGATCCGCAGCGCTGCCACGCCCTCGCTGGCCAGCTCGGCGTTCAGGCGGTCCAGGGCTTGCTGCATCGCCAGCGCACAGCGGCAGGCGCGCTCGGCGTGGTCGGGCTGGTCGAGCGGGGCGTTCCAGAACGCCATGACGCAGTCGCCCATGAACTTGTCGATGGTGCCGCCATGCGCCCGGATCGGCGCCGTCATCGCCGTGAGGAAACGGTTGATGATCCGCGTCAGCCGCTCGGGCGCGGCCTGCAGCGATTCCGACAGGTTGGTGAAGCCGCGGATGTCGCAGAACAGGAAGGTCATCTCCCGCCGTTCGCCGCCCAGTTTCAGCTTGGCCGGATCGCGCGCCAGAATCTCGACCAGCTCGGGCGAGAGGTAGCGGCGGAACGCATCCTTGATCTGACGCCGCCCGCGGCGCTCGCCGACCAGGGTGGCCGCACCTTCGGCCAACGAGGTGCCGAGCGCCCCGGCAACCAGCAGCGGCGGCGGCAGCCAGAGGCTGCCGGCCTCGATCCCCCAGAGCGCCAGCGTCACCGCCCCCACGGCCGCGACGAGCACCGCTCCGGCAGCCCGCCCCACCGTCCATCGGTGAAGCGCCAGCGCGGTTGCCGCGATTACCGCCGCCAGTAGCGCGAGCCGTGACCACCACGATGCTTCCGCCATACCCAGACCGCCGGCGAGGTCCAGCATGGCCGTCGCCTGGACCTCGACGCCGCTGAGCAGGCGGTCGTCGCCCCGCCATGTCGGCGTGATGAAGGTGTCGGCCGGCAGCTGGTTGGGCTCCGGCGTCGACTTGACGGCCAGTCCCACGACGACGATCGCGTCCCGCAGCAGGTCCGGCGGCAGGAAATCCTGCGGATCAAGGGCCTGGTAGTAGGAGACGACACGGTACCCGTCGCCCTCGGGCAGGAAGCGCAGCAGCGGTCCCGTGCGGCCCGGCGGCGGCGGCCGGCCTTGGGTCTCGGCCCACAGCTCGACGGCCCGGCGCGCGAACAGGTCCGGCCGGTCCGGCATCCGGCGCAGCACGCCGTCGGGATCGGGATCGACGCCGACAAACCCGGTCTCGGCGCCGGCCTCGGTCAGCTCGGGCAGGGGTACGATGGTGATGCGCTGCTCGACCTGGGCGGTGCGCTGCACAGCCTCGTCGCTCGCCAACAGGACCGGAACGGACTGCGCGATGGCCGAGGCGAAGGCACTGTCATCCGCCAAGTCGGCCTGCTCGACGAACAGGATGTCGAACGCGACGACGGCAGCGCCGGCCCGGTTCAGCGCGTCGACGAGCGCGGCGTGCCGCGAGCGCGGCCAGGGCCATTGCTGCCGCAGCTCGGCGAACGACGGCTCGTCGATGGCCACCACCACCACCTTGGGCTCGGCAGGCAGCGGCGGTCGCAGCCGCGTCGACAGCACGTCGAAGCTCCAGCCGTCGACTACGCCCAGCAGGGCGGTCGGCAGCAGCGCCGCGCCGAACGACCAGACCAGGGCCGCCCGGACCAGGCGCCACAGGCCTTCGCGCCGGCTCGGCACGGCGAGGTCAGAAGCGGATCTTTGCACCGACGAGCACGGTCCGGGCCGGTCCTGGGATGTCCTCGGCGAGTTCGTTGTCGCGGTCGAGGAGGTTGAGAAGGCTCAGTTGCAGCGCGACGCGGCGGCGCAACGGCTCGTAGGCGACGCCCAGATCGACGGACGCGAAGTCCTTGATGTCATTGGCGCCGGCCTGGTTGGAAGCGCGGTCGCCGGCGAGATTGGCGCTGAGCGTCACCTGCAGCGAGGAGGGATGGATCCACGAGATCCCGGTGCTCAGGGCACGCTTGGGGACCAGCGGCACATCGCCGCCCGGGTTGGCATCGCTCTCGCTGAACGCCGCCTGGGCGAACAGCCCGACGCCATGCGTCAGCCAGGCATTGATGCCCAGCGTGAGCGTGTCGATCGTTGCGCTGTCGCTCTGGAAGGCATCGAGCGTGGTCGGGATGTTGATTTCGATGTTGTGTAGCAGCTGCCGGCGCAGCTCGACGCTCGACAGCAGATGACGGTTCCACTCGGCATCCCAGCGGCCGATCATGCTGCGGCTGCGGCCGTCGTCCGACAGGAACAGCGTGCTGGCGGCGAGGCCGAGGGTTGCGGCAGGGGCAAGGCTCGCCGTCACCGGCCCGATCGGCTCGTCGCGGTAGATCGCCCGCAACCACTGCCCCTTGAAGGGCGACCAGGCAAGTCCCACGCGGGGTCCGAGCTTGGGCGACGACGCATCGCTGTCGGTCCAGCTCTGGTAAGGAAAGAGGCCCGCCTCGACAGCGAAGTTGCGGGACGGCTGCCAAAGACCGTCGAGATGTCCGCTGGCGAGCCAGAGGTCGACGTTCTCGTGCTGGCTGAGCGGGACGGCGCTGCCGAACGGGCCGATCTGCGCTCCGTTGGGATCCAGCAGATCGTAGATGATCCCGGTCGATTCATCCTCGAAGCCGAGACCTCGCAGCGACGAGCCCTGGCGCCGTCCGATCAGCTCGGCGCCATAGCTGAGGGTCACCGGTCCCACGTCCCGCGTATGGCGCAACTCGCCGCCGAACCGGTGCTCGTGCTGCTTCAGTCGTTCCAGTGGGCTCGTGTCGAGCTTGCCGAGGTCGACCTGCTGCAGCGCCGTTCCGCCGCAGAGCGGAGCGGCTAGCCCATACGCGATCCAGGGGCTCAGACCGAGGTCGAAGTCGCAGGCGGTGCCAGTGACGTCGTAGAGGCCCTGCTGCTGCAGGCTCGCATAGGTGTCGAACCCGGCGGCGCGCAGTAGCGAGTAGACCTCGCTGTCGAGCGTTGAGCCGAAGGGCTTGCCGTTCTCGACCTCCGTCTGCTGCCATTCGTAGAAGACGCGGCTCAACAGGGCGTTGCGGGCAGAGAAGTGGTGGCTGTAGCCGAGCGACACCGACGCCTGATCGCCGCTACTGTTGTCATCCGGGTCGGACTGTTCGTTGGTGCCCGGCAGGCCCCTCTGCGCGTGCGCGCCCGAGGCCGTCAGCAGCAAGCGATCGAACGGAGTCACCTCCAGCCCGGCCAGCGCCCCGAGCGTCCAGTCGCTGGACTCGTGGTTCGGCCCGTCGCCCTGGTCGTCGTTGCTGGCGCCGATCAGCGACAGCGCCAACGGCAGCGGGCTCAGCCGCAGCGTCTCGACGTCGAATGATGCGCCGCTCTGCAGAGCGCCACCGGTGCTGCCGAGATCACCGCCGACCTCGGCATCGAGGAAGGGCCGGCGCAGCACGTCGGTGTAGCGCAGGCGCTCGGCGACGCTCAGCGGATCGAGGACGAACCCCTGGACGTTCGACGACAGCCGGACCTCGGCTTCCGGCGCGGTGGCGCCGCGGAACAGCAGGCTGCTGGGATCCAGCGGGTCGAACAGCCGATCGCCGTAGAACCGGCCCCAATCGTTCAGACCGAGAAAGGTGAAGGCGGCGCCGAGGTTGATCCCGCCGCCGCGGCTCTCCGCGAGGCCGGCCGAGCCGGCATCGCCGCTGCGCTCGATCCTGCCAAAGGCATCGCGCGCCAGCTCCATCGAGCGGTCGGCCTGAAAGGTATCGCGGGCGAATACGGCGCCGACCTGCGGTGCCGTCGCGCTGTTCGGATCGAGGCGTGCCGCATCTTCGATCGCATCCTCGGCCGCGGTGAAGTCCTCTTTCGCGGCATAGCCGACCGCCACCGCGACAGTGGCATCGGCCGAGAGCGGGTCGATGGTGGTGGCCTCGAGGAACAGCTCGAGCGCGCGGTCGATCTCGCCGCGGGCGAAGGCGAGGCGGCCGGCGGCAAGAAAGCCGCTGGACAGCGTCGGGTCGTCGGAGCGCAGCCGCGCGACCTCCGGCTGCGCTTCCCGGTAGCGATTCTGGTCGAGCAGCAGGATGGAGAGGTTGGCCCGGGGCGCAACGTCGAAGTCGTCGATGGCCAGCGCCTGGCGCAGCACCTCCTCGGCGCGCCGCTGCTCGTCCAGCCGATAGAGAGCAAGGCCCAGCTCGTTCAGCAGATCGGTGTTCGTCGGGTCGACCGCGAGGCCGCGCTCGAAAGCGGCCACGGCGTCTTCGTAGCGACCTTCGATGTCGGCCCGATGGACGCCCAGCAGCAGCCAGGACACAGGCAGGTCGGGCCGGCGGGACGTGGCGGCCTCGGCGAGCGCGCGCAGCTCGTCGGTGCGATCGAGCAGCAGCAGGATCTGTCCGTAGAGCTGCAGCACATCCGGATCGTCCTGGTAGCGGTCGAGCATCGGCCGCGCCAGCTCCCGAGCCTTCTCGATGTCGCCGGTGAAAATCTCGATCGCGGTGTCGATCAACGGCAGCTCGGGGCCGGGTGGGAGCCGCTCCAGTTCGTCGCGCACGGCCCGGGCGTCGGCCATCCGTCGATCGATGACCAGCGCCAGATAGGCTCCCGCCAGCGCGAGGCGCCGCCGCCCCGGGTCGAGCCCCGGCGCCGCCGCCCGGAACTGATCGGCGGCCATGGCGAAGTCCTGGCGGCGGGCGGCCAGCGCACCGTCGATCAGCGCTACGGCCGGTTCCGCGGTGCCAGCCCTGGCGGCCTGGTCGCGGGCTGCCGTCGCCGCGGCCCAGTCGCGCCGCGCCAGGGCCAGATTGGCCGCCTCGATCCACTGGGCTGCGGTTCGCTGGGCTTCTGGGGCCGCTTGCAATGCCGCCTCGACGGCTGCCCGATCGGCCGTCGGAACGAAGCGGGTGCCGATGTCACGCAGAGCCGCGCGGATGTCGCCGTACAGCTGGAGCTGCGGCCGCTCCGAGGGATTGACGAGGAACAGCCGGGTCGGCGCCTCGCCGATCCGGGCTACCGCGGCCTCGCCGGCGCGCAGGCTGACCGAGCCGAAATCGTTCTTCAGCGTGACCTCGCCCTCGAGGACGACGAGCCGCGTCGTCCCGTCCTCGGCAACCTCGAGCGCCCAGTCGGTGCCGCGGATGGCCGCGGTCGCCGCCGGGGTCCTGACCCGAACGCCTTCGCCGCCGCGCACCGCGCGCGACCAGAGACGACCCTTGGCGAGCTCGAGCAGCGTCTCGGTCTGTCCACTCGTGGCCGCGACCGCGGTCACCCGCAGCGTGGTGTTCCGGTGGACGCGGATCTGGGTCTGGTCGACGAAAAGCAGCGCTAGCGCCCCGAGCGGTCCGGTGCGCAGGTCGTCGCCGGTGAGCAGGCCCTGGGCAATCTCGGCGATCCGCCAGGCGGGAGTCTCCACCAGCGCGATCTCGGCGTCGCCGCGCGCATCGACAATTTTGCCGACCGCCGGCTCCGGCCGCGGCGCAGGCTCCGCCATCGCCGTCGACGCCAGCAGCGCGAGCGTCGACGCGATCACCACACGTCGAGCAGGTCGCAGCAACACAGGCGGGAGTTTCATTGTGGCTGCCGGTTCTGCGGGGCGTCCCGGAGCACTCCGCCAGTGGGTAACGCCATCGAACCCGCTGTCAATTGCGGCGCGACCAGGCCCTGCTGGTCGAAGGGGAATGGAGGTTGCGATGACTCCATGAAACCCGGTCTGTCGTCCTGCGGGTGCGAAGCCCGTCCGGCCAAGGGTGAGCCCCGCCCGAGCCGGTAGCGAGGGTGGCGAAGCGTCGCCACGCGAGCGTGTGGGCCGTGGGGTTTCCGGCCTCGAGATGGGTGTCATCCCGGATGCCCAGGTTCAGCGTGAACCCGAGGAAGTCGAAGGAGTCCGAACCTTTCCCGTTGGCTCCCGTTGGCTCTCGCGCTGAGCCAGCAGTTGTGATGAGCGCATTCTCGGACGAGAGCCCGCT
>CAYGWM010000131.1:0-10120 GCA_964353555.1 uncultured Spirochaetales bacterium
GCGCTCTTCAGCCGCCCCGGCACGTGTTGCGTTGGGGACGTTCGTTGCGTCGAGGATGCCCTCGACGCAACGAACGTCCCCAACGCAACTCACGCAACGAACGTCCCCGAGGCGATCAGCTCGATGCGGGTGCCGTCGGGGTCGACGGCGAAGACGGCGCCGCCGGCAAGCTCCGCGTTCCCGGTGCGTGTGGCGTAGAGTACGCGGGCGCCCGCGCTTTCTAGCGCTGCGATCGCTGCGGCTAGGTCGGTGACGAGCAGCGATAGGTGCGTCAAGCCGAGCGCGTTCATCGGGCGCGGCTCGCCACTGCCGCGATGCGACGGCGAGCGGTAGTGCAGCAGCTCGATACGCACGCCGTCGCGCTCGAGGAAGACGGCTTCGAGGTCGACGTCTTGCAGGCCGAGCAGCGTCTCGGGCGCCTCGCCCGCGACGTCGAGGCGACGGACCTCGCGGAAGCCGAGTGCGTCGCGGTAGAACGCCAGCGAGCGGTCGAGGTCGGAGACGCAGATGCCGACGTGCGAGAAGCGGAGGATCGCGCCATTGCTCATAGGGTCACCGCCGCGAGCAGGTAGTCTCCCGCGTCGTCGATGCGTGCTTCCCAGCCAGGGTAGACCGCGATCGTCGTGTAGGTCTCCTCGATGATCGCGGGACTCGCGACGCGGTCGCCGGGTGCTAGCGCCGCGCCGCGATGGATCGCGACGTTCTCGAAGCCCCGGCCGAGGTTCGCGCGCCGCGTCGCAATCGGCGCGACGTCGCGCGGCGTCGCCGTGAAGCCGCTCGCGAATTCCGGCTTCGGCGCCTCCACCGACGAGAGCAGCCGCACGCCGGTGAGTTCAGGCGCCTCGGCGAGTCGCGCGTGCCCGTACTCGCGCTCGTGCCGGCGGTGGAAGGACGCGACCACGCGTTCGAGCAGCGCGTCGCCGTCGCCCGCGAGATCGACGTCGATCGCGAGCGACCAGTTCTGACCCGGGTAGCGGAGGTTGATCTGCGGGCGCTCGGTGATCGCGTCGTCCGCGAAGCCCGCGCTGCCGAGGAAGCGGCGCGCGCGCTCCGACAGCTCTTCGAAATGCGCGCGGAGCCGTGCGAGGTCTGCGTGGTGGGCGCTCACGAGATAGGAGCGCTCCTCGTCGACGCTCGGCGACGCCGCGAGCGCCCCCAGCGCCGAGAACGCGGGCGAAGTCTTGGGCACGAACACGCGCTCGATGCCGAGATCCTGCGCCTGGATCGCCGCGAAGAGCGGGCCGTTGCCGCCGTAGGCGACCATCGCAAGCGTGCGCGGGTCGATGCCGCGCAGCGCGGTCCAGCGCCGCACGGCCTGCGTCATGTTGGCGTTGACGACGCGCCAGCAGTCGAAGGCCGCGTCTTCGACGCTGCGCCCGAGCGGCCCCGCGACGTGCGTCTGGAACGCGTCGTCTACACTTTTTAGAGTCAGCCGGAAGCTGCCACCCGCGAACTCCGATTGGTCCGACAACAGACCGAGTACGAGCATCGCGTCGGTGATGGTCGGCCGCGCACCGCCGCGGCCGTAGCAGACGGGTCCCGGGTCTGCGCCGGCGCTCGCGGGTCCGACACGCAGCACGCCGCCGCGCGCGTCGCAGAGCGAGCCGCCGCCCGCGCCGAGCGTTTCGACGCTGACCATCGGCAACCCGACGACGTAGCGGTGGTGCCAGTTCCAGCCGGGCTGTGCGGGCGCCTCGCCGCCCTGCACGACCGAGACGTCGTAGCTGGTGCCGCCCATGTCGACACACAACAAGTCCGGCGCGCCCTTCGAGACGCCGAAGCGCGCCGCGCCGATCACGCCGCCTGCCGGGCCGGACGCGAGCGAGCGCACCGGCGCCGCGCGCAGGTATTCGCGCGTCATCACGCCGCCGCTCGATTGCATCACCAGCAGTTCGCGTGCGAAGCCCGCGGTGCGCAGTCGTTCGGAGAGGCGATCGAGATAGCCGGTGAGGCGCGGGCCGATGTAGGCGTTCACGACGGTCGTGCTGGTGCGTTCGAACTCGGGCGCCTTGGGCATCACCTCGTGCGAGAGCGAGATCGGAACGCCCGGCATGATTTCCGCGACGAGTTCCGCGAGCCGCCGCTCGTGCACCGGGTTCACGAACGAGAACAGCAGCGCGATCGCCACCGACTCGACGCGCTCCCGCGCGAGCCGTTCGATCGCGACGCGCGCGGCCGCTTCGTCGAGCGGCAGCGCGACCGAGCCGTCGAAGCGCAGTCGCTCCGGCACGCCGAGCCGCCTCCGGCGTGGCACGATCGCCGGCGGCGCTGGTAGACGCACGTCCCAGATGTCTTCCTTGTAGCCGCGTCGCAGCTCCAGTTCATCGCGGAAACCAGCGGTCGTCAGCAGGCCGGTGACGGCGCCCTTCTGCTCGATCAGCGTGTTGTCGCCGATCGTCGTCGCGTGGACGATCGCGTCGACGCGCGCCAGAAAGGCCTGCAGCGACTGGCCTTCGCGCGCGGCGAGCTGCTCGAGTCCCGTCATCACCGCGCGCGACGGATCGTCGGGCGTCGACAGCGTCTTCTCGAGCACGACATCGGCGCCGCGCAGCAGCGCGAAGTCCGTGAAGGTGCCGCCGATGTCGATCCCGATGCGCAGATTCATCGCACGCTGGCCATCCGCTCGCGCCGCGCGCGCGTGGCGGCCTCGTCGACCGCCAGATCGCCGCCTGCGACGGAGCCGCGCAACACGACTCCGTAGCGTGTGCACGCCGCATCGACGCTCACGTATTCGTCGAGTACGTCGTTGCAGACCGCTTCGGGATCGCGCAGCAGTGGGCTCTCGAAGCCGCCGCCGCCGCCGTACTGGTACGACGTGATCGTGCCCGCGGGCAATTGCTCGACAGCAGTGCCCTCGATCTCCACTTCCTCGGACGTACCGACGTGGAAGCGGTTGCAGTATGGCGCCGCGTCTTCGCCACCGCGCAGGCCGCGCAACGGGTGGCGTCGCGACACCATCCACGCCATCGCCGTCACCGGTGCCAGCACCTGCTTCACGTTGCGCGTGCCGCATTGGCCGCGGAAGCGACCGGCGCCGCCAGTGTCGGTCGTTAGCTCGCGACCCCAGTTCAGCACCGGGAAGCGGCTCTCCGCTTCTTCGGCGCTCGCGAGGATCAGGTTGCCGAGGCCGCTGCACATGGAGCCCCAGCCGTCGATTCCCTGTGTCGCAGACGCGTCGGATGCGCGCACGTCGACGCCCTGGTCCATCCACATCTGGCCCGCCGCGTCGAAGCCGACGACTGCGTTCGGCATGCCGAGCTTGTAGACCTGCGGTGACGCGCGTTCCGGAATGATCTGCGACAGCGCGACGCAGATGGCCTCGCCGACTTCGACGGCCGGGTGGAACGCGCCGAGAGCGGCCGGCTTGCCGGGCGGTGGCTGCAGAATGCAGCCCTCCGGCACGATCATCGTGACGGCGGCGAAGAGGCCTTCGTTCTTCGGGATCGTCGGATCGACCATCGACGCCAGCTGCGCCATCGCGTAGCCGCGCGTGTTCGCGAAGGTGTTCCAGACACAGACCAGTTCGGGGCGGTCGTCGGTGCCGGAGAAATCGAGCGTCAGCTGATCGGCTTCGACGACGCAGGCGACGTGCACGCGCACATCGCGGTTGCCCATCGTGTCCGCGTCGATGAAGACGTCGGCTTCGTAGCGACCGTCGGGCCAGCGCTGCACTTCGTCGCGGAAGCGGCGCTCGGTTTCGCGGATGTTCCAGTTGACGGCGGCGCGCACGACGTCAGCGCCCCATTTGCGCTGCAGCTCACCCAGTCGCCGCACGCCCAGCTCGACGGCCGAGATCATCGCGGCGAGATCGCCGGCGAACGACGGGAAGCGGTTGTTGCGCGTCAGCAGCTCGAGGATGTCGCGGCGTCGCGCGCCGCGGTGTACCAGTTTCACGCACGGCACGATCAAGCCCTCGACCTGCAGTTCGCGCGCGTCCACCGAGAAACCGCCGGGATCCTTGCCGCCGGTGTCGCCCTGGTGCGCTTGCAGCGCCTGGATCAGCACGATCTCGCCGGCGTCGTCGTAGACCGGCGCGTACACGTTGTAGTCGGGCAGATGCCCGCCGCCGTGTTCGGGGTCGTTGCCGACGAAGACGTCGCCAGGGCCCCACGCATCCGCGTCCCGATGTTCGAGGCCGTAGCGGACCGAGAGCGGCGAGATGAAGAGCAGCTGCGGAATTCCAACGGAGATTCCCGCGAGGCGGCCCGCGCCGTCGAGCACACTGGCGTTGCGCTCGTTCGACTGGTTGATGATCGCCGACGACGCGCAGCGGCCGAGATGCGTGGCGACCTCGAAGCAGATCGTCTCGAAGGCGCCGCGGATGATGCCGGCCGAGATGGGATCGATGTCGGCGCGCGTCGCGAGCGGAGGCCGCGGCGCGGTGAGGCGTCGATTCGTTTCGTAGGACATCGGGCGCGTCCTCCGGCCGGCCATGGTAGTCGCACGTTGGACGCGCGCGCGAACGGCGTGCTAATCGCCCCATGCGCAGCCCCCCATCGAGGAGAGTTCATCGTGAAGCTTCACAACGGCATTGGACCGAACCCGCGCGCGGTGCGCCTGTTCCTGGCGGAAAAGGGCGTCGCGCTCCCGCTCGTCACCGTCGACCTGCTCGGCGCCGAGAATCGCCGCGAGCCGTATCTCTCGAAGAACCCGAGCGGCCAGCTCCCGTGTCTCGAACTGGACGACGGCTCCTTTCTCGCCGAGATCACCGCGATCTGCGAATACATCGAGGAGAAGCACCCGAAGCCCGCGCTGATTGGCTCGACGCCCGAGGAGCGCGCCGCGACGCGGATGTGGGTGCGGCGCATCGATCTCAACATCATCGAGCCGATGGCGAACGGCTTTCGTTACGCGGAAGGGCTCGCGCTGTTCAAGGATCGCATCCGCACGATCCCGCAGGCGGCGGATGATCTGAAGGCGCTCGCGCGCGAGAAGCTCGCATGGCTCGATGCGCAGATCGCTGGCCGAGACTGGATCGTGCCCAACCGATTCACGCTGGCCGACGTGCTGCTCTACGCGTTCGTCGACTTCGGTGCGACGGTGGGCCAGCCGCTCGATCCGGCGCTGAAGAACTTGAACGCGTGGCGCGAGCGCGTCGCCGCGCGACCGAGCGTCGCTGCGAGCAAGTAGCAAGCGCCGCGTGGGCGGAGTCGCTGCGATCGTCGGCATCGGGCACACCGAGTTCGCGAAGAACCTCGGTCGCTCGGAGCGCCGCGCCGCGATCGAGGCGATCTCTACCGCGCTCGCCGACGCGGGCCTTGCCGCACGCGACGTCGATGGGCTCGTGCGCTTCGATCTCGAAGCGACCTCCGAAGTCGAGGTCGCGCGCAGTCTCGGCATCCCGAATCTGCGCTTCTTCGCGGAGACCGGCTACGGCGGGGGAGGCGGCTGCGCGATGGTCGGGCTCGCGGCGATGGCGATCGCAACCGGGCGCGCGTCGGTGGTGGTCTGCTGGCGCGCGCGCAATCGCGGATCGGGCGGGCGACCGTGGGCGGCGACCGGTAATCGCGTCGGCGGCGACGCACAGTTCAGCGCGCCGTACGGGCTGGTGCGACCGGTCGACCAGATCGCGATGATCGTGCGGCGTCACATGCACGAGTACGGCACAACGAGCGAGCACTTCGGCGCGGTCGCGGTGGCGTGTCGCAAACACGCGTCGCGCAATCCGCACGCGTTGATGCGCGATCCGATCACGCTCGAAGATCACCAGCAATCGAGGTTCGTCTCCGAGCCGCTGCGCAAGCTCGACTGCTGTCTCGAGAGCGACGGCGCGCTCGCGGTGGTGGTGACGTCCGCCGAGCGCGCCCGCGATCTGGCGCAGCGTCCCGCGCGGGTGCTCGCGGCTGCGCAGGGCACCGGCCCCGAGCACGTCGTGATGACCAACTACCACGCGCCGCGTTTTCTCGAGACGCCGTCGACCTTCGCGGCGCGCGATCTGTTCGCCGCCGCCGGCGTCCTACCGAGCGACGTCGACGTCGCGCAGATCTACGACGCGTTCACGCCGCTCGTCACGTTGTCGCTCGAGGAGTACGGCTTCTGCGCGGCGGGGGAGGGTGGACCGTTCTCCGCGGGCGGGCGACTCGAATGGCCGGACGGCGCGCTGCCGGTGAACACCAGCGGCGGGGGGCTCTCGGAAGCGTACGTGCACGGGATGAATCTCGTCGTCGAAGGCGTGCGGCAGATCCGCGGCACCTCGACGTCGCAGGTGCAGGGCGCCGAACTGTGCCTGGTGACGAGCGGCGCGGGCGTCCCGACCAGCGCGCTGCTGCTCGCGAGGGATTGAAGCGATGGCAAACGCCGAGCGACCGCTACCGCAGCCCGACGACGACAGCGCGCCGTACTGGGAAGCGGCCGCGCGCGGCGAGTTGCAGATACAGCGTTGCGCGTCCTGCCGCAGCTGGCGCTTTCCGCCGCGTCCGCGCTGTCCGCGCTGCCAGAGCGACGCCGCGGAGTGGGAGCGCGTCTCGGGTCGCGGCACGATCTACAGCTTCGTCGTCGCGCACGCGCCGGTGCTGCCGGCGTTCGCGGCGCGCGTGCCATTCGCCATCGCGCTGGTCGAACTCGACGAAGACCCGCAACTGCGCGTCGTCGGCAACCTGCTCGATGTCGGCGTCGAGGCGGTGCAGATCGGGATGCGCGTCGTCGTCGACTTCGAGGCGGTCGGGGGTGGCGTCGCGCTGCCGCAGTGGCGAAGGCTCTGATTTCGCGAGTAGGATCTGACAACGCGTCAGCGAAGTGACGAGTCGAGGATCCAACGATGCGCCCCTACCGCCTGATCGACGCCGACTGCCACACGCTCGAACCGCCCCACCTTTGGAAGACGTGGCTGCCCGCGCAATTCCACGATCGCGCACCGGTGCTCGTGAAGGACGAGGACGGCGGCGACGCGTGGAACTTCGGGCCGGACAAGCCGCTGATGTACATCGGCCTCGTCGCGACGCCGGGCATGCGTTTCGAGGACATCAAGTGGCGCGGCTACAGCTATGCCGACATCCGCAAGGGCTGCTTCGACGGCAACGCGCGCCTCGAAGACATGGACCAGGACGGCGTCGACGCCGAGTTCCTGTATCCGTCGCAGCGCACGATGTACCACTTCATGGGCAATCCCGATCGCGACTTCCATCGCGCCGGCGTGCAGGCGTACAACGACTGGCTCTGCGGCGAGTTCTGCGCGGCCGACCCGC
Source organism: uncultured Spirochaetales bacterium (assembly GCA_964353555.1). GTDB lineage: Bacteria > Myxococcota_A > UBA9160 > UBA9160 > PR03 > PR03. Next base: position 7,185 of record CAYGWM010000131.1, read on the forward strand.
AGCGCCTCTTCGGTCTCGCACAGATGCCAAATCTCGGTGTCGAAGAAGCGATTGCCGAGATGAAGCGCTGCAAGGCAAAGGGTTTCCGCGGCGTGATCGTCACCGCGTGGCCGAACGGCGGCGACACGCTCGGCCCCGAAGACGATCGCTTCTTCGCGGCGGCCGAAGCGCTCGAGATGCCGATCTCGATCCACATCCGGATCGTGCGCCCGAGTCGCAAGAGCACCGGCGCGCTCGAAGGCCCCGCGGCGATTGCGAACATGGCGCTCGCCGGGATGTCGCTGTTTCCCGAGGTGATGTGCGAGATCATCATGAGCGGCGTCCACGACCGCTTCCCGAAGCTGCACTTCCTCGGCGTCGAGACGGACGTCGGCTGGATCCCTGCCGCGCTCGAGCAGCTCGACGGTTTCTACTGGCGCAATCGCACGCACACCGGTGTGCAGATCAAGAAGCTGCCGAGCGAGTACTTCCACGACAACTGGTGCTGCACCTTCATCCACGACCGCATCGGCATCAAGAATCGCTACGACATTGGTGTTGCGAACATGGCGTGGTCCACCGACTACCCGCACCACGGCAACGACTGGCCGTACAGCCGCAAGGTGATCGGCGAGATGCTCGACGGTGTTCCTGCGCGCGAACGCTACGACATCCTCGCGGGCAACATGGTGCGCATCTATCAGCTGCCGCAGGCGCTCGAAGTTCCCGCGTGAACGCTGCCGACGTAAAGAAGCGGTGGCCCGACTTCGACACGTCGGACGTCGATCGCTGGGTCGGCGTGCCGCTCGGCGGCGGGCAGATGAAGGAGCCCGTCACCGCGACCGACATCCGCCGCTGGGTGCAGGGGATGCAGAATCCACATCCGCTGTACTGGAACGACGAGTACGCGGCGGCGAGCTGCTTTGGCAAGATCCTCGCGCCGCAATCGTTCGGCGTCTGCACCAGCGACAGTCACGGCGCCGGACCCGCGATCCAGGGCAACATCCCCGGCACCCACATGCTCTTCGGCGGCGACGAGTGGTGGTTCGAAGCGCCGCGCATCGAGCCCGGCGACAAGATCACGCTCGAACGCATGCTCTACGACTACAAAGTCACCGAGACGAAGTTCGCCGGCCCGACGATGTTCTCGCGCGGCGATACCACCTACCTGAAGCCGAACGGCCAGGTCGTCTGCAAACAGCGCTCGACGTCGATCCGCTACCGCGCCGATGAAGCGCGCCAGCGCGGTGTCTTCGCGGAAACGCCGGAGCCGCGCTGGACCGCCGACGAGATCGCGGCGGTCGAGCAACAGAAGCGCGACTACTACCGGACCTTCCTCGATCTCGGTCACGGCCGGCGCAGCGGAATCGAGGTCGGGCAGAAGCTGCCGACGCGACCGGTCGGCCCGCACACGATCGCCACTTTCACCTGCGAATGGCGCGCGTTCCTGATGTCGGTGTGGGGCACCTTCCGCGACGACGGCGGCGCGTCGTCGCTCTACCAAGCCGGCTGGCTGCCCGAGATGGCGCGCGATCTCGAGGCCGCGAAGCTCGATCCGACGCTCGGCGACGGTCTCTACCACGGCCCGTCGCGCGGTCACGTGCAGGCCGAGTACGCGCAGTTGATCGGCATGCCGCGCGGCTATGGGTACGGCGCGTCGATGGGCGCCTGGATCCTCGACTACCTGAACAACTGGATCGGCGAGCACGGCCGCGTGCTGCACAGCGACATGAAGTACCGCTCGCCCGCGCTGACCGGCGACGTCACGTATCTGAACGCGACCGTAACGGATCTCATCGAGGCGAAGCGCGTCGCGGTGGTCGAAGTGGTGATGACGAACCAGCGCGACGAAACGATGGCCGCCGGCACTGCAGAGCTGCAAGTTTGATCAGTGCGCTCGCCGCCGGGCGGCGGCGAGCCGAACACGGGTCAGGTGACGTGGTACTCAGAGGGAGCGATGGACGCTTCTCTTGGGCTTCGGCTGCAACCTGATCCGAGTCGGTGGACGCTCGGGCGCTTCCTCGAGGACGTGACGGCGCGGCACGGCGAGCGTGCGGCGTTTCGCTTCGAAGGGTGCACCACTACGTACGACGATCTCGCGCGCGAAGCGCGGGCGCTGGCGCGGGGCCTCGCCGGCGCCGGCGTCGCGAAGGGCGCACACGTCGGCCTGCTGGTTGCGAATCGCCCCGAATGGGCGATCGGCGCGTTCGCCGCGGCCATGATCGGCGCGGTCGTGGTGCCGATCTCGACGATGGCCACCAAGGCCGAGCGCGACTACATCCTGCGTCACGCGGACGTCTCCGTGCTGCTGTTGCAGCGTTCGTTGCGCAGCCGCGACTTCCTCGAAGAGCTCTTCACCGAGCACCCGGAATTGGAAGAGGGATCGCCCGGCCGGCTGCTCTGCCCAGCACTGCCGCAGTTGCGCCGACTCGTGTGTCTCGGCAGCGAGCGTTCGCGCGGCGGCGCCGAATCCTGGAAGGAAATGGTCGAGAGCGGCAGCGACGTTCCCGACGCGCTGCTCGACGCCGCGATCGCCGAAGTCTCGCCCGCCGACGACGGCGTGCTGATCTACACATCGGGAACGACCGCGCATCCGAAGGGCGTGCTGCACTTCCAGCGCGCGCCGGTGATCCAGAGCTGGCGCTTCGCCGAGCTGATGGGCCTCGTCGCGGGCGACCGCGTCTTCACCGCGCAGCCGTTCTTCTGGACGGCCGGCATCGCGATGTCGCTCGGTGCGACGCTGGCAGCCGGCGCGTGCCTGCTGCTGCAGCAGATCTTCGAGCCGGCGTCGGCGCTGGACCTCGTCGAGCGCGAGCGCGCCACCGTGATCACCGCGTTCCCGCATCAAGAGAAGGCGATGGGCGAGCACGCGAGCGCGGCGACGCGTGATCTGTCGAGCATCCGGCTGTCGCGCTTCTCGTCACCGCTCGCGAAGCTCGCCGGCATCGACGAGGACG
>CAYGWM010000132.1:0-10025 GCA_964353555.1 uncultured Spirochaetales bacterium
CCGGAAGCCCTGCCCTGCGCACGACGTGCAGCTGGATCGCGACGTCGGCGAGGTGTTCCTCCTTCACATCGAGCGTCGACTTGACCTCGGTCAGCACGAAGCCGTCGCCGCGACGCTCCAGGATGTCGACCGAAACGAAGACGCCGTCCTCGAGAAAGCTCGCCTCGTAGATCGCGGGCGCGCCGGCGGCGAGCGCCTTGGCCGTCGCCGCAACGCGCTCGCGAATTTGCGTGTGCGGAAGATCGATCAGTACGCCACCCGGCACGTGGCTTCGCGCGAGCTCGCCGACGCGCGTTCCGCGCGCGAACACGCGCTGCTGCGATTCGTCGGGCACGAGCTCCGGCGCCTCGGGCTCGTGGACGCTCCACCAAAGGAGCTTCGGACACTGGAGGCCCTTCGTGAACTTCGACTTCGAGATTCGCGGAAGCTCGTTCCTGAACATCAGAACCCCACCGCCCGGCTCAGCGCCGCCCCGGCGAGCAGATTCTGGGCGTCGCCCTCGACCGCCCATGCGATGGGGCCCGCGTCGGGCGTTCTGAGCACCATGCGCCTGCGGTGACTACGTCGGGCCATCGAAGTCATGCTCCCTCTGGCTACACAGGGAGCATAGGGGGAACATGGGACAGATGAGGTCGCAGATGTCGACGGCGAAGGGGTGCAACGAACAGGTCGAGCGGACCCTCCAGATCGCGTGCGATCTCGACCGGATCCTGCGCGGCGTCGAGGTGCTCGCGCCGGCGCCGGTCCGCGCTCGGATGCGGGAGATCAGGGAATCACTCGTGGCGAAGCTTCGCAATCGCGGCCACCGAGCAGCGGGCCGCGAGCGCTCCGTTCCGGCCGCTCGATGACGCGCAAAGCGTATTGCTCCTGGTGCCTCCACAAGACCGCGCACCGGCTCGAGCGCGACCGTCTCGTCGCGCGCGACGACTACCGCTGCAGCCGCTGCGGATCGCGCACCGTACAGTGCCGCTGGTGCGACGAGATGGCGCGAGGCCGCCCCGACGATCTCTCGAGCGACGCTTGGCTGAAGCAGATTCGCAAGCTCTGGACCGATGAACTCTGTGCGGTGCACGACGGCACGATCGCCTCGTTCGAGAACGCCGGAGCGCGCCTCGACGACCTCGCGGACTACGCAGTCTTGTTCAGACGAGACAAAAAGAATCTGCGCCAGCTCGCGACGATCGCCGGACTCTCGGTAGCAGGCGCGGCAGTGCTAGCCCCGGCCGCGCTGATCGGCGCGCCCGCCATCGCAGCGTGGCTGGGAGCCGGCGGATGGCTCGGCGCTGCTGGAACGGGCACCGCGATCGTCGAGCTGAGTGGCGCCGCGCTGACGAACGCCTCGCTCGCAGCGCTCGGTGGCGGGTTTGGCATGGCCGGCGGAACCTTGGTCGTGACGGCGGCCGGCGCTGCGCTCGGCGCACACCAGGGTGCGATCGTCAGTAACGCCTATCTGGGACAGATCGAAGACTTTCGCATCACGAAGCTTCAGGACGGCCGGGGGCCGGCCGTCGTCGTCATCGATGGGTTCCTCACGCAGCGCCGGAACACGGGATCCGATTGGCGCGCGGGACTTCGAGCGAGCCATCCGAACAACCCGTGGTATCACGTCGCGTGGGAATCAAAACGCCTGTACGAGATCGGAACCGCTCTGGCATCGAACAGCGCTGCCGCTTTCTTCGGCAAAGGAGTGGCGCTCGCCCGACGGGGCACGCGGAAGACGCCGCGATTCCTCCCCGCCGTTGTAATCGCGAGCCTGCTCGCTCGCAATCCCTGGCATACCGCGTTGGTGAGGGCCTCGATGACTGGCGTGCTGCTCGCCGATCTACTCGCGCGCACACGGCAACCCAGCGGATTCACGCTGATCGGCCACTCGCTCGGCGCGCGCGTCATCTACTACGCGTTGGCGGCGCTGCAGACGAAGCAGCGGCGGATCGTGCGGGATGTGCACTTGCTCGGCGGAGCCGTTGGCTGCGGCGACGCGAAGGAGTGGCATGCAGTCACAAGCGCCGTCTCGGGGCACGTGTTCAACTACTTCTCGGAGAACGACGCGGTGCTCAAGTACGCCTATCGGGCCGGCAGCGGCCTCACGAGCACCCCGATCGGCTGCAAGCCGATCGGGGCCGCCTCCGAGCGGGTCATCGACATCGACGTCTCGGGGCTCGTGTTGGAGCACACCGCGTACAAGAAGCGCCTCTCGGAAATTCTCTCACAATCCGCGGTCTGAAGAATCAAGAGCACGTCAGGGGACACACTGGAGGAAGCAGCATGACGAAACGGGACGATCTGCAGCAAAAACGACGGCTGATGGTGGAGCAGCAGATCGCCGCGCGGGGTGTTCGTTCGCGAGCGGTGCTCGACGCGATGGGCCGGGTTCGGCGGGAGGGCTTCGTCCCGTCCTATCTCGGCGAGTTTGCCTACGACGATACGGCGCTGCCGATCGAGGAGGAGCAGACGATCTCCCAGCCCTTCATCGTCGGGCTGATGATCGACGCACTCGAGCTCGAAGGCACGGAGCGCGTGCTCGAGATCGGAACCGGTTCCGGATACGCCGCGGCGGTGCTCGGGGAGATCGCGCGCGATGTCTACACGATCGAGCGTCACTCCGGTCTGGCGACTCTGGCCCAGGGACGCCTGGCAGAGCAGGGCTACACGAACGTGTACGTCCGCTGCGGAGACGGGACTCTGGGTTGGCCGGAACAGGCGCCCTTCGATGCGATCGTCGTGGCGGCGGGTGGACCCTCGGTACCGGAATCGCTGCGCGAGCAGCTCGCGATTGGCGGGCGGCTCGTCATCCCCGTCGGCAAGGACGTCGGTCGCCAGAGTCTGCTGAAGATCACCCGTGTCGGTCCCGACGAGTTTCGCTCCGAGGATCTCGGGGCCGTTCGATTCGTTCCGCTGATCGGTGAAGAGGGGTGGAAGGTCGACAAGCGCGCCGAGCCGGTGCGTCCGCGCGGCACGCTCGAGATCTCGGAGCGCATCCTCGAGGAAGCCGAGACCTTCGTCAGCCTCGACGATGTCGAGCTCGATCGACTCCTCGAGCGGATCGGGGATGCCCGCGTCGTGCTGCTCGGCGAGGCGACCCATGGCACCTCCGAGTTCTATCGCATGCGTTCACGAATCACGCAGGCACTGATCGAACGCAAGGGATTCGACATCGTCGCCGCGGAGGCCGACTGGCCCGATGCGGCTCGCATCGACCACTACGTTCGCGATCGCGACGTACCTGCGGCGGAGTGGCAGGCTTTCGCGCGCTTTCCCACCTGGATGTGGCGCAACGAGGAGTTCGCCGAGTTCATCGAATGGATGCGGCTTCACAATCTAGGGCTCCCCTTCGAACGACGAACGCGATTCGCGGGTCTCGATCTCTACAGCCTCTACAGCTCGATCGCGCAGGTGCTGGACTTCCTCGACGACCGGGACCCGATCGCCGCGGCCAGTGCACGCGAACGCTACGGATGCCTGACACCCTGGCAGAGCGATCCTGCGGCCTACGGGCGGGCGGCGCTGACCGGCAAGTACCGCTCCTGCGAGCGCGATGTGACCCGCATGCTCGAGGACTTCATGCAGAAGCGGCTCGGATTCATTCACGGAGACGACGAGGCGTTCTTCGATGCCGTCCAGAACGCGCGACTCGTGGCCGACGCCGAGCGCTACTACCGCATCATGTATTACGGATCGCACGAGTCCTGGAACCTGCGTGATCGGCACATGTTCGAGACCCTCGAGACGCTGCTGCGATTTCGGGGGCGCGATTCGCGGGCCGTCGTCTGGGCGCACAACTCGCACGTCGGGGATGCGCGAGCGACTGCCATGTCGGCGCGCGGCGAGTTCAACATCGGCGAGCTGTGCAGGAAGCGCTTCGGCGACGGCGCGTACGCGGTGGGATTCGGGACACACGACGGCACGGTCGCAGCGGCGTCCTACTGGGACGGACCGATGGAGGTCAAGGCCGTGACGCCGTCCCATGCGGCCAGCTACGAGGCCCTGTTCCACGGGGTCGACGCGCCGAATCTGATGCTGGGGATGCGCGCGGCGCTGGATTCCGATCTCGTTCGCGGACTGATGGAGGCGCGGCTCGAACGAGCAATCGGCGTGATCTATCGACCCGAGACGGAGCTTGCGAGCCATTACTTCGAGGCGGTTCTTCCCCGGCAGTTCGACGAGTACATCTGGTTCGATCGGACGCGGGCCGTGAAGCCGCTCGAAGTGCGCGAGATCCGCGGACTGCCCGACACCTACCCCTTCGGTCTGTAGCGGCGGTCGAGATGGCCCTGACGCCTCGAGAGATCATGGACGGCTTCGCCCTGCGGACGGGCCTCGAGTCACCGGGAGGTCCTTCGATCCGCTACCTGTGGACCGATGCATTCGCCGTGTGCAATTTCCTGGGCCTCTATGTCGAGGAGAAGGATCCTCGGGACTTGCAGCGCGCGCTTCGCCTGATCGACGAGACCCACCGGGTTCTCGGTCGACACCGACTCGACGACTCGCGCCAGGGCTGGATCAGCGGTCTCGACGACGCAGTCGCGCGTCAGCATCCGACGGCGGGCGGCTTGCGGATCGGCAAGCCGTTGCCGGAGCGGCGCCCGGACGAACGCCATGACGCGGTGGGTGAATGGGATCGTGACGGTCAGTATTTCCACTATTTGACGAAATGGATGCAGGCCCTCGAGTCCGCTTCACGGGTCACGAAGGAGCCGGACTACCATCGCTGGGCGGTCGAGCTCGCCCGCACCGCCTTCGCACGATTCGCCGTGCGCGACTCGTCCGGGTCGCTCGTCGGCCTTCGCTGGAAGCTGAGCGTGGATCTGACGCGCCCTCTCGTTCCGTCGATGGGCCAGCACGATGCGCTCGACGGATTCGTCACGTTCAGCCGTCTCGCCGGCCGGGAGGGCATCGCGGCGACGAGCCCCGAGTTCGAGCTGCGCCGCGAGGTCGCGGATCTGGCCGCGTTGTGCGTCGGCCGCGACTGGACCACGGATGATTCGCTGGGACTCGGGGGGCTTCTGTGCGACGCCTACGCCCTCGCGAAGCTGATGGATCGGGGTGTGCTGGACGAGCCGGAGCTGCTCGAGGGGCTCCTCGAAGCATCCCGCTCGGGCCTGGCCGCTCTCGTCGAGGGACGAGGACTCGAACAAGCCGCGCGGGCTCGTCTGCCGTTTCGAGAGCTCGGACTGACGATTGGACTCCGCGCGCTGCAGCGACTCGCCCAGCGAATCGAGGGCATGCGGAGCGGACTCGAGGATCGTGGTTCGGTGCGTCGATCGATCGAGGCGCTCGCGCGCCATTCGTGGATTGTGACCTCGATCGAGAGCTTCTGGCAGCAGCGCGAGAATCGAGCATCGCCTACGTGGACCGGGCATCGAGAGATCAACGAAGTCATGCTGGCGACGAGCCTGGCACCCGACGGCTATCTCGAGACCGGCTGACGCAAACGAGCTCTCGCATCCGGGTGCGAGGCCGACTCCCAATGCCTCGAGAATTCGAGAGGCTCGCTCCACCGTGATCGAGCCGTACTCGTTGCGCTCGTCTCGTGAAACCTGGGATTCGTGGACGCCGAGGCGGGCCGCCAGCTCTCTCTGGCTGAGCCCGCGGTAGATCCGGGCACCGATCAGCAGCCGTCCCAAGCCATGCAGGTTCGTCACGGATTCGAAGCTCCCGCGTTGCGCCCGCTCGTAGGCCTCCATCTCCTCCTGACGTGCTCTTGATTCTTCGGACCTTGGATTGTGGGAGGATCTCCGGGCGTCATGGTCCGGCGATCGCGATTCGGGTCATTCGGAAGGGCGGGAATTGCGCGTTTCGGACCATCGTGAACGCCAAGATCGGGCGATCGTGAACACGTAGATCGGGGATCGTGAACGGGGTGGCGCAGCGAAGAGAGGAGGGACTACGATCGCCTATTTGGAGTCTTCGCATAGACTCCCCATGGTCAATCCGCTGCCCAACTTCAAGAGCGAATCGTCTGACCTTCAGGCCGCTCCCGTCGACCGCTATGACGCGGGCCGGGCGCGGCTAGAAGGCGTTCCCTTGGAGGCCCATGTCGAGGCCGCGATCGGCGCTGGCCGAGTTGATCCGTTGACTATTTTGGCCGAACAGGACAGGACCCGCCTCCCGGACCTCATCCGTCTACGGTATGGCCGAATGAGTCGCACGCCGTTCACCTTCCTGCGTGGATCCGCCGCGATCATGGCAAGTGATCTCGCTGCTGGTGTCAGGACGGGCCTTCAGGTCGAGCTGTGTGGCGACGCCCACTTGGGCAATTTTCGGTGGTATCACGCACCCACGCGGGAGCTGGTGTTCGATCTCAACGACTTCGACGAGACTCTTCCCGGGCCCTTCGAGTGGGATGTGAAGCGCCTCGCCGCGAGCGTCACGGTCTCTGCCCGAGCAAGTGGCTTTACCAATGAGCAAGCCCGCCGTGCAACGCGATCGGCGATGCGCGATTACCGCAAGTCCATTGCCCAGACTTCGGAACGCAGTCCACTCGATCTACACTACTACCGCTTCGAGTCACAGGGCGCGTTGGAGCGTATCGGGAGACACGGCAAGGAACACCGGAAGTGGAAGGAAGCGGTGCTGGAAAAGGCGACCCGACGCAACAGTCTTCTTGCCCTGGAGAAGCTGACAAAGGTCGTCAATGGCCGACGCATGATTGTCCCGGACCCGCCGCTGATCGTTCGCGTCGATGACGAGATCGCTACGGCCGCGGCGCGCGCGGTCACGGAGTGCCTGAACAACTACCGTCACAGCCTTTCACTCGAACATCGCCTGCTCCTCGACCGGTTCGCCTTGGTTGATGTTGCTCGCAAGGTCGTTGGAGTCGGGAGCGTTGGGACCCGTTGTCTCATTGCGCTCTTCGAGGCGGGCGACGGCACGCCACTCTTCCTTCAAATGAAGCAGGCCACATCATCGGTTCTCGAGGCCCATCTCGGGGCCAGCCATTTCAAGCACGCGGGCCAACGTGTCGTCGAAGGCCAGCGCCTGATCCAGGCGACGAGCGATGTGCTCCTTGGCTGGGCGCCCTGGCAGGAATCGAGCGGACGCGAAATCGACTTCTACTTCCGTCAGCTATGGGACGGTAAGGGCAAGATCGATGTAGAGGCGCTTGGTCCGAAGCGGCTTGCTGCCTATGCGGGCCTGTGCGGGAAGACGCTCGCCTTTGCACATGCCCGGTCCGGCGATGCCATGACGATTCGCGGGTACATCGGCGATGACAGATCGTTCGATGATGTCATGGTTGCATACGCCGAGCGATACGCCGACATCACCGCACAGGATCATGCGCAGCTCTGCGAAGCGATCAATGATGGCGCGATCGAGGCCATCCGCGACATTTGAACGCGTGGGCGGTCCAGCACCCTGTTCTGCAACGTGGCTTCGGCGCGATGACGGAAGGCTACGAGTAGAGCTCGCCAACGAGAACACTCCGTGGCAACACGGAAATTGCCATGTGCTCGGACACACTGTAGATGCGACGGAGTTTGTCGATTATCTGGAGCTGCACGCGATGCTTCGTGAGGCGATTGGGGTCGTCTTGGGCCAGGCCCGCGACCTGCTGTCTTTGCAGATCGGCCGAAAGCTCCAGTATCGCGATGCGCTTCGCGACGACCGTCTGCGCTGCTTGCTCGTCCCTCTCCACCAATGCACGCAGTGCAGATTGAGCCGTCTCCAGAACAGTCTGCAGCAGACGATCCAGCACTTCGGTCGTCACGTTCGACGGGGCAATCTCCGCCGCATCGAGGGCCTGGGCCAGCGGCGCCAATTCGCGGCTGATCGCGGCGCTCATGCTCTCGATCTCGCCAGTGGCGACAACCAACCGTGAATGCTCTTCGGCTTCACTGTCGCTCAACTCACTGCGCCCGATGTGCTGCAGGTAGGTGAGCACTGCGTCTCGCAACACCACAATCTGGTCAAAGTGCTGCGCCAGTTCACTCAGATCCCTTGCTTGGAAGGCTGACTTGACCTCTGCGAGCATGCCGTTGGTGAGCTGACTCATGTGCCCAAGCTCCATCCGCGCCCGTTCCAAGGCCATCGATGGCACTCGGATCAATTCGTCATCGAGATACTTGGGGCGAATGATCTCCTTCTGCACAACTGCGCGATCGGGAATGATCTTGATCGCCAACGTCGCAAACAACGCGGCGAACGGCAGGAAGATCACCGTGTTGGCGGTAGCCCAGATCGTTGCGGCGTTCGCGATCTGGCGCGGCACCTCCTCGGCAAGTCGCTCCACTCCCTGCAAATGAGCGGCGACCGGCGAAACCGCCTGGGCAATCATCGCGAGTTGCGGGATGAACGGTAACCAGATTGCGGCGCCCATCACGTTGAACAGGACATGCACGACTGCCGCGCGCTTTGCATCCTGCGGCTTGCCGATCCCGGCGAGTATGGCCGTGATCCCAGTTCCAATCTTTGCACCAAAGAGGATCGCGATCCCCGCGGGCAGAGAAAGCAACCCCTGAGTGGCCATGACAACCGCCAGACCAATGGTTGCCGAGGACGATTGCACCAGCGCGGTGAAGAGCGCACCGGCAAACATACCGAGGACAGGATTCTGCAAGGATTGCAGAAGCTCCGCGAAACTCTGATTGGTGCGCAATGGCGCCATGGCCGAGCCCATCGTTGCCATGCCATAGAAGAGCAGGCCAAGCCCCATCAACATGGCGCCATAGTGGCGCGCCACACCATGCTTCCAAACGAAGGTCATTACAAATCCGATGGCGATAAACGGTAAGGCGAGCGCGGTCGTGTTGAACGCCACGATCTGCGCCGTCACCGTGGTGCCCACGTTCGCACCAAAGATCACGCCGACCGACTGCACCAATGTCAGGAGTCCGGCACTGACAAAGCCCACGACGAGCACCGTTGTCACCGACGACGACTGGATGACCGCGGTGACGATGGCACCGGTGATGGCACCCAGAACTCGGTTTCCTGTCAGCTTGGCCAACAGCGTATTCATCTGCTTGCCAGCCGCCGCCTTCAGCCCATCGGTCATCTTCTCCATGCCGTAGAGGAAAAGCGCCAGCCCGCCAAGCAGCTGAATGGTCATTGCCACGGGTGCCAGTTCATTCATGTTCAGGCTCGCAATGCGATGAGTTCATGGAGCTTCGGCTGCATGCCGAGGCACACACGCGATTGGGATCAGGTATCCGAGGGTCGAGTCTCGACGCGGACAAATCGACCGCATCATCTCTTTCCGAGCCGAGTATGGCGCGATTTAGAGGCCAAGTGGGAATCGGGTGCAGATCGGCGCGGTTTGCGCAGCGCGAGTCAGCGGCCGATGTGATGCGTGGCCGAATCGACGGCGCCGCGCATCTTGTGCCCGCCGTCGAAGACCACCCACTCGAAGCAGGAGACGCCGCTCACGCGAATCCACGGACCCGTGGGAAGTCGCGCGACGAGCCACGGGGCTGTCATGCGCTTCAAGAAGTACGTTCCACGTTCCGTCGGCGCGTGCTGCAAGTACAGCCAGACGACGCTGCTGAGCGCTCGGCGAACTCGCATCGGAAGATCCTACTCGACCGGATGCGAGTGCGCGCTTCTGGGCTCCCGGCTTGCGTCTAGCCAGGCAACGCTTTCGCGACTCACACGGGCGCGATGCTGAGGCGTCTCGCGGGTCGCGTGATCGACGTCCCCGGGGCGCCCAACTGGCTGACGGCCCACTTGGTGCGCTTCTACCCGCGCTGGGTGGTGCGCACCGTCGGCGGCCTGGTGGGACGCCGCGCGCTGTAGCGCGCCCGGATGAAGGCTCGAGCGTGAGAACCGCGAGCTTCGGCGAGCCAACGAGATCCTGAAGAAGGCGTCCGCGTATTTTTCCCAAGCGGAACTCGAGCGCCGACCGAAGTGATGGTGTCGGGCATAGGGATCCCAAGCTGCGTTCCTGGCAAGGTCCGATAACCATCATTCCGTCAAGCACGGACGAAAGGAGGCAGGAAGCCACGCACGGGACCTTCCCGGCTATGTCCTGCTGGATCGCCGCGGCGACGCGCACAAGCGTACCAGCGGGAAGTCGCGAGGTTCCCGCC
>CAYGWM010000133.1:0-6530 GCA_964353555.1 uncultured Spirochaetales bacterium
GCGCACGGCAGTCTCGATCAGCGTGGCCGCGAGCGCCGGAGCGGCGCCGAGCGCGAGACCGAGCATCAAGCGACGGCGCGTACGGGCGTCGAAGGGCTGCGTTTCGCCCGGAGATCGGCGATAAAGCAGCGTGTAGAGTCCGTTGCGCGGAAGCTCTTTGCGTCGGTTCTGCCAGCTCTGCAGCCAGCCAAAGGGGTTCTGGCGCAGCGAGAAATGGTGCTCGGAGCGGATCCCGAAGCCACTGCGTTCGAGCAGCCGTCGCAATGCCGGGAGCGGGAAGTGATAGAGATGACGCGGCAGGTCGAGGTGAAACCAGGCCGGACCCGCCCAACGCGCCTGCGGGCTGCCGAAGTTCGGCACCGCGACGACGAGTCGCCCGCCGGGCCGCAGGATCCGGCGGATCGTTTCGAGCGTGCCGCGTGGATCGCGCACGTGTTCGAGCACGTGCCAGATGATCACGCCGTCGAAGTGCGCGTCCGGATAGTTGGAATCCTCGAGTCGCGGTGCGACGCAGATCCTCGCGCGCGGGTCCACGCCGCGCGTGGCCGCTTCGCTGACCTCGAAGCCGTGTGCCTCGAGGCCACGGTCCGCGAGTGCGCCGAGGATCACGCCGCGACCACAGCCGACGTCGAGCACACGGCCGCCGCGCGGCAGTCCGCTGGCGAGGAACGACGCGTGGCGGACGCCGACCCAGTGCACCAGCGACTCGATCGGCTCGCGGAACTTGTTACCGAGGTCGCCGTAGTACCGCGGCGGGTAGAAGTCGCGCACTTCGGCGTCACTCGGCAGCGGATCGAGGCGGCCCGTCCCGCAGCGCGTGCATGCGACCAGGCGACTGCTCAGTCCTTCGATCTCGAAACGCGGAATGCTCTCGGTGTCGTCGCAGACCGGGCAGCAGCCGCCGCGGCTCGGTGTCGCGTGCGCCGGATCGACGGCGCGAACCTCCCGTTCATAGAGAGAGGGATCGTCCGAGGAATCGTTCGCGAAAGCGCCGGATCGCATGCGGGGTTACGAGCATGAGTCGCCCCGTCGCTGGCGTCAAGACGAGCCAGAGGCTGCTGCTGCTCGCCCTCGCCTTCGTACTGCTCGCTTTCCTGGTCGCCGCGCCGAGCCTGCGCGGGCCCTTCATTTCGGACGACGTTCTGTATCTCGAGAACAACCCGGTGCTGGCGTTACCGCTCGCGCAGGCGCTTCCGAAGCTGCTGATCGAGCCGTACTTCGCCAACTGGACGCCGCTTCATCACCTGTTCTTGCTCGTCGAGTGGCGTGCATTCGGAACGAATCCGTTGCCCTACCACGTCGTGAACGTGCTGCTGCACGCGCTGACGGCGCTCGCGATGATCGCGGCGGGCCGACGCATCGGAATGTCGCGCCCAGCGGCGACCGCGGCCGCGACGCTGTTCCTGATTCATCCCGTGGCAGCCGAGCCCGTTGGCTGGATCAACCAGTCGAAGACGCTGCTCGCGGTCGGCTTCTCGCTCTGCGCGCTCGAACGCTGGCTTGCGTGGCTGCAGGATCCTCGTGCGGGCCGCGTCGCCGCGGCAACCGTGCTGGGTGCGCTGGCACTGCTCGCGAAACCCGCCGCGATTCCGCTGCCGGCGCTGTTCCTGCTCGCCGCGTGGACGCACGGCCGGCCCAGCGGCTTGCGGCGTGCGGCGCTCGACTTGATCCCACTCGCGACGATCGGCGCGATCGCGTTCGCACTCGGCTTGTCGGCGCAGTCTACGCAAGGCGGCGTCTCCCCGTGGTTCGGCGGCGGACCGCTCGGCACGCTCCAGATCCTGCCATGGATCACCTGGCGCTATGTGCGGCTGGTGTTTGCGCCGTTCGATCTGGTGCACGGCGTCCACCCAGCCGCGGTGACGGGCTGGTTCGACGCGCGTCTGCTGTGGCCAGCCGCTGCGCTGGTGGCGGTAGCGCTGCTCATCATGCGCGCATGCTGGTTGCGGCGCGAGCGTTGGCTGATGGCGGCGTGGTTCTTCGGCATGTTGCTGCCGGTGATCCAGGTGATCCCGATGATCAACCTGTTCGCCGATCGCTACCTGTACGCGGCGCTGCCCGGCGCGCTGTGGCTGATTGCCGACGTGGTGGACACGACGGCACGTCGCCGCGGTCCCGGTGCACAGCACGCGGTGTTCGGTGTGCTCGCGATGGTCGTCGTGCTCTTCGCGGGATTCTCGAACGGGCGCGCAAAAAAATGGGCCGATCCCGAATCGCTGTACCGCGAAGCGACGATCGCGTATCCGCAGGGCCGCTCTGGATGGACGGGCCTCGGCGCCGAATTGCAGAAGCAGCACGACCTTGCCGGCGCCGCGCACGCGTATCTGCAATCGCTCGCGGTGTTCCCGGACGACGGCCATGTGCGCCACCTGCTCGGCCGCGTGCGACTCGAAGCACAGCGCCCCGATCTCGCGCTCTACGACCTCGAGATCTCGCTGCGCCTCGCGCCCGCCCATCCCAACGCGCTTTGGATGCGCCGCAAGATCGACAAGCTGCGAACGCAAGGCGTCCAGCCGGCGCCCGACGAGCCGTCGCCACCGGTGCCATGAGCGACCCACCCCGCGCTGCCAGCGCGCGGCCGTCCTCGGCCGTGGTGCGGGATCATGCGGTAGCGTGGCGCTCGAAGGAGGCTGCGCATGCCAGCGATCGAGATCCGCTGCATCGATCATGTGGTGCTGCGCGTGCGCGACGTCGCCGCTTCGAAGCGCTTCTATTGCGACGCACTCGGTTGTACGGTGGAACGCGAGAGCGAAGCGCTGGGGCTACACCAACTGCGCGCGGGCGCGAGCCTGATCGATCTGGTGCCGGTGACGGGACCACTCGGCAAGCTGGGCGGCGCGGGGCCCGCCGCTGAGGGACGCAATGTCGATCACTTCGCGCTGGCGATGGCCTCGTTCGACGCCGCCGCGATCGCCGTTCATCTGCACGCATTCGGCATCGCGCCCGGCGACGTCGGCGATCGCTACGGCGCGGGCGGCATGGGACCTTCGATCTACATCCGCGACCCGGACGGCAACGTCGTCGAGCTGAAGGGGCCGGCGCGACCGTGATGACCGCGCGCGCAGCCGAAGGCCCGCCGAATCGGGAGCGCATCTACCACATCACGACGGCCGCTGAGCTGCGCGCGCATTGCGCGGGCGGCTGGTACGCGCCGCCCTCGCTCGCGCGCGAGGGCTTCGTGCACTGCACCGCGACGCGATCGACACTGCTAGCCGTCGCGCACGATTACTACGACGACGCAACGCCACCGCTGCTGGTACTCGCGATCGATCCGACGCGGCTCGCGGCTGCGCTGCGCTTCGAAGCGCCTGCGCCGAGTGCCGGCGGCGGCACCGCGCATCTCGCTTCCGGTGAATTGTTTCCGCATCTCTATGGGCCGCTCGAGCTTGCGGCGGTCGTCGGAGTCGGCGAGCTGCGATGCGTCGGGAGCGACTTCACCTGGCCGGACGCATTCGGTTCGCTGGACGCATGGCTCGGATGAAGCGAGCGAAGGGAATCGGTCGATGACGGGGGAACCGCCCCGAGTTCGGCCGAGTCGCCGGCGAATGCGGCCCGCATCGGAGCGCGAGCCGACACCGATCGCGGCGATCTCAGGCTGCCTCGAGCACCGCTCCTCCGGCGCCTGGCTCGAGTACCCAGCGACGCGTGTGGTACTGCGCGAGCGCGGGCCGGTCCGCGATCGAGACGATCGCCGCGGTCGGAAGGCGCTCGCGGAACAGCTGGTAGACGCGCGCCTCGGTCTCCTCGTCGAGACCCGAGGTGGCCTCGTCGAGGAAGATCCAGTCGGGTTGGATCAGCAACGCGCGCGCCAACGCCAGGCGCTGTTGCTCGCCGCCCGAAAGGTGCTGCTGCCAGTGCTCGGTGTCATCGAGGCGGTTCTCGAGCGAGCGCAGGTCGAGCAGTCGCATCACCTCGCGGATCTCGTCGTCCGAGAAGGTGCCGGCCGGCTCGGGATAGGAGATGACCTCGCGTAGTGTCCCGATCGGCAGGTGCGGCCGCTGCGACAGGATCAGCGTGCGCGTGTGCCCCGGCACTTCGATGGTGCCCTTGCCGAAGCGCCAGATGCCCGCGATGGCGCGCAGCAGCGTGCGCTTGCCGGATCCCGTCGGGCCGACGAGCGCCACGCGATCGCCGGGTCGCAGCTCGGCGTTGGCGTCCTCGATCAGCACGGCGCCGTCCGGCCGCGCGAGGCGCACGTGGTCGAGGCGCAGCGCGCCGCCCATGGCTCGCTCGACGTGCACGACCTCGGTCTTCTCGAGCTCGTCGCGCGTCGACTCGATCTCTTCCGACAGCGTCACGATACGCTCGATGTTCGCGCGCCAGCGGGCGATCTCCTGGTAGGCGTTCACGAACCAGGTGAGCCCGCCCGACACTTCGCCGTACGCGATCCGGGTCTGCATGACGCTTCCGAGCGTCATGTGGCCGGCGAAAAATGCCGGCGCCGCCACCAGCAGCGGAACCAGCGAGTTCGCCTGGCCGATGCCCGTGGTGAGCAGGTTCAGGTTTCGCTGGGCCCGGATCAGCTGCCACCAGTTCCCGATCACGTGGTGGAAGCGCTCGAGCGCAAAGCGCCGCTCGGCGCCTTCTCCGTTGGCGAGCGCGATCGGCTCCACGTTCTCGCGGAAGCGAACCAGTTTGAAACGGAAGTCGGCCTCGAAGCGCTGCCGGTCGAACTGGATGCCGGCGAGTGAGCGACCGACGCGGTGGGTGATGAAGGTGGCGATGACGGCGTAAAGGATCGCCACCCACATCATCAGGCCGGGGATCTGGATGTCGCTGCCGTCCAGCGGAAACTTCCAGCGGCCCGACAGTCTCCAGAGGATCGCCGCAAACGAGATCAGTGTCGCCACGGCCGAGAGCAGCGAGAGCGACAGCCCGAGCGCACTCGCCACGTACTCGCGCACGTCCTCGGCGATGCGCTGGTCCGGGTTGTCGGTCGCCTTGCGGTGCAGCTCGATCTGGCAATAAGCGTGCGAGGTGATCCACTCCTTGATGAAGTGGTCGGTGAGCCAGTGCCGCCAGCGGATCTCGAGCGCCTGCCGCAGGTAGATCCGGTACGTGGACACGAGCACGAAACCAAGGGCGACACCGAGGAAGATCCCGATGGCGGCAGTGAATGCCGCCATCTGCTTGTCCTGGAACGCATCGAAGATGCGGCGCTGGACGTCCGAGAGCAGCACGTTGCCGTAGACGGTGCCGAGTTCGAGCGCGACAGTGGCCGCGAGCAGCAGGCCCCCCTTCGGCGCGTCCGAGGACGTCCAGTAGAGCCGCGTCAGGCGACCCAGATGGCGCGCGAAACGCGGTCCGAACACGGCGTGTTTATGCTGGAGCGGCACCGGGAGCCTCCTTGCTGCGTCGGCGCAGCGTAGGGGCTCAGCGTCAGGAGCGGGAGCCGGATCGGATCAGGCCGGCCGGACTTCGCTCCAGGCCCAGTCGAGCCACGGCAGCAGCGACTCGATGTCGGCGCGCTCGACGGTGGCGCCGCCCCAGATCCGCAGGCCCGGCGGCGCGTCGCGGTACGAGGCGATGTCGTAGGCGACGCCTTCCTTCTCCAGCAGCGCGACCAGCGCCGCGATCGTCTTGCTCTGTGCCTCGGGCGCCTGCGCCGCGAACCAGTCATCGGTGATCTGCAGGCAGATCGACGTGCACGAGCGCGTCGCGGCGTCGCGTGCCAGGAACGCGACCCACGGCGTGCGTTCGACCCAGCTGCGGATCGCCGCGAAATTCGATTCCGAGCGCGCGATCAGCCCATCGAGGCCGCCGGCGCCCTCCGCCCAGGCGAGGCCGTCGATGGCGTCTTCGACGCACAGCATCGACGGCGTGTTGATCGTCGAACCCTCGAAGATCGAGCCGTCGAGCTTGCCCTTCTTGGTGAGCCGGAAAATCTTCGGCAGCGGCCATTGCGGCGTGAACGACTCCAGCCGCGCGACCGCGCGCGGCGACAGCGCGAGCATGCCGTGCGCCGCTTCGCCGCCGAGCACCTTCTGCCACGACCAGGTGACGACATCGAGCTTGTTCCACGCGACGTCCATCGCGAACACCGCCGACGTGGCGTCGCAGAGCACCAGCCCTTCGCGATCGTCGCGGATCCAGTCGCCGTTCGGCACGCGGACGCCCGAGGTGGTGCCGTTCCAGGTGAAGATCACGTCGCGCGTGAAGTCGACGCTGGTGAGATCCGGCAGCGCGCCGTACGGCGCCGAGAGCACGCGCGCGTCGAGCTTCAACTGCTTGGTGACGTCCGTCACCCACTCCTGGCCGAAGCTCTCCCAGGCGAGCACATCGACGGGCCGCTCGCCGAGCAGCGACCACATCGCCATCTCGATCGCGCCGGTGTCGGATGCGGGCACGATGCCGAGCTTCCAGTCCGCCGGCATGCCGAGCAACGCCTTGGAGCGTTCGATCACCGCCTGCAGTCGCAGCTTCGGCGCCTTCGCGCGATGCGAGCGACCGAGGAATGCACCGGACAGCGCACCCGGCGACCAGCCCGGTCGCTTCGCGCAAGGTCCCGAAGAAAATTGAGGACGCTGGGG
>CAYGWM010000133.1:6630-9952 GCA_964353555.1 uncultured Spirochaetales bacterium
GCCTCGCTACGCGGGAGGAGCGTTGCGCGCCGTTGGGTATTGGAGGGCGCGCATTCTAGGCGCCGCTCCGGGGCTCGGCCATCGGCGGCGCGGCCGTGCCGAAGACGTACCGCACTGCGCCGCCCGGTATCACCGAAACTTCACCGGTCGACGCGAAGCCCGCGTCGCGAAGCGCCTGATGCACGTCGGCAGCGCTCGGGAGGCCGTGCAGGTTGCTGTGCACCCGCAGCAGCAAGTCGAAGAGCGCGGCGCCCGCTTGCAGGCCGAGCACGGACGGCAGGATGCCTTCGGTCAGCACCAGCGTCTGCACGGCCACGACGCCACCCTCGTTCAGCCGACCCCTTGCGCGGCGCAGCAGCGCGGGCCGTTCCGCCGGCGCAAAGTAGTGGAGGTTGTGATTCAGCAGGATCAAGTCGAAGTTCCCGCGCGGAACTTCCATCGTCCGGAAGTCCCCGACCATCACCTCTGCGCGGCGCGTGACGTCGGCCTCGGCAAGTCGCCGCCGCGCCTGCTCGGCGACACCCGCGTCGATCTCGATGCCGAGGCCCAACGCGTCGCGGTAGCGCGTCAGCAATTCGGCCAGGTAGTCGCCGCGACCGCAGCCGATGTCGAGCACGCGCTGCGGATGGCGAGCGCCGGGGATCGACTCGATGGCGCGCAGTGCGCGTGGCTCGACCAGTCGCGTGATCGCGGCCATCCGGCGCGCTTCATCGCCGCGCCCGAAGAGCGGTCGTTCGGCGCCCTTCATCATGTCCGGCAGCGCGCCGAGGCGACCGGCCATCGTGTCGACCGCGTACTCGAGTAGCGCATGCAGCGATTGCGCCTCGGGTGCGTCGAGTAGCCACACCGTGCCGGCCGCCAGCCGATAGACCTCGCCCTTCTGCTGACCCGCAGCGCCAGACGCGCTGCGCCCGGCTTTCTGCAGCCATCCCTGCGCTTGGAGGTTGCGCGCCCAGGCTGCGACCAGATCGGGCGCGAGGCCGAGCCGATTGGCGAGCGACCGCGCATCCTGCGGCGTGCGCAGCGCTTCGAAGAGGCCGAGGCGCAGCCCCGTGCGCAGCAGCGGAACCTGCGCGAACGCGTCGAGCGCCTGCGCGAGCGCGCGACCGTGGCGGGCGTTTTCGAAGATCGACGCCATTAGATGGACCTCGCCGCTCGCCTGCGGCTCGCTACGCGGGAACTAGCCGGGCTCCAGGTTCGCGAAGCGCGTGAGCAGCGTCTTCACACCGACGCGGTCGAACTTGATGCGCAGTTTCTGCGCGGGGCCGTTGCCTGCGACGTCGAGCACGGTGCCATAGCCGAACACCGGATGGCGCACGCGCATGCCGCGCGGAATCTCGCCGCCGCCGTCGTCGTACTCGGCGTGCGCGTACTCGAAGTCGAGTTCCGGCTTTGCCTGGCGCGGCGTCGCCGGCCCCGCGCCCGAGATCAGCGACTCGGGAATCTCGCGCAGGAAGCGCGACGGAACTCCGAAGGTGCGCGACCCGTAGCGGCGTCGTTCGCGCGCGCAGGTCAAGTACAAGCGCTCCATCGCGCGCGTCATGCCGACGTAGAACAGCCGGCGCTCCTCCTCGATGCCACTCAGGTCGCGTGACGACACCGCGTGCGGGAAGATGCCCTCCTCGAGGCCGACCAAGAAAACGGTCGGGAACTCGAGGCCCTTCGCGGAATGCACCGTCATCAGCGAGACGCGCTCGGCGCGGCGGTCCCAGCCGTCGACGTCGGCGACCAGCGCCACCTGGTCGAGGAACAGCTCCACCGCGGAGCGATCGTCCTCGCCGGGCGTCGCGCTCTCGACACTGAAGTCCTCCGCCGCCGAGATCAGCTCGCGCAGGTTCTCGAGCCGCGTCTGGGATTCGGGCGAAGCCTCGACTTCGAGGTGTCGCAAGTAGCCGCTGCGCTGGAGCAGATTCGCGATCGTCTCGGCGAGCGGACGCGTGCGGACGTCGCGGGCGAGTTCCTCGTGCAGCATCGCGAACTCGCGAATCGGCCCCGCGGCGCGACCGGCGCCGCCTTCTGCGGCGAGCCGTTGCAAACCGGCGAGCAGCGTCACGCCGTCGCGCTGCGCGATCGCGTCGGCGCGATCGAGGGTGGTCTTGCCGATGCCGCGCGGCGGCGCGTTGACGATCCGGCGCAGCGCCGCGGCGTCGGCGGGATTCAGCGCGATGCGCAGATACGCGAGCGCGTCCTTCACCTCGGCGCGCTCGTAGAAACGCACGCCGCCGATGATCGAGTACGGCACGTTGTAGCGGAGCAGCTCTTCTTCGAATGGCCGCGACTGCGCGTTGGTGCGGTAGAAGATCGCGAACTCGCGCGGCGAGCGACCTTCGCGCGCGGCGCCCAGGATTTGACGGATCACGAATGCGGCTTCGGCGCGCTCGTCGCCCGCTTCGAAGAAACGCAGCAGCTCGCCGTCACCGCGTTCGGCGCGCAGCTTCAAGCCTTTCGACGTCTCGTTGTGCGCGACCACGTGCGACGCGCCTTCGAGGATCGCGCGCGTCGAGCGGTAGTTGCTCTCGAGCTTCACGACCTGCGTGTCGGGATAGTCGCGCTCGAAGTCGAGGATGTTGCGCACGTCGGCGCCGCGCCAGCCATAGATCGATTGATCTCCATCTCCGACGACACATAAGTTTGTGTGTTCCGCCGCCAGCTGCGTCACCAGTTGGTACTGGACGCGATTGGTGTCCTGGTACTCGTCGACGAGCACGTAGTGCCAGCGCCGGCGGTAGTGCGCGAGCACTTCGGGGAAGCGCTCGAAGAGCTGGGCGGTCTGCAGGATCAGGTCGCCGAAGTCGAGCGCGTTCGCCTCGGCGAGCAGGCGCTGATACGTCGCGTAGAGTTCGGCGGCTTGCTCCGAATCGAGGTCATGGGCCGCTTCGGCGGCGCGCGCCGGCAGCCAGCCCTTGTTCTTGAACTGGTCGATCCGCCAGCGCAGCCGGCGCGGATCGTGAACCTTCGGGTCGAGGTTGTGGCGGCGCAGCGCTTCCTTCACCAGCGACAGCGAATCGGCCTCGTCGTAGATCACGAAGCCGCGCGAGAAGCCGAGGTGGCCGCCGTCGCGGCGCAGGATGCGCACGCAGGCCGAGTGGAAGGTGGTGACCCAGAGACCCTGCGCGCCGGGGCCGAGTAGCTTCTCGACGCGCTCGCGCATTTCGCCGGCGGCCTTGTTGGTGAAGGTCACCGCGAGGATCTGTTCGGCAGGGATGCCGCACGCGCCGATCAGATAGGCGATGCGGTGCACGAGCACGCGCGTCTTGCCGCTGCCCGCGCCCGCGAGAATGAGCAGCGGCCCCTCGGTGATCTCGACCGCGCGGCGCTGCTC
>CAYGWM010000134.1:0-8083 GCA_964353555.1 uncultured Spirochaetales bacterium
TTCGACGGCATGGTGAAGCGGCGCCAGATCCGGATCCTCGTGGTCCATTCGAAGACCTTCTACTTCATCGACAGCGGCCAGCAGCGCGGCTTCTCGTACGATGCTGGCCGGGCATTCGAAGACGAGGTCAATAAGAAGCTCGGCCTGCGCTTGCTGCGCGTCGAAGCCGTCTTCATTCCGGTGAGCGCCGGCGAGCTGCTGCCGGCTCTTTTGAACGGCCGTGGCGACATCGCGATCGCGAACCTGACCGTCACACCCGAGCGTCAGCAATTCGTGGACTTCTCGGTGCCGCTGTGGACGGGCGTCGATGAGATCGTCGTGACGGGGCCTGCCTCGCCGCCGATCGCGAGCGTCGACGATCTCTCCGGTCAGCAGATCTTCGTCCGGCTCTCCAGCAGCTACTTCCAGAGCCTGTGGCACGTGAACGAGCGCTTCGGCAAAGAAGGCCTGCCGCCGCTGAAAGTGAAGCCCGCGCCGGAGCAGCTCGAAGACGAAGACATCCTCGAGATGTTGAACGCCGGCTTGATTCCGCTCGCGGTGGTGGACAGCCACAAAGCCGCGTTCTGGGCGCAGGTGCTGCCGAACATCGAGCTACACCCGGAAGCGGCGGTTCGCACGGGTGGCGAGATCGCGTGGGCGTTCCGGAAGAACTCGCCGCAGCTCGCGGCGGTGGTGAACGACTTCGCCGCGGAACACGGCAAGGGCAGCGCCTTCGGCAACGCCAAGTTCAAGGAGTACCTGCGCAACACCCAGTACGTGAAGGGCGCCAGCTCGCCCGAGGAGTACCGCAAGCTGCTGCGCACGATCCAGATCTTCCAGAAGTACGCGAAGGAGTACGACTTCGATTGGCTGATGCTCGCCGCGCAGGGCTACCAGGAGTCGCGCCTCGATCAGGGGGTGAAGAGCCGCGTCGGCGCGCTGGGCGTGATGCAGGTGATGCCCGAGACTGGCAAGGAGCTGGAAGTTGGCGACGTCCGCGAGATCGAGCCGAACATCCATGCGGGCGCCAAGTATCTGCGCACGGTGATGGAGCGCTACTTCGCCGGCGCGCAGCTGGACGGCTTGAACCGTCAGCTCTTCGCGTTCGCATCCTACAACGCGGGACCCGCACGGATCGCGAAGCTGCGCAAGGAAGCAGAAGCGCAGGGCCTCGACCCGAACGTGTGGTTCAACAACGTCGAGATCGTGGCGTCGAAGCGAATCGGTCAGGAGACCGTTCGCTACGTCGGCAACATCTTCAAGTACTACGTCGCCTACAAACTCGTGGTAGATGCCCAGAATGAGCGCGAGCAGGCGCTGCAAGGACTCGACGACCGCTGAGCCTGCGGCCGACGCGCGCCGGCGCCGCGCCCCCCGTGTCGGCAACTCGAGTCGCGCGCCGCCACGGGACGGTTCTGATCGGCGGGGTAGATGGAGACCTTCATAATTCCCCGACGACACTTTCTGGACGCTGATACAGCGCGCGGAATCGCCGCACCGGCGGCGTCTCATCGTCGAAGAATCTCTCGCACGACACTTCGATGAGACCGTACGCGCGGAACGCGTCGAGTTCCTCGCGCAGAAGCGGCCAGGGAAGTTGGCCTACCGGATCGTCGCGATCGCGAGCGCGGCACAGTACCAGCAGTCGACCGCGCGGAGCGACGAGCGCGGCGAGAGCGCCCGTTGCGATCGCGCGCGCGGCGGGCGGCAGCACCTGCAGCGTGTACGACTCGAAGACGAGATCGAAGCGCCCCGCCCAGGCAGGCGGCGGCACGAGCGCATCGGCTTCCACGTACTCGACCGTAGAATCGGGGAACCGGGACCGACAGGCTTCGACCGCGGTCCGCGAGATGTCGAACGCGACGACACGGAAGCCAGCCGCCGAGAGCGCTTCCGCGTCATCGCCCAGCCCGCACCCGACCACCAGACAGGACGTGCCGCCCGCGCAAGCGTCGGGCGAGCGGAGCCACTCGACGAGGAACGGATTCGCAGCGCGATCCGCCCACGGAACGCGATCCCAGTCATTTGATGCGCGCTGGTACAGCTCCTCGAACCAACCGGTGGCATCACCGCGATCGATCGATTCTTGCGCCAGGCGTCGTACCTCGTCGCGACTCGACACGTTCCGCTCCCTCTCGCTCGTGTCCGTCCGGCAGTCGATGATGACATCGACCCACCGCTTCGGCCCGAATGCACGCGACGCAACCGTCTGGCCCGGCTCTCAGGCATACTCGTGCGCATGAATACCAATGAGCGCGATGGTGCGGCGGTGCGATTTCCGCCGCCGTTCGTCTACCTGGGAGCGGTCGCCGTCGGCGGTCTGTTGCACGTGTTCGTTTTCGCGTTGCCGGTCGATCTGCCGTTGGCGCTGCGCATGGGCCTGGGCGTTGCGACCGCGCTCTTCGGCGTGGCCCTCGTTGCCGCCGCGATCGGGCTCTTCCGGCGCACGGGTCAAGACCCGAAGCCGTGGGAAAGCACACCGGAGATCATCTCGACGGGGATCTATCGGTTTACGCGCAACCCGATGTACGTGGGCATGGCGCTGCTCCAGACCAGCATCGGCATCACCTGGGGCAATGGCTGGATCCTCGCGCTGGTCCCGGTGGTGCTCGTCACGATCTACACGATCGCGATTCGCCACGAGGAAGCGTATCTGGAGCGCAAGTTCGGTTCCACTTACCTCGACTACAAACGCAGCGTGCGGCGCTGGCTCTAACGGCGCGGGCGCGGTCCGCCTCTTCCGCCTCGCGGGCGCGAGGGGGCCCCGCCATCGCGACCCCCACCGCCCGACGAAGAGCCGCCGGGCCGCGCAGACGAACCACGCCCGCCCGCGCTCGGCCGACCGCCGCGGCGCTCGGCGTTGACTTTGGCGCGACCCCGCTCATCCGCCTTGCGGGCGCGAATCTGCGAGATGCGCTCGGAGAGCGACACTTCCAGGTTTCCCTTCGGCTTCGCGCTGTAGTCGAAATCGGGTACCGTCACCCGCGGCAGGCTCTTGCCGATCACCCGCTCGATGCGCGCCATGTCCATCTGTTCGCCGGGCGACACGAAGGTGAAGGCTTCGCCGGTCAGCTCCGCGCGTGCGGTGCGGCCGACGCGATGGATGTAGTCCTCGGGGACCAGCGGCACGTCGAAGTTCACGACGTGGCCGAGCGCTTCGACGTCGATGCCGCGCGCGGCGATGTCGGTGGCGACCAGCACGCGATACTTGCCGTCCTTGAAGCCGGCGAGCGCTTCGGTGCGCTGCGACTGCGATCGGTTGCCGTGGATGCGCACCGCTTCGATCTTGTTGCGCACCAGATGCATCGTCAGCCGATCGGCGCGGTGCTTGGTGCGCGTGAAGACCAGCGCCTCCTGCATCTCGCCGCGCTCGAGCAGCGTCACCAGCAGCGCCTGCTTCAGCTCTTGCGCCACCGGGTAGACGGCTTGCGTGATGCCGACCGCCGGCGCCGCGCGGCGCGCGAGCGCGACGGTGGCGGGATCGTGCAGCAGTTCGCGCGTCAGCGACGCGATCGGCGCGGGCATCGTCGCGCTGAAGAAGAGCGTCTGCCGCCGCGAAGGGATGTGGCGCAGGATGCGGCGGATGTCCGGCAGGAAACCCATGTCGAGCATGCGGTCCGCTTCGTCGAGCACCAGGTGCTGCAGTCCACTGAGCTTTGCGTACGGCATCCGGAAGTGATCGAGCAGGCGGCCGGGCGTCGCGATGATCACGTCGACACCACTGCGGAACGCATGCTCCTGCGGACCCATGCCGACGCCGCCGAAGATCGACGCGGCGCTGATCGGCGTGTGCACGGCGAGATCGTTCAGGTCTTCGAGGATCTGCGCGGCCAGTTCGCGCGTGGGCGTCAGCACGAGCGCGCGCGTGGTGCCGCGCGACTTGTCGAGTAGCTGGTGCAGGATCGGCAGCAGGAACGCCGCGGTCTTACCGCTGCCGGTCGTCGCGGAGGCGAGCACGTCGCGGCCGGCGAGTGCGGGCGGGATCGCCTCGCTCTGGATCGGCGTCGGCCGGGTGAAGCCGAGTTCCTTCACGCCTCGCAGCAGACTCGGATGAAGCTTCAGGGTGCTGAACGGCACGGATGCCCTTTCCGGTGGGCCGTTGCGGCGCACCGATCATGGTGTTGGGTCAATGCATCAGCCGGAACGGTGCCAGCTGGATCGCCTTCTCCGGACACGCTTCGACGCAGAGGTTGCACGCGTGGCAGGCTTCCGGATTCACGACGACGGCCTGGCGGTTCTTGTGCGCGGCCGACTTGAGTCGCCCCAGCAGCGACATGCCGGTTCGCTCTTCGCGCGAAAGGCGGCGCATCTCGAACACATTGTAGGGACAGACGCGGACGCAGCCTTCCTTGGCCTCGCAGCGATTGCGATCGACGACGGGCGCCACGCGGCCGGGAACGCCCTCACAGGCGTCGCGTTCACTCACCGAGGAGATTTCGCGCGACGACCTTCAGTTCCAGGATCGGCTTCACGCCTTCGAAGATGGGCAGCACCAGCGCATCGACGGTGTAACGGCTGATCGGATACTCCTCGGCATAGCCCCAGCCGCCGTGCAGCAGCTGCGCGTCCTGCGTGATGCCGACGGCGATGTCGCAAGCGAGCAGCTTCGCCTGCGCCGCGAGCGGCGCAGCCTTGCGCTCGTCCTCGTCCATCGCGAGCGCTGCCGCGTAGGTGATCGCGCGCGCCGCGGCGAGCTTCGCCGCCATCTTCCCGATTAGGAATTGCGTGAGACCGTATTCGACGGTCGCCTTGCCGAACTGCACACGATCCACCACGTATTCGCATGCCTTCTCGAGCGCGGCCTGCGCCAGACCGCAGGCGCGACCGCCCGTCTGCAAGCGTCCCGCCGCGAAGCCGCCCATTTGCAACGCGAAGCCCTTGCCGAGTCCGCGTTCGCCGCCGACCAGATGGCTTGCCGGAACGAACCAGTTTTCCAGCTGCAGCGTGAACGAGTGCATGCCGCGGTAGCCGATCGTCGCGTCGGCCTTGCCGCTCATCTTGCCGCCGCCAGGCTGCGTGCATTCGAAGGCGTGACCGCGGTGAACTTCCTTCTCGACCACGAAGAGCGACAGGCCCTTCGGACCCTTGCTCATGTCGGGATCGGTGCGCGCCAGCAATGCCAGAACGTTCGCGCGACCCGCGAAAGTGCACCACGACTTCGGACCGTTCACGACGAAACCGTCGACGCCGCCGACAGTCGCGCGGTCGGCGCGACACTTGACGCCGGCCACGTCGCTGCCGATGTCGGGCTCCGTCACCGAGATACCGACCATCAGCTCGCCCACGGCAATTTTCGGGAGCCAGAACTTCTTCTGCTCTTCGGTGCCGCCCGCCATCAGCGCCTTGGTCAGGATCTCGGGGCGCGTGATCAGCGAGCCAGCCGCCGCGAGCGACGCACGCGAGAGTTCCTCGGTGGTGAGGATCATCGCGAGATTGCCCATCTCGTAGCCGCCGAACTCCTCGGGCACCGAGAGCCCGAAGTAGCCCAGTTCGGCCATCTTCTGGATGAACTCTTCCGGAATCAGGTCGTCGCTGCGATGGATGCGCTCGGCGTGCGGCGCGATCTCCTTCTCGGCGAACTCGCGAACGGAAGCGCGCACCTGTTCGAGGGTCTCGTCGAGCGGCGTCTCATTGCGGCCGCGTCGCGACGCGACCTCGCGCCCGATCGCGCGGAACACGGCTTCGTTGGAAGCGGCGCGCAGTTTCTTGCGGATGTCGGTAGGGAAGCTGGCGTGCAGCGCGTCGTCGCCGAGGCCGAGGTCGTCGATGGCGGGCGTGAGGCGCGCGACCAGGCTCGCGACCAACTCCGCCGCGCCGGCGGCTGCGGTGGCCTCGAACCACACGTCGCCGCGACCGTCGCCGCGGACGCTCGACGCGTACTCGAGTAGCGCGCGCGCGGCGCGTGCCTCGGTCGCGGCGTATGCGACACGTTCCGCGAGCACCTGGTGATCGTCGATCGCCTTGCCGTTCTCGGTGATCACCCGGGCGCGGGCGAGCGCGCCGGCCAGCAGCGAGTCCGCCGCCACGAGCAACTGCCGCGCGTCGTCGAGATTGGGAAGGGCAAGCTGGTCGCTCATCGCGTGTTCCCCACATCAAAAAAAGCGGCACCCAGTCTAGCGGGAGAAAGGGGACGGTCCTCGCGAGGACGCGCGGAGGAGAAAGGGGACAGACCTGCTGACGCAGGCCTGTCTCCGGTCGGGGGTGTGTCCCTCGAGTCCTCAGCCAGGCACAGCAGAGGACCGTCCCCTTGCTCGCGTTCCTCCGCGTCGCTCGAAGACGGTGTTCGTCTCGGGGACGTAGGCGCGGCAGGGCTGGGAGCGGAGGCTGGGGCAGGGGGGGAGCGGCGTCGGGATTGCGATGTCGGGGATCACCGAGACGACCAGGCTCGACGGGTGCGATGCCGAGTGTGAGATCATGTGGGTCACGCCCGCACCGAGCTGCAGCACGTCGAACTGCCAGCGTCCCTTGTTGCCGCCGGGTGTCGCGACCGAGACGCTCAGCTTCGAGCCGGCTCGCAATGCGTGGCCGAACGGGTAGATCTCTACGCGCGCCAGTGTCCATTTGCCAGCCGCCAGCGGCGCGACGTCGGCCTCGAGGTGCGTCTGCACCGGCTTCAGCTCGGTGGACTCCGGCGACAGTGCTCGCCGGCTAGCGCGCAGCCAGCCGCTCGCGATGTAGGTCTCCATCCCGTCGGGACGAACCTCGGAGAGCATCACCTCGAGGTCCGCGTCGGTGGCCTCCGATTGGATCCAGAGGTCCGCGCTCGCGTGGCCGATCATCACCACATCGTCTTCGAGAGGCTCGCCGACGAACACCACCTGCCGACCGGGCTTGATGGGCAGCCACTGGATGTTGGGCAGCGCCTTCTCGAACGAATCGTTGACGGCGTAAGTCTCCTGGCCCTTGGCGTCATCGTGTTCGAAGGACGAAGCGGACCTGAGTTCAGACGGCGCGAAGTCACGCAGCGAACCGTCGGCGTGGAAATAGAAGCGGCGCGCTTGCGTCTCGGCCGGCGGCCACGAGTCGAAGCCGAGTTCGAAGCTGGCTAGGGGCGCGCCGAGCGGCGAGCCCGGCTTGGCACCGTTCTCCATCAGGATCCGGATCGGTTGCTCCGCTTCGTACTCGGCTCGCGCCGTCTCGAAGTCTTCGAGCGGCGAGAAGCGCTCGGCCGGCAGCGTCACGTTCACACCGAAGATCTCGCGGAACAGCAGTGGAGCGAACGCACGGATGGGTGGAGAGATGGGGCGGATTTCATCGGCTACGTAGAAGTCGAGGAAGTTCTTCCACTCGCCGAGCACCTGCGGCGTGAAGCCATCCGCGTGCGCGCCGTTGTAGGCCGTGTAACGGACCACGGGAGCGTTCGTGAAGCGGTTCCACAGATCCGGGAAGTGACCGCCCGTCTGCTCGTCCTGCCACGCTCCCGACGTGAAGACCGGAATGTCGATTTGGCCGACGAATTCGCGCGGCGTCAGCGGATCGTAGACCGCTGGATCGTAGAACGGGTTGTCGTACGCCTTCTGGATGATGTCGACCTTCTGCGAATGGAGCAGCTGGTTCTCCTCGCAAACGGAGTCGCCATCATCGACCTGTCCCCGCTCCCAGCCGTGGCCGTACGGATCGGCCTGGTCGAGGACCTGCTGTCCCCATTGCACCGCGAAGCCGATGTTGATCATGCCGCCCGGGTTCATCGTGGTGTCGACGGCCGAGATCACCGCGAGTGGCGTGATCGCCGCGAGATTCGGCGGATGCGTGCTGGCGACGAAGAGTTGGCTGATGCCAGGGAACGAGATCCCGACCATGCCGACCTTGTAAGCCCAATCTTGTGTAGCGACCGTTTCGATGATGTCGTAGCCGTCGAGCAGTTGGAGCGGCTCGAAGAAGTCGTAGGCGCCGCCCGAGCAGCCGGTGCCGCGCATGTTCACGCCCACTGTCGCGAAGCCGAGAACGCCCGCGATCAGCGCTTCCGGCGCGGCCGGCGCGTCACAGAGCACTGGGAACTGCGGGCCCAGGAAGCCGCAGAGGTCGAAGCCGCCGAGCTGCAACGGCCCCACCGGCTGGGACGGGTCGTAGCCGGAGTAGTTCACCAGCACCGGGTAGGGGCCGT
>CAYGWM010000134.1:8183-9699 GCA_964353555.1 uncultured Spirochaetales bacterium
CCGACGGCGTCCAGCACCTCGAGTTCCGTATTCGCGTTGCCGTGCGTCACGTGCAGTTGCTCGACGCTCTCGCGCACCGAGAAGCTCGGGGCGGCCGCCATCTCGAACGGCATCGAGGTCGATACCTGGATTGCGAGTCCGCGGAAGATCGCCCGCCGCAACGTGACTTCCGCGCGCAGCACGTGGACGCCGGGCGCGACACCATCGAGCACGCCGCGCACTTCCTGTTCGGTCTCGCTCCACGATCCCTCGTCGAGGGGTGCGCCGTCGAGCAGGATCTGTACTCCGCTTCGAAACTTCGGCAGCTGCAGCACGAACTCCGGGGTCGGTTCCGTGACGAGCGAGTCGGCTGCGGGACTCGTGAAATGCAACTTGGCGATGCGGAACCGACTGACGTCACACGCGGCGAGCGAGGGAACGAGAGCCAGAGTCAGCAGGAAAGTTAGAGCGCGTGCTCGCATGGAATCCTCACTCGATTTGTCGGGGGAGCCAGTCGGGCTTACCGAGCGTTCGGTCGGGCGGGAATCTACAGCGGAATGCTCCGGCTTGTAAAGAGTGTCCTTCGGAATGTTCTCGTGACCTTCGGGGCACCACGCGGGAGCCGTTCTACAGGATTCGGCCTCGCGTCAGCCAGCCCGCCAGCTGCTCGACCAACGCGGGCGCCCCGAAAACCAGGCCGAGCTTGCCCCGCGCCGGGTATTCGAGCGTGACGCAGCGCCCCCCGGCTTCCGGCACCAGGATCTGCGTGGCCGCAGCATCCCATGGGTTCAGGTCGAGGTCGACCATCGCATCGACGCCCCCGGCCAGCACCAGCGCATGGCCGAAGGCGTCGGTGTAACCGCGCAGCATCTGGATCTCGCGCGTCATCCGCTCGAACGCGGGGCGCTCTTCGCAGCGATCGAAGCAGAAGACGTCGCCGTGCGCGACTAGGGCGCTGCCGAGATCGTTCCGTTGCGAGCAGCGGACCGGCGCACCGTTGCGCGTGACGCCGCCGCCCTTCCAGCCGACGGTGCGCTCCCCGAGTCCCGGGAGATCGATCAAGCCCAGCACCGACACGCCGTCCTCGAGTCGCGCGATGATCGTCGAGAAGAGCGGGATGCCGCGCGCGAAGCCGATCGTGCCGTCGATCGGGTCGATCACCCAGGCCGCGCCGCGCTGCCAGTTTCCGTCGGCGCCGAACTCTTCGCCGAGGATCGCAACGCCGGGGTCGCCTTCGTGCAGCACACGCCGGATCGCCTGCTCGGCGGCGCGATCCGCTTCGGTGACGGGCGAGCCGTCCTTCTTGATCTCCACCGCGACTCGTCGAAAGCGCGGCAGGATCTCGGCGCGCGCAGCGTCGGCCGCGCGCGCGGCGAGTTGGGCGAGTCGTGCGAGGTCCGACGGCATTCGCGCAGCCTACCGGCGCGCGTGATGACGAGCCAGCGCGGTCCCCGCCGACGCTCACGCCGCCCTCGGACGGGGACGTTGGGCGGGGAAGGGATCTGAGCGGGGACGTTGGTTGCGTCAGTTGCGTCGC
>CAYGWM010000135.1:0-9559 GCA_964353555.1 uncultured Spirochaetales bacterium
TGTCGCCGCTCGCCATTGGCTCGCTACGCGGGATCGGCGCATGATGTCGCCGCTCGCCATTGGCTCGCTACGCGGGATCGGCGCATGATGTCGCCGCTCACCGTTGGCTCGCTACGCGGGACTACTTGCCGAGAGCCACGTAGACGCCATTCCAGTCCGGCGGCGGCGGAATGCTGCGAAACGCTGCGACGCGCTCCTCGTAGAGCCGATACAGATCGCCGAGCGCGAGACCTCCGCCGACACGCCGGCACACCGAGAGCGCGGCGAGCGCCTCTTCCCAACGCTGGCCGCGGTAGGCCGCGAGCATCGCATCGTGCGCCGTCACGAGTTTCCGGAATGACGCGCTCGACGCCAACGCTTCGTCGCCGAGCAACACGTAGATGCGCACCGGCCGCGTCTTCCCCTTGACGCGAATCAGGTCGATCTCGAGACACGCAAGGGCGGGCACGCTCACGCGCGTGTTTTCGCTGATCACGATCGACACGCCGTAGGAATTCGACTGCCCTTCCAACCGCGAGGCGAGATTCACCTCGTCGCCGATCACGGAATAGTCGAAGCGCTGATCGGATCCCATGTTTCCGACACAGCAGATGCCCGTGTTGATGCCGATTCCGACGCCGAGCGGCGGGATCGGGCGCCCGAACACGGCATCGCCCTCGGCGAGTTTCGCGTTCAGCTGCTCCAGCGCCTTCATCATCGCGAGAGCCGACTCGCAGGCGTGCAGCGCATGCTCGGCATCGTCGAGCGGTGCGTTCCAGAACGCCATCACGCAGTCGCCCATGTATTTGTCGATGCAACCACGACTCGCGAGGATGATGTCGGTCATCGGCGTGAGGAAGCGATTGAGCAGATGCGTGAGCGCCTGGGGATCGAGTCGTTCCGAGATCGTGGTGAAACCGCGGATGTCGCAGAAGAGCAGCGTCATGTCGCGCATCTCACCGCCGAGACGCAGCTTGTCCGGGTTCGCAGCCAGCTCGTCGACGAGCGAAGGGGCGAGATAGCGGCTGAACGCGCCGCGCACGCGGCGGCGCTGCGCCTCGCTGTGCAAGTAGTTCTGCAGCGAGCCCACCAGATAGACGCCGAGCGCAGCTACGCCCGGGTAGACAGGGTCGAGCAACCAGCGCCAGGAGTCATAGGCGTACCACGAGAGCGCGACCGCGACGGCAATTCCGCCGGCGCCCAGCAGCGCCGTGCCCACCGCACCGACGCGCGGAATGAGCAGCGCCAGCAGCAGGCCGAGCAGGAGCAGGTAGAGCAGCTCCGCGCCGGTTGCCCAGTCGGGACGTTCGAGATATTCGCCGAGCAGGATCTGCTCGATGATCTGCGCGTGAACGGACACCCCGGACGCCACGGGGTCGAGCGGCGTCGCGCGGACGTCGCGAAGCCCCGCGGCGGTGGTGCCGACGAGCACGATGTTGCCCGCGATCTTGTTGGGATCGACATCTCCCGCGAGCAGCTCCCAGGCCGGCACGCTACGGGCGGGAATGGACGACGTGTACCAGACCCAGATCTCGCCGCGCGGGCCGGTGGGGACGGTGAACTCCGTCCCGATCCGCAGCTGTGTGATGCCCGTACTGGCGCCGAAGCTCGCCTCGCCGCTCGAGCCCGCGGTCTTCACGGAGTAGGACTTTGCGCCGGTGGCGACGCGGATCGCCTCCGCCGCCAGCGACGGGTAGAGCGCGCCTTCGTGCGCGAAGAGCAGAGGCACGCGGCGGTGTACTCCGTCGAGATCGGGATCCACCGTGAAGGACCCGTTGCCGCTGGCGGCCGCTTCGAGGTTGGGAAGATTCACCACGGTGCCGTTGCGCGGAGCGAGATGCGCGAACGGATCCCCGCCGTAGTTGAAGCCGGCCGCCGCACGCGGATCGCGGCCGCCCGGTTCGTTGGTGAAGACGAAACCCGTGACGACGCGGCCATCGGCAAAGGCTTTCGCCAGCAGCGCATCGTGATCCGGCAGCTGCTCGATCTCGCGACGGAGATTCGCGTCCGCCGCGAGACCCGTGATGCCATCGAGAAGCCGCGCAGGAGAGGTGCGATCAGGCTCGGCGAATACCGCATCGAAGACGACGACCGCGGCGCCCATCCGGAACAGCTGGTTCACCAGCGCCGCGACCTCGGAACGCGGCCACGGCCACTGACCGATGCGCTCGAGGCTCGCGTCGTCGATATCGACGATGCGTACGGGCACATCGGTGTAGGGGCGCGGCGCGAGGCGTTGGAAGCCGTCGAAGGCGCGGAGCTGCAGCTCCTGGACCCCCGCCGGCTCAGCCGCTCGCAACGCGAGCGCCAGACCGAGTGCGATCAGCGGCGCGAGCCAACGCGGGCCGAAGCGGCGCATACGCCGGCTGGGAGCCTGGCTCCTAGCGGGGGATCGGCTCTACCGAAGCCGAGATCGTCTCGAGCACGGGGCCGCCCGTCACGACCGGCGCCGTGATCCCGACGACCGGTAGCGCAGAGTCCGCAATCCGGCCGTTGCCGTTGAAGAGCACCGCTCCGCCAACCGCGTCGCAGCCGTTGCCGCACGGGCCGTCGACCGAGCCCAGAACGGTGGCCGTGGTCACAATGGTTACGGGAGAGCCGGGCGGCAACGACGAGAAGTCGATCGCATCATCGCTGAAGGACACCCCGGTCAGGCCCAGAATCGAAGAGTTCAAGTTGGAGACGCTGAGATACGCACTCTGGCTGCCGAAGAACACCTCGAGCGCGAAGTCGTAGCTTCCGTCCGACTGCCCATTGATGTCGACCAGTCCGAGATTCGTCTGCTGGTACAGCCCCTGTTGCACGCCGCTCGCCGCGAGCGTGCTGAGCTGGTCGATGGTCGTGATGTTGAAGTCAGGCGGCAGCAAGGGGTAGGGGATCGACACGCCCCCGAAGCAGCTGCTGAGGTCGCTGCAATTCTCGGGAAGGGCGACCTCGCGACCGTTCACGTTCACCGTCTGGTTCGAGAACTGCGCGACGTCGGTGCTGGCCTGATCCAGCCCCTCGAGCGTGCGCAGTCGGGATCTCGTCGTGTCGCTGTTTTCTGCACCGCCGGCTTTCGAGATCCCCGAGACCTCGGTCGCCGAGCGCGGGTCGCCACCTTGGACGCCGGCTTCACCCACCGGGCCCGCCGCGACGTCCGGCGTCCCGCTGGCGCCCGAAGACGCCGTTTCGACCCAACTCTGCGGGTCCGACACGGCACGCGTGAGTGCGTCGATTTCCTCGCGAGAGAACAGGAACGGCGTCACGGGCGGCGAATCGGGACCCTCGATGATCGTGCCGTAGCCGGGTCGGTTGATGCGCACACACTTTCCGGCGTTGCACGCCAGGAAGGCGCCGGCGGGTGAGCCGGTGTCGTTCTCCGGGCCCTCGCCGAGAAGCACGAGTCGCGAACCCTTGCTCGTCGGGTCCACCCGGCCGGCGACCATCGTGCCGCGTACGCCGAGCGTCCCGGACGGGAGCTTCACGTTCATGTCTTCCGGTTTCTGATGGGCGATCTTGCCCGAAACGAATCGGAACACGCCCTTCGTGATCTCGGCGCTCAGCTTGCCAGCATTGGTCCTCGGGTCGTAGACGAACTCGTCGATCACGAGTTCGCTCTCGGGCCCGATCGTGAAGACGGTCTCGTCGAGCAGCAGGATCTGCATGCCGGAGCGCTGCCCGCTCTTGATCGCGTCCTGCAGCAGGATCGGCTCCCCTCCGACGACCTGACGGCCAATGGCGACTTGCAGCCGATTCAGCGCCACCTGGCCGCGCACCGCGGCAGAGACGCCGGCTTGCTCTGTGGCCAGCGCCGGCAGCGCGAGAACGAGGGCGAACGGGAGCAGCAGTCGGGGGAGCGCGAGCCGCATCGGGAGCACCTCGGGGTCGTTCGTTTGAATCAGAACTCGAAGTTCTTGGTGTACATCACAGTGAAGCGCAAATCGTCGTAACTGTAGTTCTCGATCGTGGACTGCTCGTTCAGGTAGGTGGCATTCACGGTGAACAGGGTGTCGCGAAACACGTGCGAGTGGGCGAGAAACGGCAACAGGAGCCCCAGGGGCGCTCCGTACGTGATCCCGCCCACGTAGATGGCGTCGCGCCGGGTCTCGGCGGAGATGATCGGCTCGGGTCCCTCGTAGCGGTCGTACTCGAAGGTGAAGGTCGAGAGCAGGAACTGGCCCCGCCCGAGCAGCCAGGTGCCGCTCAGGTAGGCGAGCGGTCCGGAGTACGTGTAGAAATCCTGGTCGGCCACCTTGTATACGCCGCCGGCTCCCGCGTCGAAGCGCAGCATCGGCCACGGCGTCCAGGTGGCACCGGCGCCCCCTTGGACCCGCGCGCCCGTGCGCTGATCGGTGATCGGGCTGCGATCGAGGCTCTCGAACCACTCGTAGTCGAAGCGGAACCTGGCAACCACATCGAGCGACCGCGAGAAGCGGTGGTTCGCGCGTACGCCGGTGCCGATGGTGCTGAGGTAGCTCTCTCCGCCGAGGCTCATGTACGTCGCGTAAATACCGGGCTGCACATCGGCAAGGGGCGACCGGTACAGCCCACCGGCTTCGCCAGCGATCGCCATCAAATCGAGGTCCGTCACGTCGACCTGCTTCTGGCCGTAGACCTGGAGTCCGCCGGTCAGCATGTGTCCCGCGTCGTAGCCGAGGTCGTGCTGTGCGCGCAGACCCGCGAGCATGACGCCGCTGAAGTCACTCTGCTTCTTCCCCTCGACGAGCTGGAGCGGTATATCGAGAAAGAGGACCTCACCGCCGGCCGGGCCCGCGTTGCGGTTGCTGTCCCACTGCATGCCACCGCCGAGCACGGCGGAGTAGCGCGTCGTCTTGCGTCGCAACGCGATCTGCTCGAGGTAGTAATCCACCTCTTCGCGCAGACTGTCGGCCATCGGAAGCGTCGCGACGGTCCTGAACTCGCGCTCCGCTTCATTCAGGTTGTCGAGCCGGTAGAGCACGACTGCATAAAGAAGCCTGACGCGCGCGAGATCGGGGGCGAGCAGCAGAATGCGCTCGAGGGTGGAGGCCGCCCCCCGAAGCTCACCGGCCGCGACCTGCGACTGCGCGTAGCGGTAGTTGAGTTCGACATCGTCCGGACTCTTGAGGATGTCCTCGTAGGTGACCGTTTCGCCCGGCTCGAGCGGGCGAAGCCGTTCGGAGGCCTCGAAGGCGCGCTGCGCTCGCTCGGATTCGCGGAGCCCCTGAACGGGGCGCTGCTGCTCTCGAACCGGGGGGCTCTGCGCGGCGGCCGGCGCGGAAGCCACGACGCACGCGAGCAACATCAACCCGTTGCAGGCGTGGAAGGCGATCCTCGAGTCTGCGCGCATTCACCCCTCATGGCCCGGCTCGACATCGCGCAGCAACTCCGTCCGCGAGCGCCGTGCGGGTCGCTGCGCATCATAATGCGGTAGGCGTACGATTGCGCGCTCCCTCGCGCGGCGCCTGGCGCGCCTGCTCGAACTCCGCAGACGCGGAGACGACACACCGGAGGACGCCGCACTCGCGACTTCGATCGTTCATGAACGGCCGCTCATGAACGAGGCGTTCAGCCAGCAGCCACCACGATGTCAGGACCACGGCCTAGGTTGCGCCCCGCCGAACTTGGGGGGAACACCAACGTGCCGCCGATTCCGAACCGACTCCTGCTCGCACTCTCGCTGGCGCTCGCGCTGCTGGTCGCACCGATCACGGGTTGCCAGCCATCCACCGTCCGGGTGCAGCTGCCGCTCTTCCGCAGCGGCGACGTCGACGGGATCTGGCTGTGGCGCCTCGGGGCCGCCGGCTACCAGCGGGTCTGCCGCTTCGACCTCTCCGACGCGTACCTCTCCGGCGGGCGCGAGGTCGTCACCTATCTCCAGACCTGCCTCGACGGCCGTCCCGCGAGCGCGCAATGGCAGGCGACCGTAGAGCGCCTGCCGAGCGATCCGAGCACGGTCACGCTGGTGCTGCTCCATCAGCCCTTCGGAGCCGTGGCGACGCACCGGGCCAGCGCGTTCAACGGGGCCGGCGAGTCGGAGCTCTCGACCTCGACCCTCGCGCTCTGATGGGTCTCGGCGAGCGCCATCTTCAGCACTGCCTGGATGAGTTCGTCTTCCGCGCGGGCCGGCGCGGCGGAGCGAGTCGGATTGGCAGAGAAATGCCGATGCCTTGGGCTCCATCCTTCGTACGAGTGCCTCGTAACCTGACAACCTGACGCCCGGCCCCGCCGAGGCTACGCTGCGGCGCGCGCGGCCTCGGAGGTTTACTCGATGCCTTCGATTACGATCTACTCCAAAGAAACCTGCCCCTACTGCGACAGTGCGAAGCGCCTGCTCGCGGCAAAGGGACAGACTTGGACCGAGATCGACATCGAGACGGAGCCGGCGCGAGCGGGCGAGATGATCGAGCGCAGCGGTCGACGCACGGTGCCCCAGATCTGGATCGGCGAGCGCCACGTCGGAGGTTTCGACGACCTCGCCGCGCTCGAGGATGCGGGCAAACTCGACGCGCTGCTCGGGATGCAGCCGCACGTCGTTGCGCCTGCAGAGCACGTGCGCCTGCTGATCGTCGGCAGCGGGCCGGCGGGATGGACCGCGGCGCTCTACGCGGCGCGCGCCGAACTCGAACCCGTGGTCGTCGCGGGACTGATGGCCGGCGGCCAGTTGATGCTGACGACCGACGTCGAGAACTACCCCGGCTTCCCGGAGGCGATCTCCGGCCCCGAGCTGATGGAGCGCTTCCAGGCCCAGGCGGAGCGCTTCGGCACGCGTGTGTTCCAGGAGGACGCGACGCGCATCGATCTCTCGCGGCGCCCGTTCCGCGTCGAGACGTCCGAGCGCGCGTTCACCGCGGACGCAGTGATCCTCGCGATGGGCGCCACCGCGAAGTGGCTCGGCATCGAATCCGAGCAGCGCCTGATGAACCGCGGCGTCTCGGCCTGCGCCACCTGCGATGGCGCGCTCTACAAGGGCAAGGCGATGGCAGTGGTCGGTGGCGGCGACACCGCGATGGAAGAGGCGCTGTTCCTGACACGCTTCGCGCCCGAAGTCACGTTGATCCATCGCCGCGACAAACTGCGCGCATCGAAGATCATGCAGGAACGCGCCACCAAGAACGAGAAGATCCGCTTCTTGTGGGACTCGGAAGTCGACGAGGTGCTCGGTCACGACTTCGTCACCGGCTTGCGGGTCCGGAACCTGAAGACAGGCGCGAAGACGGAGCTTCCGATCGAGGCGCTGTTCATCGCGATCGGCCACAAGCCCAACACCGATCTCGTCGCAGCGCAGCTCGCGCTCGACTCGACGGGCTAC
This sequence comes from uncultured Spirochaetales bacterium, assembly GCA_964353555.1. Classification (GTDB taxonomy): domain Bacteria; phylum Myxococcota_A; class UBA9160; order UBA9160; family PR03; genus PR03. The sequence continues at coordinate 7,253 of CAYGWM010000135.1, forward strand.
ATAAAAATCGAGTCGGGCTCGTCGCGCACCTCGGTCGAGGGCGTCTTCGCGTGCGGCGACGCGACCGACCCGACCTACCGGCAGGCGATCACCGCGGCCGGCACCGGCTGCATGGCCGCGATCGATGCCGAGCGCTGGCTCGCCGCCCAGGGGCTCGAATAGGTCCCATCCGATGGCCGTGACCAAAGAGCGACTCGAACAACTGATTGATCGTTCCACGGACATCGTGGTCGCCACTGACCGCAAGGGCACGGTGGTTTCCTATAACGACGGCGCCTCGAAGATCCTCGGCTACAAGTCCGACGAAGTGCTCGGCCACTACGTCGGCCAGCTTTATCCGGACCTCGACGAGGCCAAGCGCGTGATGGCGGCGATGCGCAGCCCCGAGTACGGCGGAGTCGGCATCTGCGAGACGTTCCGGACCGAGTTCCTGACGAAGTCCGGCGAGCGCATTCCGGTCGCGATCTCGGGCACGCTGCTCTACGACGACGCCGGTCAAGAAGACGGCACGATCGGCTTCGCGAAGGACCTGCGCGAGATCCTGAAGAAAGACCAGCTCGCAACCTGCGGCGAAGTCGCGATCGGTCTCTCGCACGAGATCCGCAACCCGCTCGCGGTGATCTTGAACCAGGCGGAGCTACTCGAGCGCGACATCGAGCGGCTCGCCGACGAGAACGACTGCTCGGTCGAAACGGAGCGACTCGACGCGATCCGCCGCGAGGTCGCGCGCATCGCCGACGTGGTCGAGCGACTCGGCAAGATGGCAGCAGGGGATCAGTACGAGACGGTCGAGTACGTCGGCCCAGCGCGCATGGTCGACCTGCGCGGCACGCGGGGTCGCCGCCGCCCGCGCGACCCGCGTCTCGAAGGCGCCCGCGTGCTCGTGGTCGACGACGATGGCGGCATCCGCCAGACGCTCGCGGAGATTCTCGAAGCCGAAGGCTGCAAGGTCGAAACGGCCGGCGACGGCGCCCTCGCGCTCGCAAAGATCGAGAAGGGCGGCTTCGACGTCGTGCTCACCGACGTCGTGATGCCGAACATGGACGGCTACGAACTCTTCACCACCGTCCGCAAGCGCTGGCCCGAGCTGCCGATCCTGATGATGACTGCGTTCCACTACGACAAGGACCACATCATCAAGCGCAGCCGGATCGAAGGTCTCGATGGCGTGATCTTCAAGAAGCCCGTCGATTCGGAGCGTCTGTGCGCGGCGATTGTGGAGGTGATGGGCGCCAAGCGTTGAGCGTCGTGCCGCGCCTACAACGTCCGCGCGGCGCAAACGGCGACGACGTTTCGAACGCCCGCGCGCCGCAGTGCCCGTGCGCACTCGGCGAGTGTGGCGCCCGTCGTCACCACGTCGTCGACCAGCGCGACGCACGCAACGCCGCGTAGCCCGGCGCGCGCTGCAAAAGCGCCGTCGACGTTGCGTCGCCGCGCCCGTCGATCGAGCCCGGTCTGGCTCGCGGTCGGGCGGAGTTGCCGGAGCGCGCTGCGGTCGACGCGGGTGCCGAGCGCGACAGCAACCGCGCGCGAAAGATCGCTGGCGGGATGGAAGCCGCGCTCGCGCAGCTTGGTCGGGTGCATCGGAACCGGCGCGACGAATGCGGGCGCGCCGCCCGCGAGCCGTCGCGCCGCATCGGCGATCAGCGCGCTGAGCGCTGCACCCGGTCGCGGATCGAGCCCTGCGAGTCCCTCCGTTGGGTACTTGAACGCGTGTACCCAACGCGCGGCTTCGCCGGCAAAAACAACTTCGGCAGCGATCTGCGCGAGCGGCAGACGTTCGTGCGCACAGCCGCCGCAGAGCGCCGGCGCCCGGGCGACCGGGAGCTGGCAGAGCGGACAACCGCCCACGGCGATCCGCGGAATCGCCGCGACGCAGCGCGTGCAGAACGCGTCGTCGCCATCGACGGCGCCGCCGCAGCGCGCACAGGCGCGAGGCAGTAGCAGATCGAGCAAGTCGGCGAGCATCCCGCGCATGCGGGCCTCCACCGGGACCGGTGGGATGAGCGCTATTCGTTTCCCGCGTAGCGAGCCTACGGCGAGCGGCGAGAGTTCATCAGGACGCTCCCGCGTAGCGAGCCTACGGCGAGCGGCGAGAGTTCATCAGGACGCTCCCGCGTAGCGAGCCTACGGCGAGCGGCGAGGATAATGCATTCGAAACGATCAGCGAATGCCCGGTCATTTCCGGCGGCGCGGGAACACCGAGCAGCGCGAGCACCGTGGGCGCGAGATCCGCGAGGCCGCCGCTCTGCAGTCGGCGACCGGCGGCATCGCGCGTGATCCAGTAGATCGGCACCGGATTCGTCG
>CAYGWM010000136.1:0-1065 GCA_964353555.1 uncultured Spirochaetales bacterium
CGCGACGCAACTCACGCAACGAACGTCCCCGGGGAGCAAGCATGGACTTTCGACTGACCGACGACCAGATCGCGCTGCGCGACGGGATCCGTTCCTTCTGCGACGGCCAGATGCCCGCGGAGAAGCTGGGTGCGCTCGCGGAGGCGGGCGGCTTCGATCGCGCGCTGTGGAGCGGGCTCGCCGAGATGGGCGTGTTCGGGCTGCGCGCGGCGGAGTCCGACGGTGGCGTTGGACTCGGCATGGCGGACGCCGTGTTGGTGTTCTCCGAACTCGCGCGACGCCTCGTGCCCGGCCCGATCGTGTGGACGCATCTCGCCGCGGGACTCGTCCCGGGCGCAACGACCGGCGACACGATCGTCGGCGGGCTCGATCTCTCGAGCGCGCTCGGCGAGCCGTACCTGGTCGAGCACTTCGCCGAACTCGATGCACTGCTCGTGCTGCACGCGGACCGCGTCGAACGACTCGACCCGCGCGCGCTGAAGAGCGAAGCGATCGCGACGCCGCTCGACCCGCTGACGCCGCTGCACCGCGTCCTCGATCTGCCCGCCGGCGAACACATCGGCGGTCCCGACCTTGCGGCGCGCCTGCGCCTCGAAGGAACCGCGCTCACCGCCGCGCTCGCACTCGGCGTCGCGGAGATGAGCCAGGAACTCGCGACGGCCTACGCCAAGCAGCGCGAGCAGTTCGGCCGCGCGATCGCCGGCTTCCAGAGCATCAAGCACATGCTCGCCGACATGTTCGTGCGCCAGGAGATGGCGCGCGCCGCCGTGTGGAGCGCCGGAGCCACGATCGATCAAGCTGGTGTCGGCGATCCCGCCCGCGCTGTCGCGTCGGCGAAGGTCGTGGCCGGTGACGCCGCGATGAAGAACGCCCGTGCCTGCATCCAGATCCACGGCGGCATGGGATACACCTGGGAAATGGCGCCGCACTACTACTTGAAGCGCGCGTGGGTGCTGTCGACCTGCTTCGGCACGAGTGAAGAGCACGAGGAAGCGCTGGCGACGACGATCGCGGGCTGACCGTCTTGATGAACCTCGCCGCTCGCCGTTGGCTCGCTACGCGGGA
>CAYGWM010000136.1:1165-9151 GCA_964353555.1 uncultured Spirochaetales bacterium
GCGGGCTGACCGTCTTGATGAACCTCGCCGCTCGCCGTTGGCTCGCTACGCGGGAGGCGGCCTCATGAGGTCTCGCCGCTCGCCGTTGGCTCGCTACGCGGGACTAGAGCTTCAGGCACACCGACTTCGTCTCGGTGTACAGCTCGAGCGCTTCCTTGCCCATCTCGCGGCCCCAGCCGGATTGCTTGTAGCCGCCGAACGGCATTGCGGCGTCGAAGACGTTGTAGCAGTTGATCCAGACCGTTCCGGCGCGCAGCTTCGACGCGATCTGGTGGGCGCGGCCGACGTCGCGCGTCCAGACTGCCGCGGCAAGTCCGTATACGGTGTCGTTCGCGGCGAGCAGCGCGTCTGCTTCGCGTGCGAACGGAATCGCCGTGACGACCGGCCCGAAGATCTCCTGCTGCACGACCTGCATCGACGGCTTGGTATCCACCAGCACCGTGGGCGCGACGAAGTAGCCGCGCTCGCCGACGCGGCGGCCGCCGGCGACGGCTCGCGCTCCTTCGCGCGCGCCCGACTCGAGGTAGCCGCACACGCGTTCGAGCTGTTCCTGCGACACCAGCGGCCCCATCTCGGTCGTCGGATCCATACCGGGGCCGACACGGATCTTCTGCGCGATCGCCGAGACACCTTCGACGACGCGATCAAAGATCGGCTGCTCGACAAAGAGTCGCGAGCCGGCGCAGCAACACTGGCCGTGGTTGAAGAAGATCGCGTTCGCTGCGCCCGCGATCGCGAGATCGACATCGGCGTCGGCGAGCACCACGTTCGGCGACTTGCCGCCGAGTTCGAGCGACACCTTCTTCAGATTCCCCGCCGCAGCCTGCAAGATCAGCCGGCCGACTTCGGTGGAGCCGGTGAAGGCGACCTTGTCCACACCGGGATGTGCCGCGAGCGCGGCGCCCGCCGTCTCGCCGAAGCCCGGCACGACGTTCACGACGCCATCGGGATAGCCGGCCTCGCACACCAGCTCGGCGAGTCGCAGCGCCGTGAGCGGCGTCTGCTCGGCCGGCTTCAGCACCACCGTGCAGCCGGTCGCGAGCGCGGGGCCGAGCTTCCACGCTGCCATCAGCAGCGGGAAGTTCCACGGAATGATCTGCGCGACGACGCCCACCGGCTCGCGCAGCGTCCAGGCAACGTGACCCGGCACCGAAATCGGGATCGTCGAGCCCTCGATCTTGGTCGCCCAACCCGCCATGTAGCGCAGCAGATCGACCGCGAGTGGAACGTCGGCTGCACGCGCAACGGTGACGGGCTTGCCGTTGTCGAGGCTCTCGAGCTCCGCGAACTCCTCGGCGTGCGCCTCGAGCAGGTCCGCGAGTTTCCACAGCAGCCGCCCGCGCTCGGAGGGCGTCATCGCGGGCCAAGCGCCCGACTCGAACGCGCGACGCGCCGCACGCACGGCGCGGTCGACGTCTTCGCGGTCGCCTTCGGCGATGTGGGCGAGCACCTCGCCGGTGGCGGGATCGAAGCTCTCGAAGCTCTTGCCCGACGCGGCTGCGACGAAGCGGCCATCGATCAGCATCGGCTGGTGACGGGCAACGAAGCGCTGGACCTCGGGGCGGATCGGGGCGGCAGACATCGCGCATCCTCCTTGGCTTTGCGACGCGCGATCCGCGCGCTGTGCCGCTGCGCATGCTACCGGCACTCGCGCTCTTTCCGGCATCCCCGAGCGGTTTTGACGCCCTTGCGGCTTTCCTATACGGTCCGTCTCGAAATACCTCGGGAGAGCGCTGATGGGACTCTTGGACGGACGCGGCGCGGTCGTGACCGGCGGCGGGCGCGGCATCGGACGCGGACATTGCCTCCACCTCGCGGCGCAGGGCGCCGGCGTGGTGGTGAACGACATCGACGGCGCCGAGGCCAGCAAGGTGGTCGACGAGATCAGCGCGGCCGGTGGCAAGGCGCTCGCGAACAGCGACGACATCGGCACGCGCGAGGGCGCTCGAGCCCTGATCGGCGCTTGCGTCGACGCGTTCGGCGGCATCCAAGCGCTGGTCAACAACGCTGGCAACGTGAAGGACCGCTCGTTCCTGAAGATGAGCGACGACGACTTCACCAGCGTGTTGCGCGTGCACGTGCACGGCACCTTCATGTGCTCGCAGGAAGCGGCGTTCCGGATGCGCGACCAGGGCAGCGGCGGCTCGATCGTCAACACCGTCTCCGCCGCCCACTTCGGGAATTTCGGGCAAACCAACTACGCCGGCTCGAAGGGCGCGATCGCGTCGATGACGTACACGTGGGCCGGCGAGCTTTCGCGCTATGGCATCCGCGTGAACGCAATCAGCCCGGCCGGCACCACGCGCATGTCGGCAACCGCGAAGATCGGCGGCAAGACCGTCGACCTGCCCTTCATCGATCCCGCGCTGAATGGTCCCTTCGTCGCGTGGCTGTGCAGCGACGACGCGAACTGGGTCACCGGCCAGATCTTCGGCAGCGGCGCCGACCGCGTCGTGATCGTCGAGCAACCGCGCTACGGCACCGGCATGTTCAAGCCCGGCGGCTGGTCGGTGGAAGACCTGCAGAAGCAGATGAAGAACTTCTTCGGCACGCGGCTCGAACCGTTCGGGCTGATGAAGACGCCCTACCCGTTCTACAAGGATGGCGTGAAAGTCCAGTCCAGCGAGACGAAGGGCGAGTAGCCATGGCGGGAATCGTCTCGTACGGCGCCTACGTTCCGCCCACGCGGCTCGCTTTCGCGACGATCGCGGGCAAGTCCCTCGAGGGCGACGAAGTCACTCCCGAGCGCTCCGTCGCGTGGAACGACGAAGACGCCGTCACGATGGCGGTCGCGGCCGGCATGAACTGCTTGCGCGATCTCGATCGCGCGAGCGTCGATGCGATCTACTTTGCGAGCACCACCTACGCGTTCCGCGAGAAGCAGGCCGCTGCGCTGATCGCGAAGGCGCTCGACCTGCGCCGCGATGTCGCGACTGCGGATCACGCCGGTTCGCTGCGCGCCGGCACCGCGGCGCTGCGAGCGGCGTTCGACGCGGTCGCGGCCGGTTCTGCAAAGCGCGTGCTGGTGATCGCGAGCGACTGCCGGCTCGGCGCGCCCGGGTCCGGTCTCGAACGCAGCTTCGGCGACGGCGCCGCCGCATTCCTGATCGGTGATGCGGACGCGATCGCCAGTTTCGAAGCCGCGCACAGCGTCGCCGACGAACTCGTCGACGTCTGGCGCGCCGACGGCGATCGCTTCGTGCACAGCTGGGAAGATCGCTTCGTGATCCAGGAGGGCTACACGCCCAACCTCGTCGAAGTGGTGAAGGGCCTCTACGCGAAGACCGGCGCGACCGCCGCGGACTTCGCGCGCGTCGCGCTCTACGCGCCAGACGACCGCAGTCTCGCAGGCGTCGCGCACGCGCTGCGGCTCGATCCCGCGCAGATCCAGGACGGCCTCTTCGGCCGCCTCGGCAATGCGGGCTGCGCATACGCGCCGCTGCTGCTCGCAGCAGCGCTGGAAACGGCGAAGCCGGGCGAGCGCCTGCTGCTCGCGAACTACGGCGACGGTGCGGAAGCGATCGCGCTGCGCACGACCGACGCGACCCTGAAGCTCGAGCCGCGACGCGGTGTCGCCTGGCATCTTGCGCGGCGCCGCGCCGTCAAGAACTACGAGCGCTACCTGAGCGCGCGCCAGCTCCAGACACGCGAGTACGAGTCGCCGCGCGACGCCGGTCTGTCGGCGACGATCCACTTCCGCGAGCGCGAGGAAGACATCGCGTTCAAGGGTCAGAAGTGTGGCAAGTGCGGCGCGCTGCAGTTCCCGATCCAGCGCGTCTGCGAGACCTGCTTCGCGAAGGACGAGTTCGAGCTGGTGCGCCTCGCCGAGAAGACCGGCCGCGTCGTCACCTACACCTTCGACTTCTTCTTCCCGACACCCGATCCGCCGACGATCGTGACGATCACCGAGATCGACGGCGCGCGCGTCCACCTGCAACTCATCAACACGACGCCGCAGCAGACGAAGATCGGCCTGCCGGTCGAGTTCACGTTCCGCCGCATCCACGAAGTGGGCGGGCGACCCAACTACTACTGGAAAGCCACGCCCGTTCCGCAGGAGTCTCGAGCATGAGCCAAGGCATCCGCGACAAGGTCGCGATCGTCGGCGTCGGCGCCTGCAAGTTCGGCGAGAACTGGGACCAGGCGCCGAGCGACATGATCGTCGATGCCGCGTACGAAGCCTACGCCGACGCTGGCATCGACGAGCCGCAGCGCCAGATCGACGCCGTCTTCACCGGCTCGATCTACTCGAACAAGGGTCCCCACGAGTGCAGCGATGCGCTGAAACTCTGGAAGCCCGTCACCAGCGTCTCGAACTACTGCGCGACGGGGACCGACGCGTTCCGCTGCGGCGTCTTCGCGATCGCGGCGGGCATGTACGACACGGTGTTGGTGGTCGGCTACGACAAGCCGAAGGACCGCGGCGTCTCCGGCCCGAGCGTGATGATGAACCAGGTGCGCGATCTGCCGCAGACGCCCGCCGGCTGGTTCGCGCTCTGCGCCGCCACCTATTTCGACAAGTACGGCGCGACGCGCGAAGACCTCGGCCGCATCGCTGTCAAGAATCACCACAACGGCACGCTCGCACCGAAGTCGTTCCTGAAGCGCGAGATCACGCTCGAAGAACACGGTGCGGCGCGGATGATCTCGTGGCCGTTCGGGCTCTACGATTGCGCGGCGCAGACCGACGGCGCCGCCGCGGTGATCCTGACGCGCACCGATCTCGCGCGCGGCTTCCGCGACGATCCGGTCTGGGTGAAGGGCGTGACGGTGCAAGCCGGCCCGAATCCCCAAAAAGATCCGAGCAACGACTTCCTGTCGTGGAAGCCGACCGGCATGGCCGCTGCGGACGTCTACCAGCAGGCCGGCATCACGAATCCGCGCAAGCAGATCCAGGTCGCGCAGGTGCACGACTGCTTCACGCTCACCGAGCTGCTCTCGTACGAAGACCTCGGCTTCTGCGCGAAAGGCTCCGCGAAGGAACACATCGCGAGCGGCGTCTTCGAACTCGGCGGCGAACTCCCGGTCAACACCGACGGCGGTCTCAAGACCTTCGGCCACCCGACCGGCGCCACGGGCGTGCGCATGCTCTACGAGAACGTGCTCCAGCTCCAGGGTCGCGCCGCGAAGCGCCAGGTGAAGAACCCGACGCTCGCGCTCAGCCACAACATCGGCGGCCATCCGACGGCCTGCGGCATCGCGATCATCGGCATCTAGCAAGGAGGTGTCACGTGAGGGCCACATGAACTTCGAAACGATCCGCTACGAAGTCGAAGACCGCGTCGCGACGCTCACGCTGAACCGCCCCGAGCGTCACAACGCGTTCAACGTCGCGATGGCACTCGAACTGCGACGCGCGTGGGCGGACGTGAAGCGCGACCCCTCCGTAGTGTGCGTGATCGTCACCGGCGCCGGCGAGCGCGCGTTCTGCACCGGCATGGACGTCGCCGACGTCGCCGACGGCAGCGCGCGCGAGGAAGCCGCGCGGATGGAGCGCGAAGACGGCCGCCCGTTCTATCACTTCCTCACGGCGATCCACAATCGCTGCTGGAAGCCGGTCATCACCGCGGTGAACGGCATGGTCGTCGGCGGCGGCCTGCACTTCATCGCCGACAGCGATCTGATCCTCGCAGCCGAGAACGCGACCTTCTTCGACACCCATGTGAAGGTCGGCCTGATCGCGGGACTCGAGCCCGTCGGCCTCGCGCGCCGCATCCCGCTCGAAGCGGTGCTGCGAATGGCGCTGCTCGGCGGTTCGGAGCGGATGACGGCGCAGCAGGCGCTCGCGCTCGGACTCGTCGGCGAAGTCGTGCCGCAGCCGCGGCTGCTGCCGCGCGCGCGCGAACTCGCTGCGAAGATCGCCGAACATTCGCCGACCGCACTCGCGCGCTCGAAGCAAGCGATCTGGGAGAGCCTCGACGTCGGACTGCACGCCGGACTCGATCAGACCTGGCAGCGCATCAAGGACCACACCGCGCATCCGGATCTAGAAGAAGGCACCGTCGCATTCGTCGAGAAACGCAAGCCGCGCTGGGCGCCGTATACGGCGGATTGATCGTGGACTATCAGAACATCCTCTACGAAGCCGACGGCGGCGTTGCGACGATCACGCTGCACCGGCCCGACAAGCTGAACGCCTACACGACCGAGATGGGTGACGAAGTCGTCGAAGCGTTCGTGGCCGCGCGCGAGGATGCGTCGGTGCGCGCGGTGATCCTGACAGGCGCCGGCCGCGCGTTCTGCGCGGGCGTCGATCTCGAACACCTGAAAGCCCACCTGGCGGGCGGCAACGTGTCGACGAAGGCGAAGCTCGGCGAAGAAGACTTCTTGCGAAAACTGCCGCTCGACCTCGTCGCGTTCCCGAAGCCGGTGATCGCTGCGGTGAACGGCCCCGCGATCGGCGTCGGCGTGACGATGATCCTGCCCTGCGACATCCGCATTGCCGCGGAAGGCGCGAAGTTCGGCGTCACCTTCGCGAAGCTCGGTCTGCTGCCCGGACTCGGCAGCACGCATCTGCTCCCGAAGCTCGTCGGCATGGCGAACGCGCTCGAACTGGTGCTGACCGCGCGCGTGATCCTCGCGCCCGAAGCCGCCGCGATCGGACTCGTGAACCGCGTGGTGCCCGGCGAGTCTCTGCTGCCCGAGGCGCGCGCGATGGCTGCGATGATGGCCGCGTGCAAACCCGAAGTGCTCGCCGCCGCGAAGGCCGCGCTGCACTACGGCGCGGGCGCGACGATGGCCGAGGCGATGCGCAACGAGCAGGAGGCGAGCGCGGCGCTGCGAAAGACACTCGCGGCGGCGGCGAAGGATTCGTGATGGATTTCGAGTTCGCCCCGGAAGAGCGCGCCTTCGAAGCCGAGGTCGAGCGCTTCCTCGAAGCCGAGCGGTCCGCCGACGTGATGGATGCGCATCCCGAGCAGCTCTCGCAGACCGTCGATTCGCCGCCGAAGCGCGCGTTCATGCGCAAGCTCGCCGAGCGCGGCTGGCTCGGGATGTCGTGGCCGAAGCAATACGGCGGGCAGGAGCGGCCCGGCATCTACGACTTCATGCTCACCGAGGCGCTGTCGCGCTTCGGCGCGCCGCAGCCGGGCAAGGGCGTCGGCATCGTCGGCAAGACGATCATCCGCCACGGCAACGAGACGCTGAAGAGCTTCTTCCTGCCGAAGATCATCCGCGGCGAGATCGAATTCGCGATCGGCTACAGCGAACCCGGCGCCGGTTCCGACGCCGCGAACATCCAGCTGCGCACGACGCGAGACGACACCCGCGGCGGTTGGGTCCTCAGCGGCCAGAAGATCTGGACGACCTCGGCGCACTTCGCGGACTGGTACTGGGTCGGCGCGCGCACCGGCCCGCACAAGCACAAGGGCATCTCGCTGTTCCTGATTCCGATGGATCACGCGGGGCTGACGATCCGCCCGACCTTCACGATCGGTGACGAGCGCACCAACGAGGTCTTCTTCGACGACGTCTTCGTGCCCGACGATTTCGTCGTCGGCGAGTTGAACCACGGCTGGACCTACATCTGCGAGGCGCTCGACCTCGAACGCTTCGCGATGATGCCGGTGGGGCCGCTCGAGAAGAAGGTCGAGGCGCTCTGTGAGTGGGTGCGCACCGCGCGCCGTGACGGCGAGGCGCTGCGCGCGAACGCGAAGGCGCGGCGGAGCGTCGCGCAGCTCGCGACGCAGCTCGAGGTCGCGCGCATGCTGCAACGCCGCGTGATCTCGGAGGCCGTGAAGGGCGGCGTGCCGACCTGCGAGGCGTCGCAGTACAAGCTCTTCATGAACGAATGCTCGAAGCGCACCGCGAACGCCGCGCTCGATCTGATGGGCGCCGCCGCGCAGCTCAAGCCGGGAGAAGACGGCGCGCCGCAGGGCGGCCGCTTCGAGCGCTCGTACCGCTACACCGTCGTGGATACGATCGGCGGCGGCACCTCCGAGATCCAGAAGAACATCATCGCGCGCCGCAAGCTGGGCCTGCCGACCT
>CAYGWM010000137.1:0-3923 GCA_964353555.1 uncultured Spirochaetales bacterium
ACGAACGCCATTGCCACTTCGATCGATCGGATTCGCGTCATTGGATGGATCTCCTGTCCCCCGGTTTGACCATGTTGCCCCGGCTCTCGGCGAAACGCTGCCACGAGCGGAGTCCCCGCTTGATGGCGGCGGCAGCGGATTGGATCCGAGGGTACGATCGAGCGCCCGCCGACCGTGGCCGCGCGACCCGAGGAGGATCCGATCGATGCCGACCCGTGCAGCTCGCATTGGCGTTGCTCTCCTCGCAGCAACGCTGTTTTTCGCCGCCACGCCGGCCGAGGCGAAGCGCTACGACGCTGCACGGAAGTTCGGGCGCGGACTCGCCGGGATCACCACCTGCTTTCTCGAGGTGCCCGGCAACATCGTGAAGACGTCTAGGGCGCGCGGCGTCGGCTGGGGAGTGACGCTCGGCTTCGCGGAAGGACTCGGGCGCCTGGTGGTGCGGCCACTGGTCGGCGTCTACGAGTTCGTGACGGCGCCGTTCCCGGTGCCGGCCGGCTTCAGGCCGATTCTCCAACCCGAGTATCCCTGGGGCTACTTCGACTAGCCGACGCGCGATGAGGCACGCTCGGCACTTGGTGGATCCGCGCAAGGCCGCGTCCGGCTCGAAGGTGACGGCGGCGCAGATGGTCGCGGCGGTGCAGAAGCTGACGGCGGACTGGAGCTACGACGTGATTTCGATCGGCTGCCCCAGTTCCCTTGCTGCACGGCAAGCCGGTGCGCATCGTGAACGACGCCGCGATGCAGGCGCTCGGCAGCTACACCGGCGGGCGCATGCTGTTTCTCGGACTCGGCACGGGACTCGGCTCCGCGATGATCGCAGACGGAGTACTCGAGCCGATGGAGCTGGCGCATCTGCGCTACAAGAAGGGCAAGACGTAGGAGGACTACGTCGGGATGCGCGGCCTCGAGAAGCTGGGGAAAAAGCGCTGGCGGAAGGAAGTCGTCGACGTGATCGCCGTGCTCGCGAAAGTGCTCGAAGCCGACTCAGTCGTACTGGGCGGCGGCAACGCGCGACTCTTCGAGACGCCGCCGGAAGGCGTGCGGCTCGGTGACAACACGAACGCATTTCAGGGTGGCTTCCTGATGTGGAAGGACGCCGCCGAACTCGGTAAGCGCTAGGGCTCGTTCTTCCTCTCGCGCCGGCTCGCAACGAGCGCGCCCGCGAGCGGCCAGATGGGATGCTGCGGATCGAAGCGCAGCACGCGATTCAGGACTCGCCTCCGACGGCCGCTGCGTCCGCCAGGATCAAGGCGTGTTCGCTGCGAACCCGGCCTGCCGGGATCGACGGGTCGCCGGCCCGCAGCCGCGCGAGCATCGGCTGCTTCTCCGCACCGGTCACGAGCCAGAGAATCCGACGCGCGCGGTCGAGCGTCGGGAAGGTGAGCGTCATCCGCTGGTATCCCTGGTAGACACCAGTTACGGTCACGGCGTCTTCCGTCACGTCGAGACCCGGGTCGCCAGGCACGAGCGACGCGGTGTGACCGTCGGGGCCGAGCCCGAGGTGGACGAGGTCGAGCACCGGCGGCGAGCCTGCCACCGCGATCAGCTCGCGTTCATAGCGAGCCGCCGCCTCCGCAAGCGTCCGCTCCTCCACTGGCATCGCGTGCAGTTGCGCGTTCGGAAGCGGCGCCCTCGTGAGCAGGCTCTCCGCAATATGCGTGAGATTGCGATCGGGATCGCCAGCGGGCGCCACCCGCTCGTCCACCTGGAACAGATGAACGGCGTTCCAGGGAACGTCTTCGCCCGCGAGCGCCTGCAGCATCTGCCACGGCGTGTGGCCACCGCTCACGGCAAGCGCAAAGCGCCCGCGCGCCAGGGCCGCGGCGCGCGCCTCGGCGGCGACGAGCTGCGCCGCGCGGCGCGCGACCGATGCGGAGTCCGGCAGGACCTCGACCTTCAAGAGGCCTCCACCGCGTCAGCTCTTGGCCGGCTTCTCGTGATGTCCGCCGAACGCGAAGCGCATCGCCGACAGCAGTTTGTTCTGGAACTCCGCCTCGCCGCGCGACGAGAAGCGCTCGTAGAGCGCAGTGGTCAGCACCGGCGTCGGCACGGCTTCGTCGATCGCGGCCTTGATCGTCCAGCGACCCTCGCCCGAGTCCGAGACGCGTCCGCCGAAGTTCGCGAGACTCGGGTCTGCCGTCAGCGCCGATGCGGTCAGGTCGAGCAGCCACGACGAGATCACGCTGCCGCGACGCCACACTTCAGTGACGTCGCGCAGGTCGAGGTCGTACTGGTAGTGCTCGGGATTGCGCAGCGGCGTCGTCTCGGCGTCGACGTCGTGCGACTGCTTGCCGACGTTCGCTGCGCGCAGGATGCTGAGGCCTTCCGCATACGCGGCCATCAGTCCGTACTCGATGCCGTTGTGGACCATCTTCACGAAGTGGCCGGCGCCGTTCGGGCCGCAGTGCAGGTAACCGTGCTCTGCTGTGCCGGCCAGCTGTTGGCGACCGGGCGTGCGCGCGATCTCGCCGACGCCGGGCGCGAGCCGCGCGAAGATCGGGTCGAGATGTTTCACCACCCCCGGCTCGCCGCCGATCATCATGCAGTAGCCGCGCTCGAGACCCCAGATGCCGCCGCTGGTGCCGACGTCCACGTAATGGACTTGTTTGGCGGCGAGTTCCTTTGCGCGGCGGATGTCGTCGACGTAGTAGGAATTGCCGCCGTCGATCAGCATGTCGCCGGCCTCGAGGCTGGGCAGCAGATCGGCGATCGTCTGGTCGACGACGGCCGCTGGGACCATCAACCAGACGGCGCGCGGCTTCGCCAGTTTCTTCACGAGGTCCGCGAGCGACGACGATCCAAGTGCCTTCTCCGCGGTCAGATCCGTCACCGCCTTCGGCGACATGTCGAAGACCACGCACTGGTGGCCGCCGCCGATCAGTCGGCGCACCATGTTCGCGCCCATCCGGCCGAGGCCGATCATTCCGAGTTGCATGCGCTGCTCCTTGTCAGGGCGTTTGCTTGAGCGTGCGGTAGCGGCGGATCAGCGCGTTCGTCGAGCTGTCGTGGCCGAGTGTGGGTTCATCCTTGCTCTCGAGCTCCGGGACGATGCGCTGCGCCAGCACCTTGCCGAGTTCGACGCCCCACTGGTCGAACGAGTCGATGTTCCAGATCGCGCCCTGCGTGAACACGCTGTGTTCGTAGAGCGCGACGAGCGCGCCGAGCAGCGCGGGCGTGAGCCGCTCGGCGAGGATCGTGTTCGAAGGGCGATTGCCCTCGAAGACCCGGTGCGGCACCAGCCAATCCGGCGTGCCCTCGGCCTTCACCTCGCCCTCCGTCTTGCCCATCGCGAGCGCCTCGGTCTGGGCGAAGACGTTCGCGAGCAGCAGGTCGTGATGGCGGCCGAGCGGGTTCAGCGGATTCGCAAAAGCGATGAAATCACAAGGGATCAGCCGCGTTCCCTGATGGATCAGTTGATAGAACGAATGCTGCCCGTTGGTGCCCGGCTCACCCCAGTAGATCGGGCCCGTCTGGGTGTCGACCTTGGTTCCCTCGACCGTGACATGCTTGCCGTTGCTCTCCATCGTCAGCTGCTGGAGATAGGCGGGGAAGCGCTTCAGGTATTGCTCGTACGGCAGCACCGCGACGGTCTCGGCGCCGAGGAAGTTGCTGTTCCAGATCGCGAGCAGTCCCATCAGCACCGGCAGATTGCGCTCGAACGGGGCACTGCGGAAGTGCTCGTCCATCGCGTGGAAGCCGCCGAGCATCGCGCGAAAGTGTTGCGGACCGATCGCGAGCATCGTCGAGAGTCCGATCGCCGAAGCCATCGAGTAGCGCCCACCGACCCAGTCCCAGAAGCCGAACATGTTGGCGGTGTCGATGCCGAACTCCGCGACGCCCTTCGCGTTGGTAGAGATCGCGACGAAGTGCTTCGCGACGGCCTTCGCGTCGCCGCCGAGTCCCGCGAGCGACCAGTCTCG
>CAYGWM010000137.1:4023-9058 GCA_964353555.1 uncultured Spirochaetales bacterium
CTGCGCACGCGCTTCGCGAACGCCTCCATTGCGTCGAGAACCGCGTGCACGGCGGGCACCACGTTCTCGCCGCCGACGACGACCCTCGCGTCCTTGGGCGCGCGCAGCGCGACGTGCAGCACCGCGCGCTTCTCGCTGACATTGATCTCGTCACCGCGGAACATTGCGTCGATGCGCGCGCGCAGGCCGGCTTCCTCGGCGAGCCGCAGCAGCAGCGCGAGCGTCTCGTCGGTGACGCGGTTCTTCGAGTAGTCGAGGTAGAGACCGGCGGCCTCGGCAGCGAGGCGCTCGCCGCGCTTCGGATCCTCGGCGAAGAGCGTGCGGAGGTGGAGCGTGCGGACCTTCTGGTAGTGGGCGTCGAGCGCCTGCCAGGCCGGTCGTGCGGTGAGCGGAACGGTCGTCATCGCGATTCCCTTTCGATTGCGCCGGGGCCGCGATACTAACCTGCCCAACGTGACGACCGGAACGCTCTCCCTGGTTTACCTGGCAAGACACGGCGAGACCGCGTGGAGTCGTTCGGGCCAACACACGGGGCTCACGGATCTGGCGTTGACCGCGCGCGGCGAACAGGACGCGCAGTGGCTGCGCGCGCGCTTGCACGGGTTGGAGTTCGCGCAGGTGCTCACTTCTCCGCTGCAGCGCGCAGTCCGGACCTGCGAGCTCGCGGGCTTCGGCGCCCGAGCCGCCGAAGACCGCGATCTGGTCGAGTGGGACTACGGCGACTACGAGGGCTTGACCACCGTCGAGATCCACGCAGCGCGCGCCAAGTGGCAGCTCTTCCGCGACGGCTGCCCCGGCGGCGAGTCGCCGGAGCAGGTCGGTGCACGCGCCGACCGCGTCGTCGGGCGCGCGCGCGCGATCGCTGGCAACGTGTTGCTGTTCTCGAGCGGCCACTTCCTGCGCGTCTTCACGGCGCGCTGGCTCGGGCTCGCTCCTGCCGCCGGTCAGTACTTCGTGCTCGGCACGGCAAGTCTGTGCGCGCTCGGTTATGAACACGATGCAACCGAGCCGGTCGTTCGACTGTGGAACGAATTGGTGCGACCGCCGGTCTGACGAAAAAGGGGATCCACTCGATGGCGATTTCGCCGCTGGCCGGCAAGCCGGCCCCGAAGGACATGCTGGTAGACGTCGCTCGCCTCGAGCGGGCGTACTACGAGGGTCGTCCCGACCTCGACGATCCGACGCAGCTCGTCAGCTTCGGCACGAGCGGACATCGCGGATCCTCGCTGCGTGGCTCGTTCAACGAGGCGCACATCGTCGCGATCACACAGGCGATCTGCGAATACCGGCGCACGCAGCACACCGACGGCCCGCTGCTGATGGGCAAGGACACGCACGCGCTCTCCGGCCCCGCCGAGCGCACCGCACTCGAAGTGCTGGCCGCCAACGGCGTCGAGACGGTGATTCAGGAACGTGACGGCGTGACGCCGACGCCGGCCATCTCGCGGGCGATCCTCGCGCACAACCGCGGGCGCAGCGGCCACTTCGCAGACGGCATCGTCGTCACGCCGTCGCACAACCCGCCCGAGGACGGCGGCTTCAAGTACAACCCGCCCAACGGCGGACCCGCCGACACCGATGTCACCAAGTGGGTCGAGAACCGCGCCAATGGGTTGCTGCGCAGTGGCAACGCAGGCGTCGTGCGCGTCCCCTTCGCCGACGCGATCCGCGCAAACACGACGCATGCACAGGACTTCGTGCTGCCGTACGTCGAGGATCTGCGCAACGTCCTCGACATGGATGCAATTCGCGACGCCCATCTCGCGCTCGCGGTCGATCCGCTGGGCGGTGCCGCCGTCCACTACTGGGAGCCGATCAACAGCGTCTACGGACTCGACATCACCGTCGTGAATCCCGTCGTCGACCCGACCTTCTCGTTCATGACCGTCGATCACGACGGCAAGATCCGGATGGATTGCTCGAGCCCCTACGCGATGGAGCGTCTCGTCGCGCTGAAGGATCGCTACCGCGTCGCGTTCGCGAACGATCCGGATGCCGACCGGCACGGCATCGTCACGCCGTCGGCGGGGCTGATGAACCCGAATCATTATCTCGCGGTGGCGATCCAGTATCTGCTCACGCATCGGCCCGGCTGGCCCGCGGAAGCGGCCGTCGGCAAGACGCTGGTCAGCAGCGGCATGATCGATCGCGTCGTCGCGAAGCTCGGGCGCCGACTCTCCGAGGTGCCGGTCGGCTTCAAGTGGTTCGTCGCGGGACTTTTCGACGGCTCGTGCTGCTTCGGCGGTGAGGAGAGTGCGGGCGCGAGTTTCCTGCGGCGCGACGGCAGCGTTTGGACCACCGACAAGGACGGCCTGATCCTGAATCTGCTCGCCGCCGAGATCACCGCGCGCACCGGCCGCGATCCCGGCGAGCACTACCGCGATCTCGCCGCCGAGTTCGGCACCGCGTACTACACGCGCATCGATGCGCCGGCCACGGCCGAACAGAAGTCGAAGTTGGCGCGGCTGTCACCCGAAGCGGTTCGGGCTGCGACACTCGCGGGCGAACCGATCACCGCGCGGTTGACGCACGCACCGGGCAACGGCGCGGCGATCGGCGGTCTCAAGGTGGTCGCGGAGAGCGGCTGGTTCGCCGCGCGACCTTCGGGCACCGAGAACATCTACAAGATCTACGCCGAGAGCTTCCGCGATCCGGCGCATCTCGACGCGATCGTCCGCGAAGCCCAGCAGATTGTGCACGACGCGCTCGGCGCGAAGGAGACCCGATGAACGCGACGCAGAAGCTCCACGACCTCGGCCAGAGCCTGTGGCTCGACAACATCACGCGCGATCTGCTGAACAGCGGCACGCTCGCGCGCTACATCGCCGAGCTGTCGGTGACGGGCCTCACGTCGAATCCGACGATCTTCGATCACGCGATCAACAGCAGCACCGACTACGACGCCGACATCCGCGCGAAGCTCGCCCAGGGCAAGACAGGGGAGGGGCTCTTCTTCGAGTTGGCGCTCGAGGACATCACCCGAGCAGCCGACGCGTTCCGGCTCACCCACGATCGCAGCTCCGGCGTGGACGGATGGGTTTCGCTCGAGGTGTCGCCGCTGCTGGCGCATGACACGGTCAGCACGCTCGCGTCGGCGAAGGAGCTGTACGCGCGGGCAGCGCGCCCGAACCTGTTCATCAAGATTCCCGGTACGAAGGAAGGCGTGCCCGCGATCGAAGAGGCGATCTTCGCGGGTATCCCGATCAACGTGACGCTGCTGTTCTCGCGCGAGCACTACGTCGCAGCCGCCGAGGCGTACCTGCGCGGCATCGAGCGGCGCATCGCGGCGGGGCTGAACCCGAACGTCGGATCGGTCGCGTCGCTGTTCGTCAGCCGCTGGGATGCCGCGGTCACGAGCAAGGTGCCCGAGCCGCTCCACAACCAGCTCGGCATCGCGATCGGCCAGCGCACCTACAAGGCGTACTGCGAGCTGCTCGCTTCGCCGCGCTGGCAGCGCGCGTTCAACGCGGGCGCCCGCCCGCAGCGTCTGCTGCTCGCGAGCACGGGGACCAAGGACCCCAAGGCGTCCGACACGCTGTACATCGAAGCGCTGGCGGCTCCGCTCACGGTCAACACGATGCCGGAGGGCACGCTGAAGGCCGTCGCCGACCATGGGAAGATCGGCGCGATCATGCCGGCCGACGGCGGCGACTGCGAAGCGGTGGTGGCGCGCTTTGCGAAGTCCGGCGTCGACGTCGACTCGCTGGCGGCTCAGCTCCAGGACGAGGGAGCGAAGTCGTTCGTGAAGTCCTGGAACGAGCTGATGGCCGTGATCGCGTCGAAGAGTGAGTCGCTCCGGAAGGCCGGTTAGTTACTCGGCACGATCGTGCGGATGCGCTACGGCGCGCCTTCGAGCATGCTGCTGATGTCGAGCATCACCGCGAGCATGCACCTTTCGGCGATGGGCGGCGCCCAGTCGCGCCGGCGCTGCCCCAGTTGGGAATCGCCGGAAGGGGAATCCACATCCACAGTTCGGAAAGGGCGCCAGAGCGGGCGATGACCGCGATCAAACACCATGGGTTCTGGTACTCGATCGACGCCACGGACGTCGATACCAAGCCGGTGTTTCGCGTGCTGACGGCGCTAGTGTTGGTACAACTGGCGGACGATTCCGATCGGGATCGCGCGCGCTCCGGCGCGCACGCGACCGTTCTCCCCGGCAGGATCTTGGTGCGCTCGGCGAGGTGGCTCTCGATCAGCTGCAACGCCTTGTCGTTGGAGGGGTCGCGGAAGCTCCCGGTGTAGCCATCGACGATTGCGACCCAGGACCGTCTGGCCGGTCGCGGCTACAGCGTCACTCCCTGATCGCACGAGCAGCGCGTCATACGCCGAAGGGCCGCGAGCGACAACGTTGCTCACGCAGAGAACACGCGGGGCGTTTACGTTGTCGCCGGAGCAATCTCCCGCTCGATGCGCTTCGCATTTTCGATCTCGGCAACCCGCAGGTCATATGCGGCCTGCAAGTTCAGCCACGAGCGCGCATCGCCACCGAAGTAGCGCGCAAGCCGCATGGCGGTGTCGGCGCTGACGCCGCGCCGCTCGCGAACGATGTCGTTGATGCGCGGAGCAGGCACGTTCAGGGCCTTTGCCAACGCATTGGCGCTGGTACCGAGCGGAACCAGGTAATCCTCTCGCAATATTTCGCCGGGATGGACCGGTCGCATGCCGTTTTTGATCATCGCCGTTCTCCGTCAGTGGTAGTCAACGATCTCGACATCTTCCGCGCCGGCCGCCGTCCAGCGGAAACACAAGCGGAACTGATCGTTCACGCGGATGCTGTGCCTTCCTGCGCGGCTTCCTCGCAAGGCCTCGAGCCGGTTACCCGGTGGCGAGCGCAGGAATTCCAGCGTGTGCGCCGCGTCCAGTTGTGCCAGCTTGCGCGTCGCGACGTTCGAGATGCCCGAGAACCGCTTGCATTTGCCAGTCTCGAACAGCGCTTGCGTATCGACGCAGCGGAAGCTGTTGATCACGCCGGCAGGGTATAACGTTTAACGTTAAACGTCAAGCCCGATCCGCGAACGTTCGCTCGCGCCGA
>CAYGWM010000138.1:0-9030 GCA_964353555.1 uncultured Spirochaetales bacterium
CGTCCGAGTTGCCGGTGTAGAAGCCACGCTCCTTCTCGACCTTCCCGAGCTGGCGACAGCGCGGGCAGTAGAAGGTGTCTCCGTGGTTCAACAGAAAGACGCCCTTTGCGTAGTCCTCGCAGTCGGTGTTCTCGCAGTACCCGACTCCGCGCTTCATGCTGGCCATCCTGACCTCGGCTCACCCAACGGGGGGGTTGGGGGGTTGGTGGTGGGTTGATGTCTAGCAGCCCGCATGCCAACTGTTCGCTCATACCTGAACCTCCAGTGCTCGTCGCCTCGTAGAGCGGCTGTTGCCGACCGGCTGCGCGCCGCCCGGACTCCATGCGCCGGAGCAGCGAGCTTCCGTCCGCGTGCGAATGGGAAACGTGCTTCCCGGGGCGCGGCCGCGGCCGCACATCGCTGCGTAGCGGCAGCGATCCGCCGCCCGCGCGCGTGGAGGGAGCCAGCCCGGTTTGAGCCAGTGAAGGGAGGGGGGTCAAACAACCTCTCGAAACGGGGAATGATCGAGAGCGGAGTCAAAAAGCGAACGATCGTCACGACTTGTAGGCTGCTTGCTTATACCGAACGAGCACCCGCAAAGTCAATCGGGAAATGCCCCGAATCCCGATCAGCGATCGCCGCGGGCGAGCTCGCGGCGCAGGCGTCCGCGCTCGCGGACGAGGTGGACGAAATAGAGCGCGACCGCCCCGATCGAGATCGCGTAGGCGGCGATCACGTAGTTCACGAGGAGCGCTCGAGGCTCGTGGGGGCCCCCGCGACTCGCTCCGCCAGCGCGCCGCGCAGCGCCTCGATCTCGATGCGCCGGACGAGCAGCTGTGTGAACGCGACCAGGCACACCCCCGCGCCGAGCGCGAACGGCCAGCCCATACCGGCGCCGAGACTGCCCTGCTGGAGATTCTCCGGATGCATCGAGCGACCCGCTGCCATGTCGAGCGCGAAATAGTTCAGCGGGATCACCGCGAGTCCCGCGATCCCGTAGACCGCCGCGAAGCGCGCGGCGCGCTCGCTGCCTTCGGTGAAGCTGCGCAGCAGCAGATAGGCGAGATAGACGAACCAGAGCAGCAGCGTGATGGTCAGGCGCAAATCCCAGGACCACCAGCGACCCCAGGTGCCCTTCGCCCAGATCGGTCCCGTCACGATGACCAGCGTGCAGAAGAGCACGCCCACCTCGGCCGATGCGCGGGCCAATCGGTCCCACGCTTCGTCGCCACGCCACAGGAACAGCGCACCGCCGATGGCGGTCAGCGCGAAGCCGGCATAGGCCGCGAACGCGAGCGGCGGATGCACGTAGAGAATCTTCTGGATGACGCCCTGCACCGAGTCTAGCGGCGCGCGCGCGACGGCCGCGAGCCATGCGCCCGCGAGCACGGCCAGCAGGATGCCCGTCGGCAAGCGCAGCGCGTTCGCGGCGCGGTCGACCGCAGAGTTGGGAAGGGAAGCGGGCATGTCGGGCTCTCTATTCGTCGAGCACGTATTCGAAGCCGAGAAACGAGACTATCAGAAACACTGCGTCGGTCACGACCAGCAGCTGGATCGACGCGAACGGGACCTTTTCGCCCTGCAGCAGCGACGCGGTCGCGGACACGGCGCCGAGCAGCACCGGGACGAGTAGCGGCAGGATCAGCAGCGGCAGCATCACCTCGCGGTAGCGCGTGCGCACGGCGACCGCCGAGAACAGCGTTCCCACCGAACAGATCCCGAGCGATCCGAGCGCCACGACGCCTGCGAGCGGCCCTGCGACCGGCACCAGGTCGAGCGCGAACGCGAGACCGAACACCACAGCCGTGGCGAACTGCACCACCGCGAGCAGCACGAAGTTCGCGGCCGCCTTGCCGAGAAAAACGAAACCGCGATCCGCGGGCGCCATCGCCAGCGCCGACAGCGCATCGTTCTCCAGCTCCAACGCGAACGCGCGGTTCAAGCCGAGCAGTGCCGCGAACAGATACGCTACCCACAACAATCCGGGCGCCACGCGCCGTACCTCGGCGGGATCCGCGCCGGGCAGCGCGAAGTGCAGCACCACGACCACCAGGAACGAGAACAGTGCCATCGCGACGATGCGATCGCGGCTGCGCCACTCGCTGACGAGATCCTTCCACAGGATGGCGAGCAGCGTGTTCATTGGCAGCATCCTGTTAGGCGTCGAGCGCGCTGCGGTAGGCGTGCTCCAGTTCTCCCGCGCTGCGGGGAGCGTCACTGCTCGCGAACGCGACGCTCCCCCCCACCAGCACGATCGCGCGATCGGCGAGCGCCGCCGCGCGCGCGAGATCGTGGGTCACCAGCACCACCGCGCGCGCGGCGCCGCGCAGCGCGTCGATGCGCGCCGCAAGGCGGTCGGCCGACACCGGGTCGAGTCCCGTGAAGGGCTCGTCGAGCAGCACGAGCTGCGGGTCGTGGACGAGTGCGCGCGCGATCGCAAGGCGCTGGGCGAGTCCGCGCGAGAACGAAGCGGCGGCGCGATCGGCGACCGCTTCTAGACCCAGCTCGGACAGCAATTTCGCGATCCGCGCGTCCGCGTTCGCGACACCATAGAGCTGCGCGGTGAAGTGTAGGTTCTCACGCGCGGTGAGCTGCGGATACAGGAACGTCGCGTGGCCGATGTAGCCGACGAAGCGGCGCGCGCTACGGCGATCGGCGCCGCCCGCGTAGCGCACGGCGCCGGCGCTCGGCCGTGCAAGGCCGGCGAGGATGCGCAGTAGCGTCGTCTTGCCGGCGCCGTTGGGGCCCAGCACGGCGACCACGGCGCCCGCGCCGACCTCGAAGTCGACGCCTGCAAGAGCGGTGATCGGCCCGAAGCGCTTGGCGAGTCCGGCGGCCGACACGACGGGAGCGCCGTGCAGCGCCGTCGCGCCACTGGTCATGCGCTTGCCTCGCGCGAGTCGATGCGTGCGCCGCAGTTCGCGCAGAAGCGATCGCCGGCGCGCGCGGCGGTGCCGCAGCAAACACAGAATCTTCGTGCGGCGGGCGCGGCCTGATCGACTTCGCTCGCCTGGGGCTCGCTGCGCGTGCCGGCATGACCGGCGCTTGCCGTGCTCGCCCGCAACAGCGCCGCTGCGCGGCCGCGCAGCTCACCGCGCATGCTCTGGTAGTCGTCGTCGGAGAGCTTGGCGGTTTCGTGATCGTGGTCGAGGTCGCGCAGCGAGGCGTAGACCGCTTCGCGCTCGTGTCGCGCGGCGTCTTGCGCCTCTGCGCCGTCGTCCTGCGACGAGGAACGGCGCGGCGACCGCAACGGCGCGGCGACGAAACTCACGAGTAGTCCGGCCGCGAGCGCAACCACCGCGTAGAGCGCCGCACGCGGTAGCTTTGCCGGCGTATCGAGCGGCGCGAGCGATAATTGTACCGTCTCGCTCGGCTCGATCTCGAAGGCTTCGAGCGCGATGTAGGTGCGGTCGGTGGTCTTCACCGGCCGTCGGCGGTGCAGCCGCTCGGACTCGGCTCGCAGTCCTGTGTCGGCCGCATAGATGCTGAGGAGCGGCAGCTTCCGACCGAAGCGCAGGTCGAGTGTGGCTGCGCCGCTCGGATCGGTGACGGGTAGGTTGTACGCGATCTGGAGATGCGTCTCGCCGGGCGGAAGTGGCCCGCGCAGCACGGCGCCGTTCTTTTCATCGGGCGAAAGGCCGAGCGCGAACGCATCGCGGTCGAAGCGCACCTCCGTCGCACCCGCGGGCACCGGCAGCGTCAGCAGGGCGGCGCCCGGCGGCGCCACGACCGGGATGTCACCCGACACGACGAGCAGGTAATCCTGCTGCACGCTCAGCGCGGCGTCGTCGAGTTCGAGGAAGATGCGCGCTTCTTCGAGATGCACGGCGCCCGGATCGACGCGCGTCTCGGGTACATCGATCTCGAGCGTGACCTTGCCGCCGGGCGGCACGCGGCCCGTGACGAAGCGCCGCGGCGATTCCTCGCCGGCGGCCGCATGCGTCTCGGGCTGTTCCTCGCTTGCGCCCGCAACCTGCACCTTGGGTCCCTTGTTCGGCACCAACACGACGACGCGTTGCGCGCCGGACGGGAACTGCTTCTCGATCGAAAACCGTCCGCTCGTGGCCGGGAGCGTGTACTGGAACGCCAGGCCCTGGTCCTTCGCGAGGGGACCCGGCCAGCTCGACGGGTAGAGCGGTCCGTAGAAGCGCAACGCATCGCCGTCGCGCACCAGGCCTTCGGGCTGGATGCCGAGCGGGATGCCGAAATCCTCGGCGCCCTTCGGGAGCTGCGCGCGGAACAGCGGCTTCGCCTGCGCGCGCCGCGGCGCCGCTACGAAGACCGTGCGCGCGCCGGAGTTCTCCAGGCGGTGCAGCTCGGAGACGCCGACGCGTCCACCGGCATACGCGACTTCGAGTCGCGCTTCGACGACGGCGACGCCGCTCGCATCCTCGGTCGGGTCGCCGACGCGCACCGTCACGCGCTTCTCGGTCTCGCCCGCGGCGAACGAGAGGCGCTCGCCCGGGTACGGGATTCCGGCATAGCGCGCGCCGACCAGATACGCGGTGCTCGCGTCGTTCGCGATGCCCTCGAACGCGAAGCGGCCCGCGGCGTCCGAGCGCGCGCGTCGCAAGCCCGGCGTGCCGCTCGAAGGCAATGCGTAGAGCAGGATCTCGACGTCACCCACGCGCGCCGGATCGTCGGCGTTCGCGATTTCTCCGCGGATCGCGCCGGGGCCCGCCGGCACGTCGGGCACCTGCGTTTCGGCGCTCCCATCATGCTGGCCGGCGGCGGCCGTTGCGAACAGCAACGCCGCGAGGCTCACGACTGCCGCGCGCCTCATGCCGCGTCGCGCGGGAGTAGCGCCCGCCGCTCGCCCCGCGTCTCGGGATGCGGCCAGAGCACGACGAGCGCGCCCAATATGAACGTGTAGCCGCCGATCCAGATCCAGTTCACGAGCGGATTGCGGTGGATCTTCACCGTCGCCGAGCCGTCGGGTTCGAGCGCGGTCAGGATCACGTAGAAATCCTCGGCGAGCGTCGAGCGGATCGACGGGATCGACGCGGGCTGCTGCTCGAGCCAGTAGACGCGGCGCTCGGGCACCATCACCGCGAGCGGCTCGTCGCCGTGGTAGAGCGCCAGCCGCGCGACGGCGCCGCCGTAGTGCTGCTTCGGTAGCGCCTTCGCGGTCAGATACTCGAGCTTGTAGCCGTCGCTCATCGAGATGCTCTCGCCCGGCTTCACGTTCTCGAGGCGCTCCTCGTTGAACGCCGAACCCGAGATGCCGATCAGGATGAAGACGATGCCGAGGTGGACGATGTAGCCGCCGTAGCGGCGCTGGTTCCTGCTCAGCAGTGTGGCCAGCGCCGTCAGCGGGGACTCGCCCGCGTTGCGCATGCGCGCCCGGATCGCCCGCCAGTATTCCTGCGTGACTGTTGCAGTGACGAAGGCGCCGAGCGACCAGAACACCAGTGGATACACCGAGAGCTTGTCGCCGAGCGCGGCGATCGTCGCGACCACGGCGGCCGCGCCCACCAGCCCGGGCATTACGAACTGGCGTCTTAGACTCGTCAGCGACGAGCGTCGCCACGCGAGCAGCGGACCGACGCCGGTGAGGAACAGCAGCGCGGCGGCGAACGGCCCCGTCAGCTTGTTGAAGAACTGCGGACCCACCGAGATCTTCGTGCCGCGCGCAGCTTCCGAGAGCACCGGGAACATCGTGCCCCAGAAGACGACCACGAGGATCGCCATGAAGACCCAGTTGTTCAGTACGAAGCTCGCTTCGCGCGACACCACCGACTCCATCCGATTGGTGCTGCGCAGGCTCGCGCGGCGGCTCCACAGCAGCCCGAAGTAGCCGATCGCCGCGAGCGCGACGTAGCCGAGGAACACGTAGCCGAACCAACCGGCGGCGGTGAACGAGTGCACCGATGAGATCACGCCGCTGCGCGTGAGGAAGGTGCCGAACAAGCACAGCGAGTAGGTGAGCCCGATCAGCACCATGTTCCAGATCTTCAACATGTCGCGCTTTTCCTGGATGATCACCGAGTGCAGATACGCGGTGGCCGGCAGCCACGGCATGAACGATGCGTTCTCGACCGGATCCCACGCCCAGTAGCCGCCCCAGCCGAGCACTTCGTAGGCCCAGCGTCCGCCGAGCAGGATTCCCATCGACAGGAAGAACCACGGCACCAGCGTCCAGCGGCGCGTCGCACGCAACCATGCGTCGCTCTGGTGGCGCGTCACCAGCGCGGCGAACGCGAACGAGAACGGCACCGAAAAGCCGGTGAAGCCCGCGTAGAGCACCAGCGGGTGGATCAACATCAGCGGGTGCTGCAACAGCGGGTTGAGGCCCGCGCCGTCGGACATGACGTCGCCGGGCGGGAGCTTCGTGAACGGGTTGATCTCCACCATGGGAAGATTGATCAGCGCGAGGAAGAACGCCGCGTTCAGCAGCAGCGCCGCCGCGACCCACGGGAGAAGGCGCCGCTGCGAATCGCGGAGCATCACCATCGCTGCCGACGCGTAGATCAGCGAGATGAACACCCACAGCAGCAGCGAGCCGCCCTGACCGCCCCAAAGCGCGGACAGCCGATATGGCAGCGCCATGCCGCGCGCACTGTGCTGCGCGACGTAGGCGAGCCGGTAGTCGAAGGTGGCGAGGCAGTAGAGCAGCGAGCCGACGCCGATCGCGGTCAGCAGCAAGGTCGCCCAGACCGCGCGCCTGGCGACTTCACTCCACTCGGTGCGGCCGGTGCCGCCCGCCACGCCCGCCGCTACGCCACCGAGCGCGGCGAGCAGCGCGAGCCACAGCGCGTAGTAGCCAATCTCGGGCAAGGGTCAGCACTCCGGCGCGCGGGGCGAACGATTCAGAACGGCGCGCGCTCGGCCGTCTTGGCTTCGAACTTGGACGGGCACTTCGCCATCACGTTGTCGGCGACGAAGATCGCGTCGTCGGCCATCCGACCTTCGAGCACCACCTCGGCGCCGTCCTGGAACATGTCCGGTGTTTCCAGAGTGCCGTAGAGAACGGGCATCGTTTCCGCGCTGGCCGTCTTGTGCGGCGGTTCGTTGACGACCTGGAATCGCACCAGACGGTTCGGGACGTCGCGCTCGATCGAGCCGAGCGCCACATAGCCGTGCACGCGAACGGGCTTGCCCGCGGCGTCTGCTGCGCGGAACTCCGCAAGCGACTGGTAGTACTGGAAGGTTCCGATCTTCTCCAGGTTGGTGGCCGCGTACCAGCCGAGCAGGCCGGCGACGACGAGCGCCCCGAGCGCGATTTGAAGACCCTTCGACATGCGAGCGCAGGCTAGCAGCCGGGTTTCGATGTTCCATCCGAAGAAAGCGCCATCCGGCGCGCGCTGCGGATGCAGAAACATTCGATGCGGCAGGCAGTTGTCGCGCGACTTCGCTTGACGGCCCGAAGCCCGGCGGCTATCCGCCGGACATGTCGCATGCGTGGGCGAGGCGCGCCGCTTCGATCGAGCCGTTCCTGGCGATGGAAGTGATGGAGCGCGCCTTCGAACTCGCGCGTGCGGGTGCCGAGGTCATCCACCTGGAGATCGGCGAGCCCGATTTTCCGCCGCCGCGGGAAGCGGTCGAAGCGTGCGCGCAGGCGCTGCTCGCCGGCGACACGCACTACACCGACAGCCGCGGCATCGCCGAGCTACGGGAAGCCGTCGCAGCGGAGAAGAGCGCGCGCGCCGGCGTCGCGATCGACCCGGAGCGCGTGCTGGTCACCAGCGGCACGTCGCCGGCAATGCTGCTCGTCTTCGGTCTGCTCGTCGAACCGGGCGCCGAAGTGTTGATCCCGACACCGCACTACCCGTGTTACCCGAACTTCGTGCGCTTCTGCGGCGGCGTGCCGGTCTTCGTGCCGACCGATCCGGCGGGCGGCTATCAGGTCGACGTCGAGGCGGTGCGCCGCGCGATCTCGCCGCGCACCGCCTGTCTGATCGTCGGCTCGCCGGCGAATCCGACCGGTGCCGTGCAGCGGGCCGAGACGCTCGCCGCGCTCGCCGATCTCGATGTGCCGCTCGTCTCCGATGAGATCTACGATGGCCTGGTCTTCGACGGCGGCCATGCGCCGTCGGCCCTCGCAGCCTCGGGGGACGTGTTCGTGCTCGATGGCTTCTCGAAGCGCTACGCGATGACCGGCTTCCGGCTCGGCTTCGCGATCGTGCCGCGCAACGCGCTGCGCCCGTTGCAAGTCATGCAGCAGAACCTGTTCATCTCCGCCAACCATTTCGTGCAGCGCGCCGGCGTCGCCGCGCTCGAACACGGCGAAGCGACGCGGCGGGCGATGCTCGAGGCGTACACGCGCCGCCGCACGCTGCTCGTCGACGGTCTGCGCAAAATCGGTTTCGAGATTCCGGTGCCGCCGGCCGGCGCGTTCTACGTGTTCGCCGACGCGCGACGCTTCGATACCGACTCGCGCCGGCTCGCCTTCGATCTGCTCGAGCGCGCGCACGTCGCGGTGACGCCGGGCATCGACTTCGGCGCGGCGGGCGAGGGCTTCCTGCGCTTCTCGCTGTCGGCGCCCGACGCGGCGATCGAAATGGCGCTCGCCCGCCTCGCGCAGGCGTTGCCGTCGTGAAGATCCTCGATGCGCGCCTCGTCACGACCGCCGCTGCGCCGGACGGCTTCCCGCGCGAAGGCATCGCCGAGGTCGCCTTCCTCGGGCGCTCGAACGTCGGTAAGTCGAGCCTGCTGAACGCGCTGGTCGGACGCAAGGCGCTCGCGCGCACGTCGTCGACGCCGGGCAAGACGCGGCTCGCGAACTTCTTCCTGGTCGAACGCGACTTGACCGCGCGTGCCGCACGCCGCGTGCTCTTCGTCGATCTGCCCGGCTACGGCTGGGCAAAGGTCGCGAAGACCGAGCGCGCCGCGTGGCAGAAACTCGTCGAGGCGTATCTGGACGGTCGCGCTCCGCTGCGTCTCGCGATCCTGCTCCACGATCTGCGCCGCGAACCGGGCGACGACGAACGCGACCTGCTCGCATGGCTGGCCGCGCGCGAAGTGCCGACGCTCGTCGCGATCACCAAGAGCGACAAGCTCGCGCCGATGCGCCGCGCCGAACGCGTGAAGCGACTCGTGAAGGACTATGGG
>CAYGWM010000139.1:0-5508 GCA_964353555.1 uncultured Spirochaetales bacterium
CGGCGAGCGTGCTACCCAACCAGAAAACGCCTTCGGCGACGAGCGCGAGCAGCGCCAGCAACGCGAGCGCAACGACGCCGCTGCGCTTCCACTTCGATCGGGAGAGCTGCATGAGGGCGCTACGAGTACTGCGCAATGGTCCGCCGGGCGAGGTCTGCGAAGTCGCCGACATCCCCGTGCCGGAGCCCGGCCCCAGGCAGCTGCGCGTTCGCGTCGCCGCGGGATCGCTGAACTTCAACGACATCGACCGCTGTCACGGTCGCGTCACCACGATCCCGATGCCGCCGCCCTTCACGCTCGGGATGGACGTGTGCGGTGTCGTCGACGCCGCGGGCGCGGGCGGGGAAGCGTGGATCGGGCGCCGTGTGGTGGCGATCACGCAGCTCGCCCAGGGCGGTCTCGCGGAGTACGCGATCGCGCCGCTCGGCACCGTCTTCGATGCGCCCGAAGGACTCGACGACGCGGAAGCCGCCGCCTTCCTGTTGCCGTTCCATACCGCGCACCTCGCGCTCTTCCGCCGCGGCAGGCTCGAAGCCGGCGAGACGCTGCTGGTGCACGCCGGCGCGAGCGGAATCGGTACCGCTGCGATCCAGCTCGGTGTCGCGAAGGGTGCACACGTGATTGCGACCGCCGGCAGCGCCGCCAAGACGAAGCTGTGCACGGATCTCGGCGCCGAGCTCGCAATCGACCACACGCAGCAGGACTTCGTCGCCGCGGTGCTCGATCACACGCGCGAAGTCGGCGCGCACGTCGTCTGCGATCTCTCCGGCGGCGACTTCGTGCTGAAGTCGTGGCGCTGCGTCGCGCGCGAAGGTCGCTACCTCTGCGTCGGTTTCGCGGACGACGCGCAGAGCGGCATGACCGGTCGCCCGCTGCGCCCCAGCTGTCCGGGCAACTTCTCGATCGTCGGCGTGATGCTCGCGTACTTCGACGACCTGCCGCCGGCGATTCGCCGGATGGGGATGAACCCGTTCGGTCGCGACGTCGGCGACGCGGTGCATGCGGATCTGCTGCGATTGCTCGGCGAGAAGAAGATCCGGCCCGTCGTGACGCGTCGCGTTTCGCTCGAAGAGGCCGGCCCTGCGCTCGACGATCACGAGCAGCGGCGAACGGCGGGGCGCACGGTCGTGATGGTGAGCGGCTGAGTCGCCGCCGCATCGACAGCCTCCAGCGTAGATGGTATTCGAACGGAGCTACCCGGTCCCTCGCGTCGATCGACGACCGAGCCCGACGACGATGCGAGGAGTCACCATGCCCAGCGAGCCGACCCACCGGGGAACGTGTTTCTGCAAAGCCGTAGAGATCGAAGCGACCGGCGCGCCCGCGGTGATGGCGTTCTGTCATTGCGAATCCTGCCGCACCTGGCTCAGCGCACCGATCCACGGCGCGACGCTGTGGCCGGTCGCGAGCGTCCGGGTGCGGAAGGGCGCCGACCAGCTCGGGACGTACAAGAAGACGGAAGCGAGCCACCGCCAGTTCTGCAAGAACTGCGGCGGTCGCGTGCTGGTCGTGCATCCTGCCATCGGCATGATCGACGTGTTCTCGGTGGTGCTGCCCGACGTCGCGTTCCAGCCGACGATGCACGTGCACTACGGCGAGAAGGTGCTCGCGATGCGCGACGGGCTTCCGAAGTTCAAGGACTTTCCGAAGGAGTTCGGCGGCTCGGGAGACACGCTGCCCGAATAGCGTGTCGCTTCTCGCCGGTCGCAACGTCGCCGACCTCGAGGCGGCGATCGACTTCTCCGGAACGGCGGCGCGCAGCGGACCGCTCCCGGCCCGCACTGCAACACGAGCTGGCGCGCGCTAGAAGCGCCCTCGTGCTGCGGGATCGGCGCGGCGCTAGTCGGTCTCCGAGTTCGGCTCCTTGTTCGCCGCCTGCGCCGATTCTCCGAGCAGCGGCATCCCGATGCCGGACTCGGGGGAGAGCAGTCCGGCCCGGCCGTAGGCCAGCAGCTTCGCGCGCGTGTCCACGATGTCGAGATTGCGCATCGTGAGCTGGCCGATGCGGTCCTGCGGCGAGAAGGCGGATTCACCCTTCTCCATCGTCAGCCGCTCCGGGTGATACGTGAGGTTCGGGCTCGATGTCGCGAGGATCGAGTAGTCGTTGCCGCGCCGCAGCTCGAGTGTGACCTCGCCGGTGATGGCGCGCGCGACCCAGCGCTGCGCCGATTCGCGCAGCATGATCGCCTGCGGGTCGAACCAGCGTCCCTGGTAGAGCAGGCGTCCGAGCTTGCGCCCGTTTTCGCGGTACTGCTCGATGGTGTCCTCGTTGTGGATGCCGGTGACGAGCCGCTCGTAGGCGATGAAGAGCAGCGCCATGCCGGGCGCCTCGTAGATGCCGCGGCTCTTGGCCTCGATGATGCGGTTCTCGATCTGGTCGCTCATGCCGAGGCCGTGGCGACCGCCGATCGTGTTGGCCTCGGCCAGCAGTTCGACGGGATCCGCGAACTCCTTGCCGTTCAGCGCCACCGGCCAGCCTTCGTCGAAGCGCACCGTCACCGTTTCGTGCCGCACGGCGACGTCCTCGCGCCAGAACGCGACACCCATGATCGGCTCGACGATCCGGATGCCCTTGTCGAGGTGCTCGAGATCCTTCGCCTCGTGCGTGGCGCCGAGCATGTTCGAATCGGTCGAGTAGGCCTTCTCGGAGCTCATCCGGTACGGGAGCCCCGAGCGCAGCATGTACTCGGACATCTCCTTGCGGCCGCCGAGTTCGTCGATGAAACGCGCATCGAGCCACGGCTTGTAGATCTGCAGATTCGGGTTCGCGAGCAGCCCGTAGCGGTAGAAGCGCTCGATGTCGTTGCCCTTGAAGGTGCTGCCGTCACCCCAGATGTGGACGTCGTCCTCCTTCATCGCGACGACGAGAAGTGTCCCAGTGACGGCGCGGCCGAGCGGCGTGGTGTTGAAGTACGTGACGCCGGCCGTCGAGATGTGGAACGCGCTCGCCTGCAGCGCCGCGAGGCCTTCGGCGACCAGCGGCGCGCGGCAATCGATGAGGCGCGCCTTCTCGGCACCGTATTGCAACGCGCGGCGCGGGATGTCGTCGTAGTCGGGCTCGTCGGGCTGGCCCAGGTTTGCGGTGTACGCGTACGGAACGGCGCCGCCCTCGCGCATCCAGTGGAGGGCCGCGCTGGTGTCGAGGCCGCCCGAGAAGGCGATCCCCACCCTCTGACCGACGGGGAGATTCTGCAGGATGTGTCCCACGATGCGACTCCGGAGCTGAGGGTAGAAGCGGACCGGACGCGCCGGTGGCCGGACTCTAAAGGGATGCGGAGGCTCGCGAAACCAGCGGCAGAGTTCGTGCGCCTCGCGATCCGTGATAGCGTGCCGCTCGACCGTTCGGTCGGGAGTCAATCATCATGACCATTCTCACGCATCGCCAGCCCACGCCCACCACGGATGTTCTCACCGCGCCGATGGAGATCTGCTGGAACTTCGAGTACGCGATCGGCGTCGAGAAGCTCCGGAACCTCTACGCGAAGGCGAAGGAGCAGCAGTGGAACGCCGAGCGCGATCTGCGCTGGGACATCGCGATCGATCCGAGCAAGCCGATCGTCGATGAGGCGCAGTTCGGATTCCAGGCGCTTCCGGTGCTGCAGAAGCTGTCGAAGTCGCAGCGCGAGACCTTCACCGCACACGTCGCCGCGCACCTGCTCTCGCAGTTCCTGCACGGCGAGCAGGGCGCGCTGATGACGGCCGCGGCGCTGACGCACGCGGTGCCCGACTACGAGGCGAAGCTCTTCGCCGCGACGCAGACGATGGACGAGGCGCGACACGTCGAGGCGTACCAGCGCTACATCGACAAGCTCGCGATCGTCTACCCGATGTCGCCCGGCTTGAAGGACCTGATCGACGCGACGCTCACGGCCGACCACTGGGTGAAGATCGCGATCGGCATGAACATGGTGGTCGAGGGGCTCGCGCTCGCCGCGTTCCACAACATGCGCAAGCAGACCACCTGCGAGCTGCTGCGCCAGCTGACGGAGAACGTACTGCGCGACGAGGCGCGCCACGTGGCCTTCGGCAGCGTCTACGTCGGTGAGGCGATCCGCGAGATGCATCCGGACGAGCGCGAGGACGTCGCGCAGTTCGCGTTCGAGGCGATCAAGGCGATGGTGGACAACCAGGGCGGCGTCGACGGCCGCGGCAAGCGGCGCCGCGATCCGGGCTTCGTGAAGGTGCTCACCGAGTCGGGTATCG
This sequence comes from uncultured Spirochaetales bacterium, assembly GCA_964353555.1. GTDB lineage: Bacteria > Myxococcota_A > UBA9160 > UBA9160 > PR03 > PR03. Next base: position 4,204 of record CAYGWM010000139.1, read on the forward strand.
ATCCGGTGGATTTCGTCGCGAGCTTGATCGAGGCGCAGCAAGCGGGAATCAAGGTCGAGCGGCCGCCCGGGCAGGTGCACTCGTTCAAGGACTTGATGATGCCGGCGCTGGTGCGCGTGGGCGCCGTCACCGAGCGCACGCGTGCGCTCTTCGCGGCGGAGAACATCCCGGTGTTCGAGGACGCGTCGGTGCTCGAGCGGATGGAGCAGCAAGCGACCGGCGTCATCGAGTTCGAGATGTAGCGGCGCCGATCGCCGGCATCGACGGCGGGACCGGCGATCGAGCGCCTGAAGAGAGGGCACTCGGTGTGCGCGGCGATCAGCTCCGGTCGCCGAGCCAGGTCCGCAACGAGCGATAGACGCGCTCGTCCGCGAGCAGGCCGAGGTGGTCGAGGCCGCGGATCAGCTCGCGGCGGGCGGCGCCCTCCGGATGCAGACTCCTCGCCAGTGCGCTCGGGACGGATACGATCCAGTCGCCGAGTCGATCGACTTCGCCCTCCGTGCTGCGCGCGGCGGCCAGGAAGAGATGGTCGATGTGGCGAGCCAGTCGCACGCTGCTGTGCGCGCGGCGCGGGTCATCAGCCGGCCGGTCGCGCCAATCCTGCTCGATCGCGTGGCCGAAACGGAGGTCGCGGATGCCGTCGGAGCGCAGGTTGCCGAGACGCATGAAGGGTCGCGTCCACGGCGACACCCGGAGCGCCCGATTGGCGTGGTTGCCCAGACGCTCGAGACTGGCGCCCTCGTGCGGAGTGCCGAGGCAGGCCAGCCGGGTCACGCGATGCGGCCAGTCGAGGCCACGTTCCAGCGCCTGGTGCACGGCGCCGAGCGCCAGCAATCCGCCCATGCTGTGCCCGACGAGGATCAGCTCCCGCTCGGGCGCCTCGCGCTCGAGCAGCTCGGCGAGGCGCACCCCGTTCGCCGAGATACGCAGTCCCGTGTTGTAACGGAGGTAGGCGACGCGCGCTGCGAGATGCGTGCGCGCCCACTCGGCGAAGTGCGCGTGGGCCGGCTTCTGCCAGGCCCGCTCACTCATGCACAGACCGTGCAGGAAGACGATCAGCCGCTCTCGGCGCTGCGCTGGCTCGGGTTCGTGGAGAGACATGGGCAGCGCGAACGCGTTGCCCGACTCGGCGAAGAGATGCCCGAAGGCCCCGTTGAGTGCGCTCTGCACGTCGAGCCAGGAGTCGGGTGCCGGCTCGTCACCCGCGAGTCGGCCGCCCAGCGCGGCGATCCGCCCGGTCCCGTGAAAGCCGAATCGGATCGCGCCGTAGATCCCGCGCGCCGGCATGCCGGCGGTCCAGATCGA
>CAYGWM010000139.1:5608-8955 GCA_964353555.1 uncultured Spirochaetales bacterium
GCGCCGTCAGCCGAAGGCGAGCGGGCTCCGCGCGACCAGCCACGCGGCGATGCCGAGCAGGAACACCGCGAATACGCGGCGCAGCACGCGTTCGTTCGCTCCCGCGGAGAGGCGCGTACCGAGGAGCGCGCCTACGAGCGCGCCCGCGACCACAGGCGCCGCCAGGCTCCAGTCGAGCGAGACGTGGCCGAGATGCCCGACGAGGGCCGCGCTCGCGTTCAGCGCGATCACGACGAGGGACGTACCCACGGCGCGCAGCATCGGGAGCCCGAGCACGAGCGTGAAGACGGGAACGAAGAGGAATCCGCCCCCGGCGCCCACGAGCCCCGTCGCGGCACCGAGCAGGGCCCCGAGAAGCGCGATGGCAACGAGGCGCCGGACGTTCGGCGCCTCCGCGGCGGGCGCGGCCTCGGCGCGCCGCCGCCACATCGCGATCGCGGCCCCGAACATCAGCAGCGCGAGGCCCAACACGAGCGCGTCCCCGGGCACGAGGTCCGCGGCGCGCCCACCCAGATAGCCGCCGAGCATCGTGGTCGGCCCGAACAGGAGCGCCGTCTGCCAGGCGACGCGGCCCGCGCGCGCATGGCCGACCGCAGCGGCTCCGGCGGTGATGGCCACGACCAACAGCGACACGGCGATCGCCGGCTTCGGCTCCGCGCCGAGGGCGAGCAGCAGCGGCACCGTGAGGATCGCGCCGCCGCCGCCGATCAGGCCGAGCGAGATGCCGACCGCGAGGCCACCGACGAGCGCCAGCCAGAGCGTCATCGCGGTCTCGCGGCCGACGCCTGCGCCGACGGCGCACGCGTATACTGCGCGACGTCCCCTACCGCGAGGGAGCACACGTGCTCATTCTCCATCATCTCACCCCGCTTCACTGGGCACTCGCAGGTGCACTGATCGGCGTCATCACGCTACTGCTGCTGTGGCTGACGAACCAGCGCCTCGGCATTTCCACCGGCTTCGAGAACGTGTGCTCGCTCGTCGTGAACACGCCGTACCTCCGGCGCGACGAGATCACGAAGTCGCACGGTTTCCGGCTCCCATTCCTCGGTGGCCTCGTCCTCGGCGGTGTCATTTCCGCGGTCGCGGGAGGGGGCTGGGCGCCGATCTGGGACCTCGGGCGCTTCGACGCCACGTTCAGCATCGGACACGTGGGCAAGCTGCTGTGGATGTTCGCCGGTGGCGTGCTGATCGGCGCCGGCACGCGCATGGCGGGCGGCTGCACCAGCGGCCACGGGATCTTCGGCGTCTCGAACCTCGAGGGCGCGAGCCTCGTCTCGACGCTCTCCTTTCTCGGGGCGGGCATCGTGGTGGCGAACCTCGTGTACCGCGTGGTCGCGTGATGGTCCTGCTGTATCTCCTGTTGGGTACCGCCTTCGGCTTCGTGCTGAGCCGCAGCGGTGCGGCGGACTACGACTACGTGCAGGGCATGTTCCTGTTCGAGAAGTTCCAGCTCTACGGGATCATCGGCACGGCGGTCGCGGTGACGGCGCCCGGTCTCTGGCTGCTGAAGCGCTGGGGGCGTACGGCCTTCGGCGAGCCGCTCGCCGTGAAGCCGAAGCCGCGGCACCCCGGCAACGTGCTCGGCGGTGTGCTCTTCGGCGCGGGGTGGGCGATCACCGGGATGTGTCCCGGGCCGATCCTCGTCAACATCGGCGAAGGGAAGCTCTACGCGCTGGGGGCGCTGGCCGGCGTGCTGTGCGGCACGACCCTCTTCGGCGTGCTGTACGAGCGCTTGCAACGGCCGCTCGGGCTCCCCGCGCTGCGCCTCGGCACCGGCGACGGCTGAGCGCGGACTAGATCCCGAGCCCGAAGTCGAGCTCCACATCCTGGCGTCCGGCCTGCGCGACGAGCGCGGCCACGGTCGGGCCGGGCTCGCGCGCGGACGCGGGCGCGAGACCCGAACGCAGGTTCGCGGGCACGGCCTCGTCCATGTGCCTCGGGTAGGCGAGCTTCAGCGCACCCATGATCTCGAGGAACTGCTCCTCGGTCCGCCCGATGCCGAGGCGCGGGTTGAAGCGCTTCTCCTCGGCCACCGTCGTGACCATGCGCCCCTGGTAGTCGTGTGCCGGATGGAGCCTCGTCTCGTCGGGCAGCGTGAAGATGCGCTCGCGCACCGAGCGGAAGAGACGCCGGGCGTCGCCCTGTTGGAAGTCCGTGCGGCCGCAGCCTCGGATCAGCAGCGCGTCGCCGGTGAACGCCAGACCGGCTTGCGCGCAGACCCACGTCACGCAGCCGCTCGTGTGGCCCGGCGTCTCGCGCGCCTCGATCCAGTGATCGCCCAGGCGGACGCCCGTGTCGCCCGCGAGCGCGAGGTCGGCGTTCTGCACGCCCGTCTGGGCGCCGACGACGATCCTCGACCTCAGCCGCTCGCGCAGCAGGCCCGACGCCGTCACGTGATCGGCATGGACGTGGGTTTCGAGCGTGTAGACGAGGCGCAGCTCGAGTTCGCGGAGCTGCGTGGTGTCGCGCTCCAGGTGCTCGCGCACGGGATCGATCAGCACGGCCTCGCGCGTCCGCGCGTCGGCCAACAGGTAGCTGTAGGTCGACGTCTCCGGATCGAAGAGCTGGCGGAATATCAACGTCGCCTCCGGCACTGCGCCCATCCCGAATCTAGTCTGCGCCGAGCACGGTCGCTCATCGGGAAGGGGCCGACATGCCACGTCTCGACGCCCCGAGCGCGAACGTCCTGCGGTTACGAGGTTTCCCCGGTCTTGCGACTGCGTTGCGGCCTCGGAGGTCGGGGGGGGCAGGCACTTCGGCGTGATGCACGCGCTACTCGTCTCGCGCATGCCTGGTAGCAGTGGCTCCATCCGACGACGCGCCGCTGCGCTCGCTGCGGCATGGTTCGGGGTCTGTCTGGTCGTCTCTGCGCCGGCCGCGCGCGGCGAGGAGCGAGCGCGCGGGGCCGGCGCACTCGGCCGCCACCTGACCGAGAGCCCGTGGCTGCTCGGCGACCCCGCGGGCCTTCGCACCGGACTCGAGGCGCGCGGCATCGCACTCGACCTGTTCTGGAACAACACAACGGGCCTGCTGCTCGGCGCCGGTGGCGATGGCGACATCGCGCAGAGTGGCAGTGCGGACTTCTTCCTGCGCGCCGACCTGGCGCGCCTTGGTGTCGAGTTTGGCGGCCGCGTGCTGGCCCAGGTCAAAGCCAACTACAACCGGAACGTGAACGACGACGCCGCTGCGCTGGGCGAGCCGATCGACGACGCCGACTTCGATGAGCCGATCTACCTGGACCAGCTCTGGTACGAAAGGGATTTTGCCGGCGGGCGTGTGCGCGTTCGGCTCGGCTACCTCGATCAGCAGGTCGCGTTCGATCGCAACGCCTACGCCAACAACGA
>CAYGWM010000140.1:0-3099 GCA_964353555.1 uncultured Spirochaetales bacterium
TGGCAATCAAAGCCGGCTTCATCGGGCTTGGGAACATCGGGCTGCCGATGGCGAAGCGTCTCGTCGCCGCGGGACTCACGACCACCGTCTACGACGTCGTGGCGGGACGCGAAGCACAGGTCGACGGTGCGCGTGGTGCAGCTTCGCCGCGCGAGGTCGCGGCGGCGAGTGATGTGATCGGCCTCTGCGTGCGCGATGACGCCGACGTGCGCGCCGCAATGCTGGGTGATGCGGGGGTGCTCGCGGGCGCCGCGAAGGGCGCGATCGTCGCGATCCACTCGACGGTACAGCCGGCGACGGTGATCGAGGTCGCAGCGGCTGCGGCCGAGCGCGGTGTCGGCGTCGTCGATGCGTGCATCACGGGGGGCGCCGCCGGCGCCAGCGCGGGAACGCTCACGGTAATGGTCGGCGGCGACGCCGCGCATCTCGAACGCGCGCGCGCGTACTTCGATTGCTTCGCGAAGAAGGTGGTGCACACGGGTCCGCTCGGAAGCGGCTGCAAGATGAAGCTCTGCAACAACCTGATGACGTACCTCGCGTGGACGGCGGCCTACGAAGCGATGCTGCTCGCGCGTGCCGCCGGGCTTCCGCAGGATAAACTCGAGGAAGTCACCGGATCGAACGGCAACTTCACCGAGCCGATGCGCGCCTTCATCGCGCTCCACAAGGCGCCAGCCGCGACGCGCGAAAGCGACGGCTTCCAGGCGCTGATGCGCGGCTTCGTCGAGATCGCCGAGAAGGACCTCGCCGCGACGCTGGCCCTGGCGCGTGAATGCGGCATCGCGCTGCCCGGCACCGCGATGGCCTCGCAGATCATGGCGCGCATCTATGGACTCGAAGACGAGAACCGTCGCTAGGAGAAATCATGGCCGAACCGGATGAGATGGACGATTACAGCGGGCCGTTCCGTCCGGAGTTCCAGCTCGAGGATCTCTCGAAGGAAGCGCTCGTCACGCTGTGCCGCGAATTCATGATGGTCGCGCACCTGCTCGATCGCGCGATCATGCCCGCCATCATGCAGCGCTTCGGCGCGCAGGCGATGGAGGAACTCGCGATCGAGGAGTGGCGCGGCGCGAGCCCTGTCTACACCCAGCGCATTCGCAAGGCGATGAAGGTCGAGGGCAACGACGTCGCCGCGATCTTCAAGTCGCTGCAGATGGATCCCGGTTTTCCGCACCAGTACATGGACGTGAAGTACGAGGTGGTGAACGCCCAGAAGGGCTACTTCTGGCTCGACTACTGCGGCGCGCTAGCGGACGTCGAGCCGTGGGGCGAGGCGCGCGTCGTCTCGATGTGTCACCACATCGAAGACCCGACCTTCGATGCGACGATGCAGGCGGTGAACCCGAAGGCGAAGTGCCGCCCGGTGCACCGCCCGCCGCGCGATCCGAAGGACCGCAAGCCGGTCTGCCACTGGGAAGTGACGATCGACGACGACGCAGTACCGGCCGAGGAGGCACCGATCACCAAGATCACGCGGATCTCGACCGCAGCGCATTTCGAGTTCGCTCCCGTGCGAAAGCGCGACAGCAAGGAGAAGAGGTGATGGCTGACGACAAACGCGAGAAGGGCCTCGAGTGCTTCGACAAGGTGATGGGCTTTCGGCCGCCGGTGATTCCGAACGACCCGTTCCTCGACACGACGATCGACCACCTGTTCGCGAATGTGTGGTCGCGTCCGGGTCTGTCGATCCGCGATCGCCGGCTCGTCACGCTCACCGTGCTGATGCAATTCGGCAACGAGCAGACGCTGAAGCTGCACTTCGGCGCGGCGATGAAGCAGAAGCAGCTCACCGACGCCGAGATCGACGAGCTGATCGTGCACGTCGCGCACTACGCGGGTTGGCCGGTCGCCGCGGTGTCGAGTCAGATCGTCCGCCAGTTGCGTGGCGAGCGAGAGAAGGCCGCAGCGAGTGGCTGAGGCGCGGGGCGTACGCCGTGCACCCCCGCGCGCGCGTCGCTCGCACGCGGAACGCACGGCCGAGACGCGCGCGAAGATCCTCACCGCGGTCGTCGACTCGATCGCCGAGGTCGGCTTTCACCGGACCACCGCGGTCGAGATAACGCGTCGTGCCGGCGTCACATGGGGGGCGGTGCAACACCACTTCGGCGACAAGGACGGCATCCTGGTCGCAGTGCTCGAAGACTCGTTCGGGCGCTTCGCCGCACGACTCGAAGATGTTCCGGTCGAGCGGCTCTCGCTCGAACGGCGCGTCGCGCTCTTCGTCGAACGCGCCTGGCAGCACTTCACCAGTCGCGAATACGCCTCGACCTTCGAGATCCTGCTCGACCATCTGCGCCGCGAGGATCTGCCCGCGCAGGGCGGCGCGCGCTGGCAGATCCAGATGTCGCGTGCGTGGGAGCGCGTCTGGCGGCGCTTCTTCGGCGACGTCGCGGTGCCGCGCAAGCGGCAGCTGCGCCTGCAGCACTACACGGTCGCGGTATTGTCGGGCCTGGCGTCGACAAGGATGCTGGAAGGCGGCGAGCCGTTGCTGCCGCGCGACGAACTCGCGCTGCTCGAAGCGACGCTGGTGCGCGAACTCAGCCAGGCGGGCTAGCGCGAAGCCGCGTGACTGCGAGTGCGCCGATCGCCAACGCGATCCCCATCGCGGCGCCGGGCTCGGGCACCGCGCGGACGTTGTCGACACCGAGCTGCGCCACGATCGGCAACAAGGGGGGGAAGTTTGGCGTCGTGCTGTGGAAGATCCGCAGCTCGGTCGCGTTCGCGAGTGCCGCATCGACGCTTCCGAGCGTCGCGGTGAGGTCGCCCGCTTCGATCGGGAAGACCACATGGGTCCAACCGCTGTGGGCGGGCAGCGCGATCGGGGCGGTCGAAACGGCGGCGTTGTCCGGCGTTCCGCCGAGCGCGGGCGGGTCTTGGAAGAGCACGCGCAGCGCGAGGGTCGAGTCGCCCAGGTTCTCGACGTCCATCTCGATCCCCGTGACGCCGGCCGCCAGGTAGTTCCCCGCCCACTGGGTGTCATTGATGACCGCGAGCCGACTCCCCGCGCCGCTGCCGCCGATGGCCGTCAGCTGGAGGAAGTGGTCGCCCGCGCCGGTCGGTCCATCGGTCGGAACGTTGATCGGCGGAGCGGGATGC
>CAYGWM010000140.1:3199-8858 GCA_964353555.1 uncultured Spirochaetales bacterium
CAGGTAAGCTGGGCGCCGTGACCGCCCCCGAGATCGTCCATTGCTCGCATGCGACGCTATGCCCCGGCTGTGCGCTGATCGATCACCCGCTCGCCGCGCAACTGGCGGCGAAGGCAGAGCGCGTCAGGCGCGTATTCGCACCGTTCGCCGCGCTCGCTGCGCTGCGACCAGAACCCGTACGCGCCGCCGATCCCGTCGTCGGCTACCGCACGCGCGCGAAGCTAGCGGTTGCGCCCGGGCCGCGCATCGGGCTCTTCGCGCGCGGCACGCACGAGGTGCTCGATCTCCCCGGGTGTCGCGTGCTCGAGCCGGCGATCGCCGCGAGCGTTGCGGCGTTGCGGCGTTTGCTCACGGCGCCGCCCCCCGGCACTGAGCCCGTGCTGCGCGCGGAAGGCGAAGGCTCGGGCCGGCTGCGCGCGGTCGATCTGCGCGAGGTGCGCGATGAGCACGGCAGCGGCGTGCTGCTGACATTGGTGTTGCGCGCGCCGTCGCCGTCGCAGCGCGCGCTCGATGCCGCGTGCGAAGCGCTGCAAACCGAGATCCCGCTGCTGCGCGCGATCGCGTTGTCGCTGCACGACGGTCGCTCGCCGCAGATGCTCGGCGCGCCGCCGCGCGGCTTGCGCGGCGCGCCGCTGCATCGCGACATCGTGCGACCCGGCGCGCCTTGGTCGTTCGCTGCGCCGGGCGGATTTGCGCAGGCGCACCGCGCGCAGGCTGCGGCGATCCACGCCGAAGTGCAGCGAGCGCTCGGAAATCTCGATCGCTCGCGTGTGCTCGACGTGTATGCCGGCAGCGGCGCGCTGGGTCTCTCGCTCGCGGCCGCGGGTGCAAGTGTCACGTTGGTGGAATCGTTCGCACCGGCCGCGCAAGCGGCAACACGAGCGGCACGCGAACAGCAACTTGCCGCGCGCGTCGACGTGCACACGGCGCCCGCGGAGGACGAAGTGCCGCGACTCGCCGCGATCGGCGCGCACTTCGCTGCTGCCGTCGTGAACCCGCCGCGTCGCGGTGTTGCACCGCGCGTGCGCGAGTCACTCGCTGCGCTCTGCACCGGTCCGATCGTCTACGTCTCGTGCGAGCCTGCGACGCTGGCACGCGATCTCGCACACCTCGCGCAGCTCGGCTGGACTGCCGAGCGCGTCGTCCCGTTCGATCTGATGCCGCAGACCGGCGAGGTCGAATGCGTCGCGCTGCTGCGCCGCGGCGAGATTCCGGCGGTCGTGGTGCTCTTCGAAGACGACGAGATCCTCGCGGTAGACAAGCCGCCGTTCCTCGCGACCGTCCCGCATCCCGAGCGGGAAGGTTCGTTGCTGAAGCGGGTGCGTGCCCGCGCGGGAGCCGAGCAGGCGGTGGCGCTGCACCAACTCGACGCCGACACGAGTGGCGTCTGCCTGTTTGCAAAGCGCGCGGCGTTCGCCGCCGGCTGGCAGAGCGCGCTCACCGATGCGCGCACCGCGAAGCGCTACTTCGCGCTCGTGCGCGGCGTCGCGCGCGAAAGCAGTCGCATCGCGACACCGCTGCGCGAAGGCGGGCGCACGCTCGACGCAGCGACTCGCTATCGCCGCGTCGAAGTGCTCGCGGGCCATGCGCTGCTCGAGGTAACGCTCGAGACGGGTCGCACGCACCAGATCCGCCGCCACCTCGCTTCGATCGGCGAGGCGGTGCTCGGCGACGACCGCTACGGGCACGCGGCGTCGAACCGCCATCTCTTCGAGCGCTACTTCCTCGATCGCCCGTTCTTGCACTACGGGTCGATCGAGGTGCGCCATCCGCGCACAAATACCGGGCTGCGGATCGAAGCGCCGCTCGCCGCCGATCTCGCGGCGGTCGCGGCGCGGCTGCGCAGCGTCGAGACGCGATCGTGACGGTGCTCGCGTTGTGGAAACCGTATGGCGTCGTCTCGCGTTTCACGCCCGAAGCGGGTCACCCTTCGCTGCGCGACTTCGTGCCGGTGTGCGACGTCTACCCGATCGGCCGCCTCGACGCCGATAGCGAAGGGCTCTTGCTGCTGAGCGACGACGGCCCGCTCGCGCACGCGCTCACCGATCCGAGCTTTGCCCATCCGCGCAGCTACTGGGTGCAGGTCGAGCGCGTGCCGGATGCCGAAGCGCTGGCGGCGCTCGCGCGCGGCGTCGTGGTGCAGGGTCGCCGCACGAGGCCGGCGCATGCGAAGCGGCTGCGCGGCGAGCCGTCGTTGCCCGCGCGCGCGGTGCCGGTGCGCTTTCGCAAGGCGGTGCCGACCGCGTGGATCGAGTTGACGATCACCGAAGGGCGTAATCGCCAGGTGCGCCGGATGACGGCGGCGGTGGGACATCCGACGCTGCGCCTGGTGCGCGTCGCGATCGGCGCACTGCGACTCGAGGATCTCGGTCTCGCGCCCGGCGCGTGGCGCGCGCTGTCGGCTCAACAGGAGTCCGCGCTGCGCGGCTCCGCGAGCCGAGAGCGCAGCAACGCGACGCCGCGCGCGAAGACCTCCGGCTCGACAAGAAGAGACACGACGAGGTGAGCGCAGCGCGCGCCGTCGGCGTCGCGTCCATCGAGATCGAAGACGTAGCCGGGCTGCACGAGGACTCCGCGATCGAGCACCGACGCCGCGAGCGCTTCTTCGTCGCCTGGACCCGCGACGCGCACGATCGCTGACCAGCCGGCTTCGAACGGAAGCGGTGCGGCGCCGCTGCCCGCAAAAAGCTCCGCGAGTCGCGCCCGGTTCGCCGCGACGCGAGCACGCACGGCGTGCTGGATCGACTCGCGCTCTGCGAACAGCAGTGGCAGCACGCGCGCGAGGATTGGCGACACCGAGAGGAACGCGTCGGCGATGAACTCGAGCCGGGCGAGCGCTTCGTCGCGCGCCGCGGCGGGTCCGGCGACGACGATCCACGCGACTTTCAGCTGTGGCAGCGCCAGCACCTTCGACGCTCCCGACAGCACGAAGTGAAGCGGCCCGTCGTCTGCACCCGCGAGCGCGCCGGGAACGCTTGCGCCGCCCTCGCCGTAGTCTGCAAACACTTCGTCGGAGACGATCGCGAGCCCGCGTTCGCGCGCGATGCTGCGCAGCGACGCCCAGTCTTCGGGATCGACGAACGAACCGGTCGGGTTGTGCGGGTCGATCACCAACACTGCACGACTGCGCGGGCCGAGCGTTGCGGCGAACGCGTCGAGATCGATGCGCCATCGCGCACCGTGGCGCGGCGCGAGCAGCGGGTAGCGTTCGACGCGCAGGCCCTCGAGCGCCGCGAGGTGTTCGAAGAGCGGATAGCCGGGCACCGGCACGTGCACGACGTCACCGGGATCGCCGAGCAGCCGGAACAGATGCGCGTAGCCTTCGCTGGTCCCTGCCGTGAGCACGACGTGCTCGGGCAGCACGCGCGCACCGCGACGCGCGTGGTAGGCGGCGATTGCCACGCGCGCAGCCAGGTCGCCGCGCGGGTCGGGCTCGTAGTGCGTGATGGCTGGATCGCGCGCGAGTTCGGCGAGCGCATCCGCAACTGCCGCAGTGGGCGCGAGATCGCAGCGCGTGGGGTTCGATTCGGAGAGATCGAGAATCGGTAGCCCGGCCGCGCGCCGCGCAGCCACGTGGCGAGCAAAGTCGGTCGGGCGGAGGTCCCAAGCAGCGCGCTGGGCGAACACGCTGCGAATGCTAACCGAGCGCGATCGCGAAATGCCCCGCACTTCGCAAACATGCACCCCGCGCGAGGAGGAACCGTGGCCGAAGAATCCGTGGACGTCCTGATCATCGGCGCCGGAGCGGCGGGCGCTGCGTTTGCGTGGAGCCTTGCCGAGACGAAGATGAACATCCTGTGTCTCGAACAGGGCGACTGGATGGATCCCGCGCAGTACCCGACCGCGGGACTCGACTGGGAGATGCGCGGGCTCGGCGACTTCGCGCTCAGTCCCAACACGCGGGGCCGGCCGGAGGACTATCCGGTCAACGATTCCGAGTCGCCGATCGCCGCGTCGATGTTCAACGCGGTCGGCGGCTCGACGATTCTCTACGCCGGCCACTTTCCGCGCTTCCATCCGTCGGACTTCCGCGTGCGTACGCTCGATGGCGTCGCCGACGACTGGCCGGTGGATTACGCGCAGCTCGCGCCGTACTACGCGGAGAACGACCGCATGATGGGCGTCGCCGGGCTCGCCGGCGATCCGGCGTATCCGCCGAAAGCCGTGCCACTGCCGCCGGTTCCGCTCGGCAAGCTCGGCGAGCGGATTGCGGGCGGCTTCAACGCGCTCGGCTGGCACTGGTGGCCTTCGGACAGCGCGATCGCGACGCGCGAGTACGAAGGTCGCGCGCCGTGCATCAACCTCGGGCCCTGCATCACCGGTTGCGCGCAAGGCGCGAAGGGCAGCACCGACGTCACGTACTGGCCCGCGGCGCAGCGTCGCGGCGTGCGGATCGCGACGCGGTGTCGGGTGCGCGAGATCACCGTCTCCGCGGACGGAATGGCCGACGGTGTCATCTACTACGACGCCGACGGCAACGAGCACCGACAGCGCGCCGAGATCGTCGTGGTCGCGTGCAACGGCATCGGGACGCCGCGACTGCTGCTCAACTCGTGCTCGAAGCTGTTTCCCGACGGGCTCGCGAATCGCAGCGGGCTGGTCGGCAAGAACCTGATGTTCCACCCGTACGGGATGGTAATCGGCGGCTTCCCGGAGCGCGTGGACGGCTACAAGGGACCGACCGGCTGCGGCGTGATGAGCCATGAGTTCTACGAAACCGATCGCGCGCGCGGCTTCGTGCGCGGCTACTCGTTCGAGATGATGCGCGGCATGGGCCCCGTCTCGACGGCGCTCTGGGGCATGATGGCGGGCCGCTTGCCGTGGGGCGAAGGACACCACGCCGCGTACGCCGGCGTCTGGGCCCGTACCGGTGGCGTGCTGGCGATCTGCGAAGACCTGCCGGAGCCGCACAACTGCGTGACGCTCGATCCCACGCTCACCGACTCGAACGGCATCCCGGCGCCGAACGTCCAGTACCGGCTCTCCGAGAACTCGCGGCAGATGCTCGAGCACGGTGTTGCGCGCGGCGTGGAAGTGCTCGAAGCCGCCGGCGCGGAATGGACGCGCGTCGAGTCGCCACTGCGCGTCGCGGGCTGGCACCTGATGGGAACGGCGCGAATGGGGACGGATCCGCAGCGCTCCGTGGTGAACGAGTGGGGGCGCTCTCACGACGTTCGCAACTTGTTCGTCATCGACGGCAGCATCTTCGTGACGGCCGGCGCGGTGAATCCCACCTGCACGATCCAGGCGCTGGCGCTGTACATCGCCGACACGATGAAGAAGAGACTCGCGAATCTGTTCGATTGAGCGAGCCAGGAGCAAAACGATCCATGAGCGAAACGAACGCGGCGACGGGACTCTCGGGCGACGAAGTCCGCACACTCGCCTGTGTGCTCGATCTGCTGATCCCGCCGAGCAGCGACGGGCGGATGCCGGGCGCGGGCGAAGTCGGGATTGGCGCGCGCATCGACGAGCTGGCGGAGCGCGATCCTGGACTGCGGGCCGTCGTTGCAGCGGGCGTTGCGGCGCTCGACGAGCTTGCGCATTCGGGCGGCGCGTCGGGGTTCGCAGCGCTGGCCGGCGAAGGGCGACTGGCCGCGCTGCAAGAAGTCGCGAAAGCCCAGCCTGGCCTCGTGCCCAGCTTGATCTTCCACACCTA
>CAYGWM010000141.1:0-4189 GCA_964353555.1 uncultured Spirochaetales bacterium
CCGTCCCGAGCAGTGCGGGGGGCGTCCCTGCATTCGGGGTCTCCGGATCCGCGTGAAGGACATCCTGGATCTGCTCGCGGCGGGCGTGAGTCACGACGAGATCCTCGCTGACTATCCCTATCTCGAAGCCGAGGACATCGCCGCTGCGCTCGAATTCGCCGCCGCACAGGCTGACCACGCAGTTCTCCACGTGGCGTGATGCGATTCCTGGTCGATGCCCAGCTGCCGCCCGCATTGGTTCCGTGGCTCGCTGCGAAGGGCCACCGTGCGCAGCATGTGATCGATTGCGACCTCGAAGCGGCAGATGACCGGGCGATCTGGGATGAGGCGATCCGGACCGGCGCAGTGATCGTCACCAAGGATGCGGACTTCGCGCTGCGTCGGACGCTTGCCGTTCGAGGTCCGTGCGTAGTCTGGGTGAGGCGCGGGAACGCAACCCGGCGGGAAACGATTCGCTGGTTCGAGGCCGTACTCCCGACGCTCCTCGAAGCGCTCGAGCGCGGCGACACGTTGGTCGAGGTGACTTGACGCGGATCGATCGAGCTCGGTCGATGGCAAGACGCGCGTGGCCTCAACGCGCAGCGACGCGAGGGCGGCATCGAGGCCACGCGCCGCGTGCTCGCCGCGCTGCCCAGGGTCCGGGTGATCGGGCTCTCGCTGCGCGCGGTGGCCGCGGGCGGCTCCTGGTGGGGAGCCGGGACGGAATCTCCCGGCTGAAGGGCCGTCGCGAGGACGTTTCGGCTCTATTGATGCGCGCGTGGATCGGCGGCACTGGGCATGAGTGCTGAATTGGCTTGCAATCGCTCCGCTGGTGGTGCCCTATGGGTTTCCGGCTTGCGGGGATTCGATCCGTACAGGCCACGTCGCTCCCCCCTCGGCCCCAGGAGACGAATGTACCTTCCTTGTTGGAACGTCGCGTGAGCGCCGAGGCGCGAGGGGAACCGCTTCCGAGCGTGTTGCCGGTCGGGCTCTTCCGCACGGATACGGACGGAAGATGTCTCGCGGTGAATGCGCGCTGGTGCGAGATCACCGGGCTGGCTCCGGCGGAGGCCCTTGACGAAGGTTGGGCGCGGGCCCTGCATCCCGACGACCGCGCGCGCGTGTTGGACGGCTGGCGCGAGGCGACGCAAGAAGCCCGCGGCTTCGAGAAGGAGTTCCGCTTCCGGCGCCCAGACGGGACCGTGGCCCACGTGCTCGCCCAGGCGTTGCCCGAGCGGGATACACGGGGGAGGATCAGCGGCTTCGTCGGATCCGTCACCGATCTCTAGCGGCACCTCGAGGTGCAGAAGGAATTGCGCGCGAATCGGGAGCGGGTTGAGCTCGCGCTGATGGCGAACACCGAGGGCTGCTGGGACTGGGACATCGCGACCGGCGGGGTCCACCTGAGCCAGCGCGGGATCCCGGTGCCCGGCTGCCCGCCAGGCGAGCTCGAGTTTCCCGCGCGCGCGCTCACGCAACGGATTCATCCCGAGGACCGCTCCCGCGTCGGCGATTGCATGGTGGCGCACCTGGAAGGCCGCGCCCCGCTCTACGAGTGCGAGCTGCGGCTGCTCACCGATTCTGGAACGTGGCGCTGGAACCTGCAGCGCGGTCGGGTCGTCGAGCGCGACGCCGCGGGGAAGCCGCTTCGCGTGGTCGGCGTCGACATCGACATCGAGGCGAGGAAGCAAGCGGACGCCGAGATCGAGCATCGCAGAGAGCAGCTGCGGCGCCTTGCGTTGCAGCTCGCGCTGGCGCAGGAGCGTGAGCGCCGGCGCATCGCCGCGGGCCTGCACGACGAAGTCGGTCAGATCCTGGCGGTCGCGCGGGCCAAGCTCGGACAGCTCATCGAGAGCGGGGCGCACGGAGACGTCCCGGGCCGGGCCGGCGAGATCCGCGCGCTGATGGATCGCGCCATCGGCGAGACGCGCGTGCTCACCTTCGAGCTGAGCTCGCCGGTGCTCCACGAGCTCGGGCTCGCGGCCGCCGTCGAGAGCCTGTGCGAGCAGCTCGGGAACGAGAGCAGCGTCTGCTTCCGCGTCGAAACGGACGGGGAGCCGGAGTCGCTCGGCGCGGACCTCCGCATCCTCCTCTACCGCGCCGTCCGCGAGCTCTGCCGGAACATCGTGCGGCACGCCCGGGCGCCGCGCGCCGAGGTGCGAATCCACACCGAAGCGGGTCGGATCCGGATCGTCGTCGCCGACGACGGCGAAGGCTTCGACGCCTCCGCGTACGCGCGCCGCTTCGACACCACCGGGGGGTTCGGCCTCTTCGCCATCCGCGAGATGTGCGCGCAGGTCGGGGGCCGCTTCGAGATCGAGTCGGCTCCGGGCAAGGGCGCCCGCGCCGTCCTCAGCGTGCCGCTCGGCTGACCCGCGAGACGCCATGGCAATCCGCCTTGTCCTTGCCGACGACCACCCGATCTTCCGCGCAGGGCTGCGTTCGCTGCTGGAGACACAGCCCGACGTAGAGATCCTTGCGGAGGTCGAAGACGGCCTCGGCGCCGTCGAGGCCGCGCGGACACAGAAGCCCGACATCGTCGTGATCGACGTCTCGATGCCCGGGATGAATGGCCTCGAGGCGACGCGCCGCATCACCACCGAGGCGCCCCGGGTGAAGGTGCTCTACCTCTCGATGCACTCGGACCGGCGCTTCGTGGATGCCGCGCTCCGAAGCGGCGCGCACGGCTATCTGCTGAAGGAGTGCGCGCTCGAAGAGCTCGTCATGGCGATCCGCGCGGTGCTCGCGGGCCAGATCTACATGAGCCCGCGCCTCGGCGACGTGGTGCTGACGGGCTACCGGGCCGAGGGGCACGAGAGCTCGGCGCTCTCGCTGCTCACGCCGCGCGAGCGCGAGGTGCTCCAGCTGCTCGCCGAAGGTCACGCCGCCATCGACATCGCGACGCGACTTTGCGTGAGTGTGAAGACGGTGGGCACTCACCGCGAGCACCTGATGCAGAAGCTCGGCACCCACAGCCTCTCCGGCCTCACCAAACTCGCGATCCGCGAGGGTCTGACCGCCGCGGAGGAGTGACCCGACCGCGGGCCCGGACCCGATCGGTCGGGGCATGGAGGCGCGACGATCGCGTCGGAGTCGGGCTTGCCTACGCGCCACCGTGCCCGCCGTGATCGGCCTGATCTGTGCACACCCGAGAGCGTCACGGCGGCTCTGTCCTCACTACCGCCGGGCTCGTCCCTACCGACGCCGACGACGGCAATGGCGACCCGCTCGCCGCCACCGTGCTCCGCAGCAGGCGTTCGTCGACACCCGGGGCGTGGCTCGAAGTTTCGAGCCACGCGCTCGGCGCGCGGGTAGCGCGATCGCGCGGAGCGGGGGATGCTCCGTCGCGGCCCACTCGCGCTGTGCGCCCCACGCGCTGCGGCCTCGGAGAACCACCATGACGGGATCCCTGGCCGGCAAGGTCGCCATCGTAACCGGCGCGTCGTCGGGCGTCGGCGAAGCCACGGCGCGACTGTTCGCGCAGCACGGAGCGCACGTCGTCGTCGCGGCGCGCACGGCGGACAAGATCGAAGCGCTCGCCAAGCAGATCGACGGTCTCGCCGTCGCCACCGACGTCACGCGCGTCGCCGATCTCGAGGCGCTGATCGCGAAGACCGTCGCGGCCTACGGCCGCATCGACGTGCTCGTCAACAACGCCGGCACGAACACGCGCGGCGACTTCGCGACGCTCGACCCCGCCGGCATCGCCGCGATCGTCGACACCAACCTGAAGGCGCCGATGCTGCTGACGCGCTTCGCGATGGAGTACCTCGTGGCGAGTCGCGGCGTCGTCGTGAACGTCGCGTCGATTGCGGGGCATGTGCCGCTCCCGGGCGAGTCGCCGTACTGCGCTTCGAAGTGGGGCCTGCGCGGCTTCACTTTCGCGGTGAATGAGGAGATGCGCGCGCGCGGCGTCTCGCTCTGCGCGGTGTCGCCCGGCCCGATCTCGACGCCCTTCGTTCTCGACGACCTCGACAACACGCCCGATCTCGTCTTCTCGCAGCCGTTCCTCACGGCGGAGGACGTCGCCGGCGCCGTGCTCGCGTGCACGCAGGACCGCAAGCGCGAGCGCGCGATGCCCGCCTCGACGCTGTTCCTCGCGCGCCTCGTCCAGTGGGCCCCGTGGCTCCAGCAATGGGTGCGCCCCGCGCTCGAGAAGAAGGGCGCGCGGATCAAGGAAGAGTGGCGCGCCAAAGCGAAGGCCGGGCGC
>CAYGWM010000141.1:4289-8805 GCA_964353555.1 uncultured Spirochaetales bacterium
ACGCTCGGTGTCGAATCGGGGCGCAGCTTCGCGACGCCCGGTCTGCCAAACGATCCGGAGGCGGCCGACAGGGCGGCCGGCTTCTTCGCGACGCTCTTCCCGGTACGCGCGCCGCCTTGGCTTCGCGATTCAGCTGCCGCGCAGTACGCGACCCGGCAGCACGCCACCCGGATCGACCACGTCGTGACCGTCCTGGCGCACGATGGTTCCTTCGACGAGCACCGCGTGCACACCGATTGCATCGGCGACGAGTCGGTCGGCGCCGGCCGGCAGATCGAAGACGCGCCGGACCGGTGCGCAGTCGACCGTTGCGGGATCGAAGACCGCGACGTCGGCCGCGAGGCCGACGGCCAGTCGCCCGCGATCGCGGATGCCGAACACGTCGGCCGGTTCGCTGGTGAGGCGCCGCACCGCTGCTTCGAGCGTCAGCACGCGCTTCTCGCGCACCCACTTGCCGAGCAGCGTCGTCGGCGCGCCGGCGTCGCAGAGCTGCGACGCATGGGCGCCGGCATCGGAGAGCCCGAGCATGCTCGCCGGATGCGCGAGCAGCTCCGCGACGATCGCGTCGTTGGTGTTGAAGATGCCGACGCGGAAGCGCGCTTCGAGATCCGAGGCGAGCGCGAGATCGAGCACCAGATCGACCGGATCGACGCCGCGCTCGGCCGCGACGTCGGCGACGATGCGCTCGTCGAGTTCGGGTTCGGTGGGACACACGGAGATCAACACCTGATGCCAGCGCCGCATCTGCTCGCCCAGCTGCTTGCGAAACGCGGGATCGGCATAGATGCGTTTCTTGCCCGCGAAGTCGGCCTGCGACACTGGCTTGAAGCTGGGCAGGCTCTCGAACGGGAAGGGCGCCTTGAATTGGAACTCGAAGAGCAGCGGTCGCGGCGAGACCTGCGGAAACACGCGTACTCCCTCGGCCTGCAGCGCCGCGCAGCGTTCGAGCACGCCGCGGTGGCCGGTGGGCCCGAGCATGTCGCCGAGCAGCGCGGTCCAGGACACCGGGCGGCCGATCGCGCGCGCGATCGCGCCGAGTTCTTCGACGAAGAGGCCCGCGCCGATCGTGCACTGCAGCACGCCGTGCCCCGCTTCGCCGAGGCACGCGGCGAGCGCTTCGATTTCGGCGTGCGCCGCGGCGCGGCTCGGCACCGGCCGCCCTTCGTAGCCGACGTGCGTGATCGCCTTCGACGTGGCGAAGCCGATCGCGCCGTCGCGCAGCGCTTGCGCGACCAGCATACGCATCGATGCGATCTCGTCGGCAGTCGCCTCGCGTTCGGTCGCCGCGTCGCCCATCACGTAGGTGCGGATCGGCGTGTGGCCGATCAGCGCCGCGACATGGATCGCCGTGCCGCGCGATTCGATCGCGCCCAGAAACTCGCCGAAGGATTCGAACGGCCAGTCGCGGCCGAGTCCTGCGTGCAGCGCGGCGAGCGACATGCCCTCGACGTTTTCGAGTGTGCGCAGCATCAGGTCGCGGTGCGCGGGTCGCGTCGGCGCGACGCCGAAGCCGCAGTTGCCGATCACCACCGTCGTCACGCCGTGCCACGGCGAGACGCTGAGCATGCGATCCCAGAAGACCTGCGCGTCGTAGTGGGTGTGGATGTCGATGAAGCCCGGCGCGATGGCGCCGCCGCGCGCGTCGAGCGTGCGGGCCGCGTGCGGCGCGAGTTCGCCGGGCGTTCCGAGCGCGGCGATGCGGCCGTCGCGGATGCCGAGTTCGCCGGGGCGGGCGGCGGCGCCGGTGCCGTCGACCAGGGTTCCGTTCGCTACGACCAGATCGAAGCTCGTCATGGGGGCCTCCTCGCGACCGCATTCTACGCGAGCGTTGACACGGCGGCCTCGCTTCGACTACCGACGGCGCGATGGCCTCATCCGACGCTCCGCGCGAGCTGACGCTGCGCGCCCTGCTGCTGGGTTCCCTACTCGGGATCTGTTTCGCGGCCTCGTCGGTCTACCTCGGGCTCAAAGTCGGACTCACGGTCTCGGCGTCGATTCCGATCGCGGTGCTGTCGATTACTGCGTTTCGAAGGCTCGGGCGTTCGACCACGCTCGAGAACAACATCGTGCAGACGACCGGCTCGGCCGGCGAGTCGATCGCGGCGGGCGTCGCGTTCACGCTGCCGTCGCTCTTGCTGATGGGCTTCGAGCTGGATCTGCTGCGCACGACGCTCGTCGCATTGATCGGTGGCGTGCTCGGCGTGCTGATGATGATCCCACTGCGGCGCGGGCTGATCGTTCGCGAGCGCGATCGGTTGCCGTATCCGGAAGGCACTGCGTGCGCGGCGGTATTGCTGGCCGGCGAGCGCGGGGGCGTCTCGGCGCGCACCGTCTTCGCCGGACTCGGCAGCGGCGCCGGCTTCGCGCTGCTCGGCGGACTCGGTCGCTTCTGGGGCGACGTTGCGAGCTGGTCGTTCGGTCGCGTGCTGCCCGGCGGCAGTTTCGCGATCGAGACGAACCCGGCACTGCTCGGCGTCGGCTACGTGGTTGGCACGCGCATCGCGTTGGTGATGCTCGCAGGGGGCGTGCTCTCGTATCTGGTGTTGATTCCGGCGATTCACATCTTCGGCCCCGAGCTGACCTCGCCGCTGATCGGCGCGGGTGCCGTGCCGGTGCACGCGATGACGCCGGGCCAGGTGCGAAACGCGTTCCTGCTCTATATCGGCGCTGGCGCGGTGGCGACCGGTGGACTCGTCACGCTGGTGCGCACGCTGCCGACGATCTGGCGGGCGTTCCGCGAAGGCCTCGCGAACGTCGGCGTTTCGGGTGCGACGCGGGAACGCACCGATCGCGATCTGCCGATCCGGCTCGCCGTGGGCGGCTCGCTCGCACTCGGTGTCGCGATCGCGCTGGCGCCGCCGCTCGGCATCGACGCCGGGACGGCCGCGTTGGTCGTTCTGTTCGGCTTCTTCTTCGTCACCGTTTCGAGTCGCATCACCGGCGAGATCGGCTCTTCGTCGAATCCGGTCTCGGGGATGACGGTGGCGACGCTGCTCGCCACCTGTCTGCTCTTCGCAGCGGCCGGGCGCACCGGCGTTTCGTACAAGGAGATGGCGCTCGCGACGGCGGCACTCGTCTGTGTGGCTGCCGCGAATGCGGGCACCACCTCGCAGGACCTGAAGACCGGCTTCCTGGTCGGTGCGTCACCGCGGGCGCAGCAACTCGCGCTGCTGGTCGGCGTGACGACCAGCGCGCTCGCGATCGGCTGGATCCTCGTCGCGCTCGATCGTGCGGCGACGACCTACGTCGCGACCGATCATCCCGCGTTTCGCGCGAGCACGGCGAACATTGCGGCCGCGCCGCCGGACGTGCTCGCGTTTGCGTCAGGTCGCACGCTCTTTCGTGGCGAAGCGTGGCGCGTGCTGATGGTTCGCGAGCCAACCGAAGGTGTCGCGGTCGGCCGTTATCTCGTCGGCGACGACGACCGCATCGCATTCCGCGTCGACCCGGGCGTGTGTGGAACCGAGCCCGAGCAGCGCGGGCCGGACGGCCGTGTCGAGAAGGTCGTCACCAAATTCGATGCGCCGAAGGCGCAGCTCTTCCGCTTGATCATCGACGGCGTGCTCGGCGGCGCGCTGCCGTGGGGGCTCGTGCTGCTCGGCGTCGCGATCGCGATCGTGATGGAGCTGTGCGGCGTGCCATCGCTACCGTTCGCGGTCGGCGTCTACATTCCGCTTCCGACGACGGCGGCGATCGCGCTCGGCGGTATGGTGCGGCGCGTCGTCGAGAAGCGCTCCGCCGGGGCGCAGGCGGAAGCCGACTCGTCGCCGGGCACGCTGTTCTCTTCCGGTCTGATCGCGGGCGGCGCGCTGGCAGGCCTCGCGGTCGCGTTGTTGCAGGGGCTCGAAGTCGACGTGCCGGGACCCGACGGCGTGCTGCACCCAGTGCCGCTCGTCGCCCGCTATGGTCTCGCGCTCGCGCCGCGAATCTTGGGCGCGGAAACGGCGAGCGCGCTCGCCGCGAACGCAACGTGGAGCGTGATTCCGTTGCTGGCGCTGGCAATCGCGCTGGGTGTGGTCGCCGCGCGTGGGCGGCGATCCGCGGCCCCGACCCAGGGCGGCGATTGACAGCCGCGCGCATTGCGGGTTTCTTCCGCGCGCTGCGCCGCTTACCCGGACCCCAAGGAGAATCCCATGCGCTACAGCGCGCCCGAATTCCTCGACCCCAGTCCTGCGCTTCGCGAGCGGATGGAAAAGTTTCGCGAAGAGCACGCTGGCGACCCGATCGGCAACGTCGCGAATCACGTGCTCTTCGAAGACGACAACGTGCGGATCTGGGAAATGAAGCTCGCGCCGGGCGAGCATTCGGACCTGCACCATCACAAGCACGACTACTACCTGGTGATCATGTCGGGCGACCTGGTCGCAGGCATTCCGCCGAAGTCGAGCGGCATGGACCCGTTCGTCGGCAAGATTCCCGCGAACGGCAACACCGTCCCGGTCCCCAAGGGCGGCACCGAGTGGGCGGTCAACGTCGGCACCAAGACCTACCACGAGATCCTGATCGAGCTGAAGAA
>CAYGWM010000142.1:0-8690 GCA_964353555.1 uncultured Spirochaetales bacterium
CGCGTGCAGCGCGTGCCGGTGGACAAGGAAATCCTGCTCGTCGACGACGGCTCGACGGACGGGTCGCGCGAGTTTCTGCGCGAACTCGGCGAGCGCGGCGACGCGCGGCTGCGCGTGTTCTTCCACGAGGTGAATCGCGGCAAGAGCGCGGCGTTGCGCACGGCGATCGCGGCGGCGCGCGGTCGCATCACGCTCGTTCAAGACGCGGATCTCGAGTACGACCCGTCTGATTACCCGACGCTGATCGCGCCGATCGTCGATGGCCAGGCCGACGTGGTCTACGGCTCGCGCTTCCTCGGCAACAAACGGCGCGTGCTGCTGTTCTGGCACACGGTCGGCAATCGCATCCTGACGCTGTTCTCGAACGTCTTCACGAACCTGAACCTCACGGACCTCGAGACGTGTTACAAGGCGTTCCGCACCGAGCTGCTCCAGAGTATTCCGCTCCATGCAGAGCGCTTCGGCTTCGAGGCGGAGGTGACCGTGAAGATCGCGCAGCTCGGCTGTCGCGTGTACGAGGTGCCGATCTCGTACCACGGCCGGGAGTACTGGGAAGGCAAGAAGATCGGCTGGAGGGATGGCGTGCAGGCGCTGTGGCTGATCGTGCGCCACTCGCTGGCGCCGAGCGACGCGGGCCTCACGACGCTGCGTCGTGTCGATTCGCTGCGCCGCTACAACGGTTACTTGTGGTCGCGCATGAAGCCGTTCGTCAGTGGTCGGGTACTCGAGATCGGTTCGGGAACCGGCGGGATCTCGCGCCACATGCTCGGCTCGCGACGCCTGGTCGTGACCGACACGCGCACCGCGTATCTCGATGTGCTGCGCCGCACCTTCAGCAAATACGAGCACGTCGCGGTGCATCCGATGACGCTCGGCGAGCCGGCGCCCGAAGTCGAGCGCGAGCGCTTCGACACCGTCGTCAGCGCGAACGTGCTCGAGCATGTCGAGGACGACGAGGCCGCTCTGCGCCAGATCTTCGCGCTGCTCGAGCCGGGAGGACATGTGGTGCTGGTGGTGCCGATGCTGCGCGCGCTCTACGGCAGCATCGACCAGGCGATCCACCACTTCCGCCGCTACGAGCGAGCGGAACTCGAGGAGAAGCTCGCGAAGGCGGGCTTCGACGTGGAGACCACCGCGCCGATGAACGCGCTGGGCATCCCGGGCTGGTGGCTGAACTCGGTGGTGTTGCGGCGACGCACGGTGCCGGGCGTGCAGGCTCGCGTCAACGACTTGCTGGCACCGTGGCTGCGCTTCGAAGAGAAGCTCGGGCTGTCAGTCGGCATGTCGCTGCTGGCGGTCGGTCGCAAGCCTGCGGCGCCGCACTCGGCTGCCCCGGCGCTCTCTCGCCTCCGCTAGCGACTCGAACGGCCGCCCGGCTGCGCGAGCTGGCGTCGCGTGACCTCGCTGGGATGCGCGACGAACGCGGTCGCCAGATTCTCGGGAACGACGCCCTGCTGCTCGACGGATTCGATCCGCCACGCGCCGTCCGCGGCCGAGCGCGAGAGTTCGAAGCGCTGATCGAACGGAGCCGCGCCGTCCGCCTGGATGTGCACCACGACGACCGCGTTCGCGCCGTCCTCCCTGACCGCTGGAGGCGTAACCGTGAATCGATTGCGCAACGCACGGAACGAATCGCGCGACTGCACCGCGAGCCAGCCGAGTTGCAGGCGATCGACACTGGCCGGATCGACAGCGCCCGGCGTGAGCGCCGGCTCGCGATGCGCCAGTCGCTGCGCCTCGGCTGCGGTCACGACGCCGAGTCCGTGCTGTCGGTGGAAGCCGGGCGTCAGCAGCGGAAGCGTGCGAATCGGGTCGCGCGCGAGATCGCGAAAGTACGCGTCGACCGTCGCGGTCGGCGTCCGCAGATCGGGCGCGCCGCAGCCGATCGCAATGAGCGTCAAAACGAGCGCGCAGCGCTGCCACGCCCTCATGTCCACCACCCGTACCAGGTGACGCTCGTTGCGAATGCGCTGAAGAGCAGCAGGAACGCGCGGACGAAGCCCCGCAACATCCCGCGCGTAGCGCCGACGCCCACTGCGAGCGCGAGTGCGAACGGCAGCAGCGCCGGAAGCAGGTAGCTCGCCTTCACGGCCGAGTAGCGCGGCACCACCCAGGTCTGCGCCAGCAACGCGGCGACCAGCAACGTCGCGAAGAGCATCGGCGCCGCTGCGGCCGCGTAGGCGCGGCGGTTGCGCGCGATGCGGATCGCGCCCGCGATCATCAGGGCCGTCGGCACGAGGCCGAACAGCGCGCACAGCGCGGCAGCCGTCACGACACCACGCGAGGTCGCCGGCAGGAACTGCCCGTGCCCGTCGGCCCAGGTCGTGGCATAGAGCAGGCCCGGCACCGAGCGCACCATTCCCGGCGCCTCCACGAACGGTGCGAAGAACGTGGCGCCCGGCACGAGCAGGTAGTCGGAGAGATGGCGCTCTCCGGGAGGCTGCGCCGCCATCTCGGAACCCGCGGCGTCGGACGGCGCGCCGCCGCCGATCACCGCGCGCAGCGATCCGCTCACAACGGCGAGCCGGCCATAGTGCGGAGCGACGAGCAGCGCGGGAAGGCCCAGGCACAGCAGCGCGGTGCGGATCGCGGTTCGACGATTGCGGCGGAACGCGCCGAAGTAGCCGAGCGCAACGACCGGGACGACGGCGAGCCCCGTGCTCTTCGAAAGCGCCGCGAGCGCCGCGAGCAGCGCGGTCGGCCACGCGTGCGACAGCGCACGTTTTGGGTCGCTCGGAATCGCGCACAGCCGCGCCAGTGCAGCCGTCGCGAACAGCGCGCAGGTGGTCTCGTTGCCGAGCATGCTCGTTGCGATCGCGAACACCGGCGCGCCGGCTACCAGCGCGGCCGCAACCGCGGCGTCGGCCGGTGACACGAAGCGGCGCAGCGTCCGCCACGCAATCGCGAGCGCGCCGAAGCCAGCTGTCGCCGATAGGAGTCGCAGCGCCACGTGCACCGGGATCGCGTCCGGTAAGATCCGCCACAGAAGCGCGCCGAATGCGAAGTACAGCGGCGGATGAAAACCGGCCCAGCTCTTTGGATCCGGCAGCCGGCCCTCGTAGAACGCGAACACGTTCAGCGCGTGGGGTGCTGCGTCGAAGTCGAGCAGCGGCGGATAGGCGACGGCATTGTGGATGCGGGCCACGAACGCTGCGCACACGAGAGCCGCCGCAGCGAATGTCCACGCGCGCTCGGGGCCCGCGCTCATGCGCGTCGCACGTCGCGCATCACGATTGCCAGCGCGACGACTCCGCTCGCCAGCGTAATGCAGAGCCCGAGATAGAAGGAGGCGGGCAGGTAGCGCAGTTCGAGACGGTGCCGGCCCGCCGCGACCTGCACTTCCATGCCGAAGCCTTCGGCGGGAAACACTGCGACCTCAGCGCCATCGACCCACGCACTCCAGCCCGGGTAGTCCGGGATCGGCACGAAGACGCGTCCCGCCGCGGGCGCGTCGATCTCGACGATGCCTTGTGACTCGCTCTTCGCCCACGGCAGCGCGCGCGCGAAGCGTGTCAGCGCAGTCGGACTCACCGCGGCATCCTCGACCGGCGCGGCATGCCATTGGTACCTGGGCCGCACGGCGGAGTTCTCGAGCACCGCGAGGCGGCCCGACGCGTCCTGCCACGCGACGTGCAGGCTGGGCGCGACCGGCAGACGCGCGACGTCGCCCGCCATCACGATCCAGCGCACGCCGAAGCGGTCGATGGCGCGCTCGCCGGGCGGTGTCGCCGTTCGGCGTCGCAGCTCGTCCTGCATGCGGGCAAGTAACTCGGCAAAGCCCGCGAGCGGCAGCGAAGCGTTCGCCTCGGCGAAGGGCAACTCGTCCAGCAGATTCGCGAACGGCGTTCGCGCCGCCATGCTGGTTCGCACGAACGACTCGTAGTTCGGCGACCTCCAGTGCTGAAGCACCATCCCGTGGAACGCCGCGTCGTAGGCCTGACTCGGGAAGTGCATCGCGCGTGCATCGGGATCCTCGCGCATGCGCTGCTTCAGGAACGTCGCCATCTCGGCGCCTTCGGCGAGTATCGAGTCGGGCAGCCAGCCGCGGTGCGCGGGCTTGATCACCGTGATCTCGACGAGCAGGATCGCAACGAACAGCGCTGGCGCCCACCTGAGACGGTCGGCCGCGCGCAGCGCGAGCAGTCCCGCGACCGCGACGCCGATCAGCCCGAGCATGAGCGCGCGATAGCCGGGCAGCGCAGCGAGCAGTGGCATCGACCACAGCAGCGCGAGGAACAGCCCCGCCGCACCGCACGCGGCGAGCTGCGGCGCCGTGCGATCGCGCCGCGTCGCTTCCCGCAACAGAGCTGCCAGTAGCACGCCCGTCGGCACGAGCACGACGAATAGAAAGGGCGAGAGCAAGCGCAGCCGGTCGAAGCCCGGAAGTGTCGCGCGCAGCAGCTCGAAGACCGGGGCGCCGGGCCCCGCGCCGGCCGTCACGCACACCGCGACCCCACCCAGGTAGCTGAGCACGCGCCGGTCGCGGAGCAGCGGCAGGAACGGCAGCGCGATTGCAGCCAGTGTCGTCGCGAGCGGCGCGATGAAGTACGCGTAGTACTCCGGCGCATAGCGCTCTGGCGCGGGGTCGAGGAGCAGGCCGATCAGGAAGTTCTGCCAGGGGAACGCGTTCAGCACCGGAACGGCATCTTGCCGCACCGAGTGGCGCGTCAGCTCGAGCAACGGCAGCACCTGGAGCGCGGCGATTCCGATGCCGAGCGCGAGTGCAGCGACGAAACCAGGTGCGTGCGTCGCGAGTTGGCGGGGCTCGAACGCGAAGCGAATTGCGAGCGCGATGCCCAGGAACAACAACAGCGCGTAGGCCGTCGGCACGTAGCCCGCGCAGAGCGTGAGCGCGATCGTGGCGGCAAACGCAACGAGCCGGCGTCCAGACGGCTCTGCATACCAGCGCTCGAACGCGACCAGCGCGAGCGCACTCCAGCCGATCGAATGGGCGTAGCTGACGTTGTAGAGGTTCCCGAGTGCGGCGGGTGAGAACGCGATCGCGAGCCCGGCGACCAGTGCAAACCCGACGCTCAGCCCCAACGTGCGCGCGACGAAGAAACCGCACGTCGCGGCGAGCACGAAGCTCGAGAGGTACATCAGATCGTGTGCGGTGAGCAGCGGCAGCGCCGCGAGCAGCAGCAGCCTCCACGGATGAAACAACGCGAGAGTCCCCTCCGCGTAGACCGGGAACCCGAACGAAACGTTCGGCTCCCAGCAGCGGAACGAGCCGCGCTGCAGCGCACGCGCAACCTGCTGATTCATCGGGAGACTGTGCGTGACGTTGTCGCCCGTCAGCGCCGATACCGCGTCCGTGAAGAAAGGCAGGAAGTAGAGCGTGAGGGCGACTGTGATCAGCGCGAGCGCGGACGCAGTCGCGAGACGCGAGCTCGATTCCGCGTCGCGCAACGCGGCTACTCGGGCGTCTTCACCGCGAGCACGGGACACGGCGCCTTCTGCACCACGCGCTCGGCGATGCTGCCGAGCAGCAGATGCTTGAGACCCGAGTGCCCGCGTGTGCCGATCACGACCAGATCCGCATGACGTGCGCGCGCTTCCTCTTCGATCGCGGTTGCCGGGTAGCCTTCGCGCACCACGGTCTCCACCGTGAGGCCGCGTTCGCGCAGTGTCGCGGCGGAGCGCTCGAGATTCGCGGAAGCGTCCGCTTTCACCTGCGCCCAGAAATCCGGCGGCAGATAGGCGCCTTCGAGCTGCTGGAAATCGACCGGCAGGTGATAGGCGTGGAGCAGCACGAGCTTCGCGCCGTGCTCCTCGGCCAGGTGCGCGGCCCATTCGAGCACCGCGCCCGCGTGTGACGAGAAGTCGATCGGAACCAGGATCGTGCGGATTTCGATGGTCATGCGAATAGCATTCCTCGCTCGGCCCCCTCGTGGCAAGTCCCCGGCGCAATGAACGAAATGCCGCCGTATCGGACGCCGAGTCTGGTTGACGCTGATGGGGCCCGGCTCTACCGTGTCTCCCCCGCGGTCCCGCCGGGACCAGATCCCAATGCGTGGGGCCGTAGCTCAATTGGGAGAGCGCCGCGTTCGCAACGCGGAGGTTGGCGGTTCGATCCCGCTCGGCTCCACCACTCTTCTCTTTTTCTGCCGACCGCCAAGCCACCTGACCCGTGTTGGCGCGCAGCCTTCCAGGCTGCAGCGCAGAATCCTGTACTGAGGATCTCTACGATTTCGTCACAGGCCGACCATCCAAAGCTCACGCGGGTCCGCTCTCCTGTTTCGGGAGACCTGGGAATGGCACCCAACCACCCCCGAAATGAGGCCCGTTCGAGCAACGCCTCGGCGCAGAACCACTGAAAGTCTCCATGCTGATGACGACAGACACGGCACTCGTTCAGCGCGCAGCCCTCGGCGACCCGGAGGCATTCGCGTCGATCTACGAGGAGAGCTTCCGCTGCGTCTACGCCTTCGCCACCCGCACGACGCGCGGCCGCGCAAGCGCCGAGGCGCTGACCGAACGCGTGCTGGTGCAGGTCTTCGAGCAGCTCGGCCACTACGCCGGCGACGTGCCTTTCGTGGCCTGGCTCCAAGCGGTCGCCAAAGGCGTGGCGGCAGATCAGCCGCCGCGCGCGCACAGCCACTCCCGTTAACGGCCTTCGCGCAGATAGGTCGTCGCGAGCGCGTCGGCGTATTCGTTCCAGCGCGAGCCGTCGTGGGCGCGAATCCAGGCGAGCTTCGCATTCGGGCGTGAGCGCGCGAGCGCGTAGAGTTCCTGTACCATTTCCAGATTGGCGATCGGACCGGTCTTGCGGCGCCAGCCGCGCGCGGCCCAGCCGGCTGCCCACTCGTTGACGGTCTTCACGCAGAGCTGGCTATCCGAGTAGAGCGTGACTGCCTGGTCCGCTGGCAACATCTGGAAGGCTTCGATCAGCGCGCGCAGTTCCATCCGGTTGTTCGTCGTCTGGGGTTCGTGACCATGCGCCTCGCGCACGATGCGATCCTCATCGACCCACACGACGCCCCAGCCGCCCGGTCCCGGATTCCCCTCGCAGGATCCGTCCGTGAAGACGCCCGTGCGCGGGCCGCCTTGATGTCGCTTCAGCACTTCAGCAGGAGAGAGCAGCGCGCCCTGTCGGTCAGCCATGGGCGCGCAAGGTAACGGCGGCTCGCGCAGGTCGCTGCGTTTCGCAATGCTGACGAACGGAGGATCCAACGTGCGAATCGGGTTTGCGATCGGACTCTCGTTAGTGCTCGCGCTCCTGGAAACTGCTGCACAAGCGAGGCCTTCCGACGCCGCGCAGGTGCGCCAGAGCTTTGCTCGCTTTGCCGCGGCGCTCGCCGCGCGCGACGCCGATGCGGGGCAGCGCGAACTCTCGATGGCGTCGTTTGCAGAATGGGAACGCGATCGCGAACTCGCAATGCACGGCACGCGCGCCGAAGTCGCGGCGCAGCCGCCGGGGCGCCGGCTGGTGGTGATGGCGCTGCGCCACCACGAGCCCAGGTTCTTGTCCCGCGACGGATCGCCACGCGAACTGGTCGGCTACGCGCTCGGCTCGGGCATCGCAGACCGCAAGTCGCTCGCGATGATCGAGCTGGGCGACGTCGTGGTGAAGGGCGATCGAGCGGGCGGCCAGCTCTTTGCGTCGGGACTGCCGTCCGGGTTTCGCGCTGGCTTCGTACTCGAGGACGGCGCGTGGAAGCTCGACCTGCCGACCACGATCGACGCCGCGGGCCGCGTCGTCACGCGCGCCGCGAAGTCCGCCGACGCGAGCGAAGACTCGGTGATCGCAGGGCTGTTGATGGTCTCCTCGGGTGCGCGCCCGACGGCACGAATCTGGCTGCCGCTCGCCCCAGGCGGCGCGGTCGACGCCGCGCAGTAGCTTCGCCATCGGCAGGGTCCTTACGGAGTTTCCCGATCAGGCGCGCCATCGCGTCATGACAAGTCCACACGGGCACGGCAGCATCGGGGTACTGCTGCGAACGAGGTCCCAAGATGACGACAGACACGAAGACGCTGATCAAGCGCGCCCGGCGCTTCTCGAAGCCCTTCCGCGTGACCGACGGCCGCGAGTTCCGGCTGAAGGACATCGATCCGGCCGACACGCTCGACCTCAGCGCGGAGGACAAGCCCCAGGCCCAGGAAGCGCTCGCGCTCGGCGTCGAAGCGCTCGCGGAGCTGCAGGACAGGCTCTACGCGCAGGATCGTTGGTCGGTGCTGTTGATCTTCCAGGCGATGGACGCGGCGGGCAAGGACGGTGCGATCAAGCACGTGATGTCGGGCGTCAATCCGCAGGGCTGTCAGGTCTTCTCGTTCAAGGCGCCGAGTAGCGAGGATCTCGATCACGACTACCTGTGGCGCTGCATGAAGTGTCTGCCGGAGCGCGGCCGCATCGGCATCTTCAATCGCAGCTACTATGAGGAGACGCTCGCCGTTCGCGTGCATCCGAAATTTCTCGCGAGCCAGAAGCTGCCTCCGCGCCTCGTAACCAAGGACATCTGGAAGCAGCGCTTCGAAGACATCCGCGACTTCGAGCAGTACCTCGCGCGCAATGGCGTCGTCGTGCTGAAGTTCTTCCTGCACGTCTCGAAGAAGGAGCAGAAGAAGCGCTTCCTCGAACGCCTCGAGAATCCGGAGAAGAACTGGAAGTTCTCGGCCAACGACGCCAAGGAACGCGAGTTCTGGAACGACTACATGGACGCGTACGAGGACACGATCCGGAACACCGCGAC
>CAYGWM010000143.1:0-8658 GCA_964353555.1 uncultured Spirochaetales bacterium
CGATCCGCCGCTCAACTGATCCGCGAGATCCGCCGATCCATCCCCGCGATGAGCGAACCCCGACTTTGCATCGCCTCCCACGCCTCGGACTCCGACTACGCGCCGAGTTCGCGCGTGCTGCTGTGGAAGCTCGGCTACGCGCTCGTGCCAGCGGAGGAAGCGACCGAACCGGCGCTGCGCGTCGTGCGCGACGACCGCCTTGCCGAAGTCGCCGCGAGTCCCAGCGTGCCGATCATCCTGCTCACCCGCGAGCGCTCTGCGCGCGCGCACGACCCGCGCGTCGCGGGAACGCTGCGGCGACCGGCTCGGCTGCACGAACTCTACCGGTTGATCCAGGCGTCTCTCGAAGAGCACCCGCGCTCGGTTCCGCGCGTGCCGACGTCGCTGTGCGGGAAGGGAAGCGCCGCGGACCAGCACTGGGACTTCGATGTGCGCTCGCTGTCGGAGAATGGCTGCCTGGTCACCGGTTCGAAGCTGCCGCGACAGGGACAGTCATTCGAACTCGACATCGAACTGCCGTGGGGACAGCGACTCGCGACGCCCGCTGTCGCCGGCTACGAACAGCGCGAATGTCTCGGCCTGGTGTTCCACGGCATCACGCTCAGTGCGCGGAAGAAGATCGCGAAGGCGGTGCTCGAGTTGCTCTCGCGGGCGTAGCCGCTCAGGCGACGATCTCGAACTCCGCTGGCAGCGGTGACACCAGCTCCGCAATTCCAGGCAATGACAACTCCGCCGCATGCAGCAGCGTGCGAACGCCCGGGGCACCGCCGTACACGACGTCGCCCACGATCGGCGTCCCGGTGGCGGCGAGATGCACGCGGATCTGGTGCGAACGGCCCGTCGTCGGCACGCATGCAACAGCGACTTGTGCGCCGTCATCCGAAAGTCGCACGAAGCGCGTGTGCGAGAAGCGGAAGCCGGGCTCCGGCTCATTGCGGAGCGCGAAGCGGTAGCGCTGCGGGTCGAGTACCCGGCCGAGGAAGCCCGACACCTCCCACTCCGCGTTCGCCGGCTGCGGTGACACGAGCGCGGTGTAGCGTTTGAGCGCGCCGCCTTCCGCAAAGACCCTGCCCAATCGTGCCGCGGCGTCCGCCGTTTTCGCGAACAGCACGACGCCGCTGGTCTCGCGATCGAGCCGGTGTACCGCCACCAGCGACGCGCAGCCGGTGAGTTCGCGTAGCGCAGTTTCGAGCGAGAGACGCCGGCTCGCACGCGTTCCCTGCGTCGTCAGCCACGCGGGCTTGTCGATGGCCAGCCAGTCGCGGGCATCGACGAGCACATGCGCGGCGCTGATCGCGATCGCTTCGGGTTCGGTCGCGAACGCATACGCGTCGACGCGCGTGCCGGCGGAGATCGTGACGGGAAGCTCGTCGCCGGTATGCGGACGACCGCCGAGGTGCAGACCGCCGTGCCACAGCATGCTGTCGAAGTGCGCGGCATCCCAGCCTGTGCGTGCGCGCGCGTCGGCGAGGAACCTGGTGCGAGACTGCGCGGCGTCGGTCGTCCAGCGCAGGCGCAGCAACGGCGGGTCGAAGCGTTCGCGCGCCGTGCGCGGCTGGCGTTCCATGTCAGAGAAAGCGATCGGCCGGCCCCGCGCCGCCGGGGCCGAGCCGACCCCGCTCGCCGAAGTGGCCCTTGCCGGGCACGTGATTCACCTCGACGCGAATCCCATCGGGATCCTCGAAGAGCACCGAGTAGTAGCCGGGCGCGAATTGCGGTCCCTCTTCTGGCGCGTGGATGATGTGCGCCTGCAGCTGCTCGACCAGGAAGCGATGGACCGCATCGAGGTCGGCGCGTTCGCGCGCGCGGAAGCAGAAGTGGTGGAGTCCTGCGCGATCCTGATCGAAGCGGCTCGTGCGTTTCGCGGGCGGTGCCGCGCGCACCAGGATCCCCGTGCGACTCCCGATGCAGTAGAGGACGTCCGGTCCCTTGATCAGCGTCTTCATCGCGAGGAAGTGGCAGAGCTGCTCCCAGAACGGCAAGCAGCGCTCCGGGTCGTTCACGTTGAGCTGAATATGTGCGATGCCGTTCATCTCGACGCTCATGGTTGCCTGCTGCGGTTACGGAAGGGCCGACGGATCGAGCACGCCGCTCGCGATCACGTCCGCCATCCAGCGCCCCGACGCTTTCACGCTGCGTTTCTGCGTCGCCGGGTCGAATGCGACCAGGCCGAAGCGCTGCGGGCCGAAGCCGAAGTGCCACTCGTAGTTGTCGACGGCGCTCCAGTGGAAATAGCCGCGCACGTCCGCGCAGCGCTGGCGCGCGCGATCCAGCGCGGCGAGGTGCGCGGCGATGTAGCGGATCCGGAACGTCTCGTCGCTCGTGGGAACACCATTCTCGGTGACGAGCAGCGGCACTCCCGGCAGCGCGGCGGCGACCCGCACGAGGCCGTCTTCGAGTCCGCCCGGGTGGACTTTGCGGTTCATCCGATCGACCGGTGCGTGGTCGCGATCGGACCACGAGCCGGGACCGTTCGGGCCGAAGCTCGTCGAGTTGTAGTAGTTGAAGCCGTAGTGATCGAGCGCGCCGCGCAGGTGCGGAATCTCTTCGGGCTCGCGGTCCGGCACGCGAACCCAGCCGCTGGCGAGCGCTTCGAGCAGCACGCCGTGGTACCAGGCGTCGAAGCGCTTCGCGGCGCCCTGTTGCAGCGCGTCGTTCGGATCCTCGGGGCGCGGATCGAGATACACCTCGATGGTTGCGACGCTCGGCTGGGGCTCGAGCGACTTCAGGATCCGGTACGCATCGGCGTGCAGCGCGAGCACGTGACGCGTCATCGCGAACGCCGACGCCGCGTCCTTCACGAAGGGCGGGTTCACGCCCATCAGGTATCCCGCGAGCACGTAGACCATCGATTCATTCGCGACGTGGAAGTGGCGCGCATGCGGCGCCAGCGCGCGGCCGACGCGCTCGACGTAGCGCAGGAAGTCGCCGTGGTTGGCCGCTTCGAGAAAGCCGCCGCGCGCGGCGAACCAGCGCGGGTGCGTGAAGTGGAAGAGGTTCACCCACGGCGTCACGCCCGCGGCCGACGCGGCGTCGCAGATCGCGCGGTAGCGGTCGATCGCAGCTTCATCGAATCGGCCCCGCTCGGGCTCGACGCGACTCCATTCGACCGAGAGCCGGTAGTGGCGAAAGCCGAGACTCGCGACGAGACGCATGTCCGTTTCGGCGTGCTGCCAGAAGCCGTTGCCGGGATTCGCCGGTACGCGGCCTTCGCGCGCCGCGAGGACCCAGTCGTTCGCGACCTCGCCGCCTTCGGACTGGAATGCCGAGGATGCAACGCCCCACGCGAAATCCTCTGCGAAGCGCACCGGTTCGCGCGGCAGCAGCGGAGCCCAGCGCTCCCGTTCGGCGTCGCTCACGCGCGGATGCCGCGCGCGGGCTTCGCGTCGAGCAGGTCCTTCGCTTCCTCGAGCAGGTCCACCGCTTCGGCCTCGAGTTCGTAGAACGCCCAGATCCCGATCTTCGAGGTGCGCAGCAGCCCGGCTTCGCGCAGCACCTTCAAGTGGTGGGAGATGGTCGGCTGGGCGAGTTCGAAGCGATCGACGATGTCGCAGACGCATACGGGTCCCGCCTGCGCGCCGATGAGGCGCAGGATCTCGAGGCGGGTGGCGTCGGCCAGCGCCTTGAAGATCGTCACCAGCCGCTGCTGGTCGCGGGCCGGCAGCAGACGGACCGGCCGGACGGGGCAGCAGCCTTCGGGTCGCTCGCGATTCGCCATGGCCAGCACTCTACCGGAGCCCCAAACGTATTGACATCTATCGATGTCTGGCTAGCATCATATCAATATCAATCAATATGTCGTGCCAGCCACGGCCGGACGACCTGGAGGTCTGATCATGCGTGTGCAGCTCGCTCTCAACGTCGAGAACCTGGACGAGGCGGTCGCTTTCTATTCGAAGCTGTTCGGCGTGAAGGTGAACAAGCACAAGCCCGGCTACGCGAACTTCGCGATCGACGAGCCGCCGCTGAAGCTGGTTCTGCTCGAAGTGCCGGGCGCACCGGAGCGATTGAACCACTTGGGCGTTGAGGTCTTCGAGCAAAGCGACGTCGACGCCGCGATCGCGCGACTCTCCGCAGCGGGCATCGCCGGGGAGGTGGAGATCGATCGCACCTGCTGTCATGCGGTGCAGAACAAGGTCTGGTCGAGCGATCCGCAGGGCGCGCGTTGGGAGTTCTATCGTGTGATCGCCGACAGCGAAGCATTCGCCGCGCCGCTGCCGGTCGTGTCCGAAGCAGCGCCGGCTGCGAGTGCTTGCGGCTGCCGTTGACGGGTGCGGAACGGTGGTTTCCGGGGATGCGGAACGGGGCGTTCCGTTATAAGCTCCCGCGCCTCATCCCCGGAGGCCCCCCCGCATGCGACGCTCCGCGATCCGGCTGTTCCCGTTCGCCGCGTTCTTCTTCGCCGCCACGCTGCCTGGCGCCAATGCCGCTGAAGACAGCGGCGCGGCAGGTCCGACGTTCAAGGCCGGCGATGTCATTCCGTTCGACAAGATCGAGGAACTGAAGCCGTTCCTCCCGAAGGAACTCTGGGCGAATCGCGACTTCTTCTTCTACGAAGGCATGCAGATGGAGATCGGTCCGTTCCACGCGGACTACAGCGCGGCGCCGCCCTATCTCGCCGCCACACAGAAGTTTGCCGGACAGGCGAAGCTCGGCCCCGACAGCTCGCTCGAGAACTTCACGGCCGGCCAGCCGTTCCCGATGGACAAGATCGACTGCAAGGGCGACCCCGACGCCGGCGCGAAGATCATCTGGGATTTCCACTACCGGTGGAACCCGCAGAGTGGCACGTCGAGCTTCTACTACTCGTACTGGGACCGCGGCGAGGAGCTGCCGCTCTACTACGAGGGCACCGGCGGTGGCGTGATACTGTCGCACCGCTCGGAGCCGACTCTGCTCGAGGAAGGCGGCGACATGTTCCGTGGTGAGACGCGCACCGGCGCCAGCGGCGCCGAGGTGACGGCGCCCTTCGACGCGCGCGGCATCATGCTGCTCTCCTACCGCTACAAGGATTCGGACAAGCCGGTCGCTGACGCGCGCAACGACGATACGTGGGTCTACGTGCCGACGCTTCGCCGTGTACGCCGTATCTCCACAGCCCAGCGCACCGACGCGATCTCCGGCACCGACTTCACCTTCGACGACCTGTTCTCGTTCAACGGCGTCGTGCCGCAATATGACTGGAAGTGCCTCGGCGAGCAGGACGTGATCGCGCCGATGAACACCAAGGTGAAGGGCTACCCGTACGTGAAGGACCAGAACTTCGGCCCGTACGGGCTGTCGTTCGCTTCCGACCGCTGGGAACTGCGCCACGCGGTGATCGTGCGGATGAAGCCGCGCAACGCCGACCACCCGTACGCGTTCAAGGACATCTACCTCGACAAGCAAACGCTGCAGCCGCTCTACTCGTTCGCCTACGACCAGAAGCAGGAGCTGTGGAAGATCATCTACCACAACCACCGCTGGAGTCAGGATGAATCGCTGACGGGCAAGTGGTTCGAACCGTGGGAAGACGTGCCGGAACCGCGCATCATTTCGGTGGTATCCGACACCATCATCAACGTGCAGACCGGAACCGGCAACCGCATCGAGTTCTGGGACGCGGGTGGGAAGGCGATCGGGAACAAGGCGCAGATCCGGCGCTACATCGACGTCGGGCGCCTGACGCGCGGTCGCTGAGCGAGGGCGCTCCGCCGCGTCGCGCGCGGTTGCTACGTTCCGGCGGTCTTCGCCGCAGGGGGGTCGCATGGACGTTCGCGCCGCCGTAGCTCGCGCCGCCGGCAAGCCGCTCACGATCGAGACGATCCATCTCGACGGACCGCGCGAGGGCGAGGTGCTCGTCGAGATCAAGGCTACCGGGGTCTGCCACACCGACGCCTTCACGCTGTCGGGCGCCGACCCGGAGGGGATCTTCCCGTCCGTTCTAGGGCACGAAGGCGCGGGGATCGTCGTCGAGGTCGGTGCCGGCGTCCGCTCGGTCGCCCCGGGCGACCACGTGATTCCCCTCTACACACCCGAGTGCCGCAACTGCAAGTTCTGCCTGTCGGGCAAGACGAACCTCTGCCAGGCGATCCGTGCGACCCAGGGCCAGGGCCTGATGCCCGACGGCACCAGCCGATTTCGCGACGCGCAGGGCGGCGCACTGCGCCACTACATGGGCACGTCGACGTTCGCGAACTACACGGTGCTGCCCGAGATCGCCGTCGCCAAGATCCGCCCCGATGCGCCGTTCGAAGCCGCGTGTCTGCTCGGCTGCGGCGTCACCACCGGGATTGGCGCCGTGCTCTTTACCGCGAAAGTGCGGCCGGGCGACAACGTCGTGGTCTTCGGGCTCGGTGGCGTCGGGCTCTCGGCGATCCAGGGCGCACGCATCGCCAACGCGGACAAGATCATCGGCGTGGACAGGAATCCGAGGAAGAAGGCGCTCGGCGAACGCCTCGGCATGACCCACTTCGTGAATCCGGCGGACGTGCAGGGCGACCTGGTCCCCTATCTCGTCGATCTCACCGGCGGTGGCGCCGACTTCTCATTCGAGTGCATCGGCAACGTCGCGACGATGCGTCAGGCGCTCGAATGCTGTCACAAGGGCTGGGGGCAGAGCGTCATCATCGGCGTCGCGGGTGCCGGCCAGGAAATTACGACGCGACCCTTCCAACTCGTAACGGGACGCGTGTGGCGCGGCTCCGCATTCGGTGGCGCGCGGGGTCGCAGCGATGTGCCGAAGCTCGTCGATTGGTACATGGACGGCAAGATCGAGATCGACCCGCTGATCACGCACCGCCGCAAGCTCGGCGAGATCAACGAAGCCTTCGCGTTGATGCATGCCGGCGAGTCGATCCGCACCGTCGTGAGTTTCGATTGATGGGACACTCCCGGTTGCCGTGCAGCACCCGCGCTGCGCTGCTGGTCGGCTGCGCCTGGCTCGCGCTCGCACCGCGACTCGACGCGCAACTGCTACCGCCGCCGAGTAGCGAACCGCAAGCGGTTCCGTTCGCGCCCGCGCAGGTTCCCACGCCAGCGCCGATTGCGCCCGCGGTGATCGCACTGCCCGACATCGCGGCGAGCGGCGAAGCCACGCTGCAGCGGTTGCGCGTGATCGAAGCCGAAGCGGCGCCGGATGCCCGCGCGATCTCGATTGCGGAAGCATTGACGAAGCGCGGCGAAGATCTCGACAAGGGCGTCGCCGCCGTCGAGGAGGCGATCGCGACGCGCGCTGGCCTCGACAGGCTGCTCGATCTCGAGCGGAAGTTCGGCGCGATCCGCGAGGAGATCGAAGGCTGGCAGGTAGTGACGAAGCTGCGCGCGGAGACGCTCGAAGCGCGCATCGCCGAAGTCGCGGCGCTGAAGGACACCTGGGATCGGACGCTCGACAGCGCGCGCGCTGAGAAGGCGCCGGATGCCGTGCTCGACCGCGTGCGCGATGTGCGCAAGGAGATCCGCGCCGCCCAGAGCCGCATCCAGGACATGCGCAGCGACGCGCTCACGCAGCAGGGCGACGTCGCCAATCTGTGGACCACGAGCTCGCTGCTGCTCGACAACGTGAGTCGCGCGCGCTGGGAGATTCGCGGCCGACTCTTCGAGGCCGATCGAAGCCCGCTCTGGACGGCGGCGGGCAAGGCGCAGAGCTTCGAATCGGTGCTGAACCGCGTTCGCAAGGCAACCGAACGCGACATCGAGAGCCTGCGGAGCTTCGCCGAGTTGAGCGCGGATCGAATCCGCATCCACGGCCTGCTCTTCGCAGGATCTCTGTGTCTCGCAATCTTGTTGCGGCGTTGGGCCCGCCAGCGCCGCGCTGCGGGTAAGCCGATCGGACCGGCGTCGCGCGTCTACGAGAGTCCCATCTCGGTCGCGCTTCTCGGCGCGCTGCTGGCTACACCCTGGCTGTATCCGCACGCACCGCTCGTGCTGAACGGGCTCTTCGGGCTGCTGGTGCTGATCCCGACGCTCGTGCTGCTCTTCGATGTCTTCCCGGCCGAGCTGCGACGGCTGTGGTTCGCACTGGCGTGTTTCTATCTCGTCGATCGCCTGCGTTACGCGCTGCAGTCGGTCGAACTGCTCGAGCGATCGCTGTTCCTGCTCGAGATGGTGGCGGCGACGGCGCTCGTCCTCTGGCTGTTGCGAAGCGTTCGCTTCGAACAACTCGTCCGCGCGGTCGGCTCGCCGGTGATCGTCCGTCGGGTGCTGCGCGGCATCGCGGCGGCGTTCGCGCTGGCGGCGGTTGCCGACGGGCTCGGTTTCTTCACGCTGGGCAAGGTGATCGGCGAGGGCATTCTGACGAGCGTCTACGCGGCCACGGTGCTCTACGGTGCCGCGGTCATCGTACGGCCGATCGTGCCGGCGCTGCTCGGCTCGCGTCCGCTGGACTCGCTGCACCTGATCTCGCGCTATCGCGAAGCGATCGAACGATTCCTCGATCGCGCGATCCAGTGGGTCGCGATCGCGGCCTGGGCCTACGCCACGCTGGAGCGGATGACGCTCGCGGATCCGATCGGGAACGCGCTGCGTTGGCTGATCACGACGCCGGTAAAGATGGGCACAGTTGCGATCTCGCTCGGCGACATCCTCGCGTTCATCGCGGTGGTGCTGGCGTCGATCCTGCTCTCCCGCGCGGTGCGCGTGCTGCTCGAAGAAGACGTCTTGCCGCGCACGAATCTGGAA
>CAYGWM010000144.1:0-2761 GCA_964353555.1 uncultured Spirochaetales bacterium
TGCTCGCGTAGGTACTCGCTCGGGCGCTTGGCGAACTCGGGCTTTTCGTTCCGGATGTTGGCGTAGTCGAAGCCGTGGTCGAGTGCCTCCTTGACGAATGGCAGCCACCCGATCCCGCTCTCCACCGAGACGAGTCGCAGTCGCGGATTGCGCGGCAGGATCCCCGACATCGCGACGTCCATCAGCTGGATCGCGTTGGTGAGCAGGATCGACATCGAGCCCGAGACGATGGTGGGCCCGATGCCGTGCGCGGCGAAACGCGCCGGATTCATCAACTGGTCCTGGAAGTCACCGCTGCCGATGTGCAGGCTGATCGGGAGGTTCAGTTCTTGCGCGGCGTTCCAGATCGGATTCCAGTGCGCGTCGCCGAGGAATGGCATCTTGAAATCCTGCGGCGCGCTCGTGAACAGGATCGCGCGATGCCCGATCTCGCGGCAGCGGTGGATCTCGGCCACCGCGGCGTCGACGTCCCAGAACGGTGTCGCCATCACCGGGATGAAGCGGCGCGGGTCGGGCGCGATCCACTCGATCAGCCAGTCGTTGTACGCACGCACGCAGGCGAGCATCAGCTCGGGGTCGCCGAGCCCGAGAAAGGTCTCGCTGCCGAAGCCCCCGATGTTCGGGTAGAGCGCCATCGCCCACGCGCCGATCTCGTCCATGTACGCGAGGCGCGCCTTCGCGTCATACGCGGCGGGCGGGCACTCGTCGAGGTTCTTCGGAATGGCGGGGAATGGCTGCGACCAGCCTGCCACCGCCGTGGCGCCGACCGGGATCTTTCGCGCCCTCGTTCCGAATTGCCAGACGTCGACGCCGTCGTCGGTGCGGATCATGCGCGGCGCCGCGGCCTGAAACTTCCGCGGCAGCCGCGCCGTCCAGACGTCGCCCGGTTCGGTGACGTGGGTGTCGGCGTCGATGAACCAGTCGTTGCACTTCATCGTGGCTTCTCCGTGAGCCGGAACCGCGGGATCGCGATCTCCGCGCTCATGTCCTCCCAGACCACTTCGACGGGCGCGCCGATCGCGATCTCTTCCGGCTTCGCGCCCACCACGTTCGAGATCATCCGGACGCCGCCGGCGTCTTCCAGCGCGATGACCGCAAGGAGGGTCGGGAGCGGTTGACGGGCCGCGATCGCACGGTGCACGATCGTGTAGGTGTAGACCGTGCCCCGGCCGGAGAGCTGCTTCCAATCTGCGTCCGCCGAGCGGCACTCGGGACACACCGGCGTGGGCGGAAGTCGCGTGTGCCCGCAGGCCGTGCAGCGCTGCACGACGAGGCGATGCTCGGCTGCGGCCTGCCAGAACGGAAGCGTGGTGGCATTCGCCAGCGGCGGCGGCATCGAGTCGGGGAAGAAGCGTTCGCTCATCGTCGCCCCAGCAGCACCGCGCTCGACGGGACGCAGGCCGCGCTCGTGACCAGACACACCTCGGCGTCCTCCACCGGGCTCGTCGATTCGCCGCGCAGCGAGCGCACGCCCTCGACCACGTGGTTGAGCCCGTGGATATAGGCCTCGGAGAGGCTCCCGCCGTGCGTGTTGGTCGGCAGGCTCCCGCCCTTGCACGCGAGCGCGCCGCTCTCGACGAAGGCGCCGCCCTCGCCGCGCTTGCAGAAGCCGTAGTCCTCGAGCTGCATCAGCACGCAGCCGGTGAAGTGGTCGTAGATCTGCGCGACGTCCACGTCGCCGGGGCCGAGACCCGCCTTTGCGTAGAGCCGCTTCGCCAGCGCCTCGGTGCCGCCGGTCGCGTAGAGTTCGTCGGCGATGTTGGCGTTCGTGAAGTGCCCGAACGCGTAGCCCTTCGGTGCGCCCTGCTCGCTCGCGAGGATCTCGACGGGCCGCTTCGCGAGATCGCGCGCGCGCTCCCGCGTGGTGATCACCACCGCGCAGGCGCCGTCGCTCTCGAGACAGCAATCGAAGAGCCGATGCGGGTCGGCGATCATCGGCGAGGCCTGGTGATCGGCGAGCGTCATCGGCTTTGCGCCCATCACGGCGCGCGGGTTGCGGCTCGCGTGTTCTCGGAACGTCACCGCGATGCGGCCGAGCTGCTCGCTCGTCGTTCCGTAGAGATGCATGTGGCGGCGCGTCGGCAGCGCGTAGGCCGCAGCGGCCATGATCAATCCATACGGCAGCGCGAAGCCCATCGACGCCAGCATCGGCGAGCCCGCCTGCTGCACCGTCGGCGGCTTCGGCTCCACCGGCGCGGAGGCGTCCATGCCGCCGGTGCCGAAGCGGAAGAACTGCCCCTGACACAGGGAGCGGTAGACGACGACCACCTCGGCCTGACCGGTCTCGACTGCCATCGCAGCGTTCGCGACGGCCGCGCAGCCGCCGCCGCCTCCCGGCATCCACACCATGTTGGCGAAGCGAAGGACGGGGAGACCCAGATCGGCAGCGACGAAGACGGCTTCGTTGCGGTCTTCGGCGAACGAGGCGAGACCATCGACGTCGTCGATCGAGAGGCCGGCATCGGCGACGGCGTTCTGGATCGCCTGAAGCGCCAGCGCGTACTCGGTCACGTCGCCGATCTTGCCCCAGCGCGTGTAGCGGGTCTCGCCGACTCCAGCGATGGTCGCGTGTGCTCGGCTCATGCAGTTCTCAGGTGTTCGCCTGGAAGTCGGCGACCAGCAGCTCCATCGTGACGTTCACGACGAGCTTCCCCTGCTCGTCGAAGATGTCGTACAGCAGCCCGTCGCTCGCGTGATTGCCGAAGAAGACGAGGCCGCCTTCCGGGCCGCCGCACTCGAGGTGCGGATGCGCGTCGCCGAC
>CAYGWM010000144.1:2861-8563 GCA_964353555.1 uncultured Spirochaetales bacterium
CTCCGAGGGCTGCCCTTCGTTGTTGTAGTAGCCCGGCGTGCAGTTCTGGCTGAACTCCTGCGTCATCCCGGAATTCTGGAGCACCGCATCGACCCACTCCGCCTCGGCCTCGGCCGACACTTCGAGCCGCCGGAGACCCCGAGCTAGCCCACACGAGATCACGTAGGCGATGTGCTTCGCCTGCTCGTTGATCATGTGCGGGAAGTTCACCGTGAAGCCCGACTGCGCGATGCTCATCATGGAGCAGTTCGGAAAGCCATGGATGTGGATGCCGTGGAGCGTGCGGATGCCGTCGCTCCACTTCTCGGTGAGCGTCTGCCCGCCGCTTCCGACGAGGTCGTAGCCCGCGCGGCGCGCGTAGTCGGTGCCGACCTCGAAGCCCGTCGCGAAGATCAGGCAGTCGACCTCGATCTCGCGGCCGCCGACCACGACACCGGTCTCGGTGATCCGCTCGACGCCGCGGCCCTCCGTGTCGACCAGCGTGACGTTCGGGCGATTGAAGGTCTGGAGGTACTCGTCGTGGAAGCACGGGCGCTTGCAGAACTGCCGGTACCACGGCTTCAGCGCCTCCGCGGTGGCCGGATCCACAACAATCGAGGCCACGCGCGCGCGGATCTCCTCCATCTTCTGGAAGTCGGCCAGCTCCATCGTGCGCGCGATCGCTTCGGGCGAGAGGTCCGGCTTGTCGTTCGAGAGCATCATCGAGAGCAGCTTGCGGATGATGTCCGTCCAGCCGTCGTTCACCAGGTCTTCCTGCTGGTAGCCACCGGCCGTCAGGATCTGGAAGTTGTCCATACGCTTCTGGTGCCAGCCCGGCGCAAGGGTCCGCGCCCACTCCGGATCGGTCGGGCGATTGGCCCGTACGTCGATCGACGACGGCGTGCGCTGCAACACATACAGCTGTCTGGCGTTCGCGCCGAGATGGGGGATGCACTGCACCGCCGTCGCGCCTGTGCCGATGATCGCGACGCGCTTGTCCGCGAGCCCCGCTAGATTTCCTCCGGCGTCGCCGCCGGTGTACGCGTAGTCCCAGCGGCTGGTGTGGAAGGCGTGGCCGCGGAAGCGCTCGATGCCGGGGATGCCGGGCAGCTTCGGCTTCTGCAGGAAGCCGTTCGCGAGGCACACGAAGCGCGCCCGCATCGCGTCGCCGCGATCCGTCGTGACGACCCAGCGCGAATCGTCCTCGTCCCAGCGGATCGCTTCGACCTCGGTCTGCAGACACGCATCCCGGTAGAGATCGTATTTGCGGGCGATCGCCTGGCAGTGGGCGAAGATCTCCGCGCCGCGGCTGTACTTCTCCTTCGGCACGTAGCCGAGTTCTTCGAGCAGCGGCAGGTACACGTACGACTCGATGTCACACGCCACGCCCGGATAGCGGTTCCAGTACCAGGTGCCGCCGAAGTCGCCGCCCTTCTCGATCACCCGCACACCTTCGACGCCGAGTTCGCGAAGGCGCGCGCCGGCGAGGAGTCCGCCGAA
This sequence comes from uncultured Spirochaetales bacterium, assembly GCA_964353555.1. Classification (GTDB taxonomy): domain Bacteria; phylum Myxococcota_A; class UBA9160; order UBA9160; family PR03; genus PR03. The sequence continues at coordinate 4,341 of CAYGWM010000144.1, forward strand.
GCCGCCACCGATCACGGCGACGTCGACCTCGTCGCGGTGCGGCTCGCGCGTGAAGCCGGGCGCTACGTACGGATCGTCCGCGAAGTGCGCGAAAACGCCCTTCGCCTCGCGGTACTGCTCGTTGCCGTCCGCCCGAAGCCGCTTCTCGCGCTCCTCGCGATACTTCTCACGGAGCGCGTCGGGATCGAAGCCCAGCTCGGCGTTCGCTTCCTTCATCCTCGCTTCCTTGCGCGTGAAGGCTGCCGCGCTCGGCGGCCGAGCCCGTCCCGCAGCAGCGCGACGTAGGCGTCGACGACCGCCTCGGGCTGCGTGCCTTCGCCGCTCTCCATCATCTGCTCGAGGAAGTGGCGAGCCCCGAGCAGGAAGTGCGCCTGCGCAGTGACTTCAGACTCCGTCATCGGCCGCAGCGTTCCCTCCGCGATGCCGGCGCGGATCCGCGTCGTCATGCGTTCGACCCAGCTCGCGACCGCGCGCCGGTAGAGCGCGGGATCGTGGAGCTTGATCTCGTCCGCCAATCGCACGTGCGCCGGATTCGCGCGCAGGTACTCGAGGTACGCAAGCAGGCCGGCTCGCTGTCGCGCGAAGAAGTCGGCGCCGTCGTCGGCGTCGATCGCGTGAAGTCTCGGCATCAGATCCGCGACCAACGCGCGCATCGTCTCCCGCAACAGCGCGCGCCGCGAACCGAAGTGGTAGTGGAGGTTCCCGACCGCAACGCCCGCACGCGCCGCGATGCCGGCGACGGATGCCTTGTGCAGTCCCGCGTGACTGGCCTCGGCGAGCGCGGCCGCGAGGATGCGCTCGCGCGTCTCGTCCGACTTCGCGTAGCCCGCGCGCCCCCTCGGTCGCGTTGTGGGTCTCACCGATCGATCGCGAAGCGCATTCTTCGGCACGGCCGAAAATTGAACCATTTTTCAGTTTCTGGCAAACTGCGCGGCCTGCCGTCCCTTCCTCGGACCGGCCCGGAGACGACCACCATGGCCGACGCCCCGTCCGACGTCCGCGGGAACGTGCTCGCGAATCTCGACCTCTGCAATGCCGAACTCTACCGGTACGGCTTTCCCCACGCGCCGTTCACGACCCTCCGCCGCGAGGCCCCGGTCTGGTGGCAGGCCTTCCCCGAGGGCGTCATCGAGACCGACGACGAAGGTTTCTGGGTGCTCTCGAAGCATGCCGACGTCCAGGCCGCGAACCGCGACACCGAACTCTTCAGCGCGCTCGACGGACCGACCCTCGCCGCCGTACCCGAGATGCGCGGCCAAATACTGGTCAGCATGGACGGTCGCGAACACCTCCGGCAGCGCCGGCTGATCAGCGCCGCCTTCACGCCGCGCATGGTGGCGCGGCTCGAGGAACAGGCGCGCCGCTGGGCGGTGTCGATCATCGATCAGGCGCTCGCGCGCGGCCGCTGCAACTTCGTGCAGGACGTCGCCTATCAGCTCCCGATGCACATGATCGCCGACATCGTCGGCATTCCGGTCGAAGACCGCGCCTGGCTCTTCGAGCTCACCACGGACTTCCTGCAGGCGGGGGCCCCCGAGCGCCGCCTCTCGAAGCCGGAGCAGATCGTGATCCAGGCCAAGATGTTCCAGTACGCGCAGGCGCTCGGGCGGCGCAAGCGCGAGAACCCGGAAGACGACATCTGGACGATCCTCTCGACGGTCGAGATCGACGGCGAGGACGGCAAACGAACCTCGATGGGCCAGGTCGAACTCGATCTCTTCTTCCTGCTGCTCACGCTCGCGGGCAGCGAGACGACCCGCAACGCCATCGCAAACGGACTGCTCGCGCTCCTCGATCATCCCGATCAGCTCGAGCGGCTGCGACGCGAGCCGGCCGCGATGCGACCCGCCGTCGAGGAGATCCTGCGCTGGACCTCCCCGGTCTCGTACTTCGCGCGCCGCGCGACGCGCGATACACAGATCCGCGGCGTGCCGATCGCGAAGGGCCAGCGGGTCACGCTCTGGTATCCGTCGGCGAACCGCGACGAGGAAGTCTTCGACGATCCCTTCCGCTTCGACATCGGCCGGACGCCGAATCCGCACGTGGCCTTCGGCGGGGGTGGCGCGCACTTCTGCCTCGGCGCGAACTTGGCGCGCCGCGAGATTGCGATCCTCTTCGAGGAGCTGCTCGCGCGCACCCGCGAGATCGAGCTGCTCGCGGCTCCTGCCTACAGCGCGCTCAGTATCTGGAATCCCGTGCTCGTCGTGCCCAAGGAGATCCAGGTACGCCTTGCGTAGAGTGGGAACCCAAGGAGCCTTGATGCAGATGGGTTTGCGCGGAATCCGCGTGCTCGATTTCTCGACGCAGATCGCAGGGCCGTACTGCTCGAAGCTCTTCGTCGATGCGGGCGCAGAGGTCGTCAAGGTCGAGCGGCCCGGGGGCGATCCGTTGCGCCGCTGGTCCGCCACGGGAGCGGATCTCGGCGGCCGCGATTCGGCGCTCTTCACGTTCCTGCATGCGGGCAAGCACTCCGTGGTCGGGACGGCCGCCGATCCCCACGTCGCAGCGCTGCTCGCCGACGCCGATCTCGTCATCGAAGCGCACGGCCTCGCGACCGACACAGGCGAGCGTCTCGACGCCGCTCGCCTGTGCGAGGCGAACCCGTCGCTCGTCGTGCTGTCGATCACGCCGTACGGGCGCAGCGGTCCGTGGGCCGGACGCTCGGCCACGGAGTTCACGCTCCAGGCGGAGTCGGGCTCGATCGGGATCCGCGGCCTGATGGGCCAGGAGCCGTTCCAGGCGGGCGGTCGCATCACCGAGTGGGGCGCAGGCGCGTACGGCGCAGCCGCGGCGCTCGCTTCCCTGTTCGGCGCGCGCGCGACGGGGCGCGGCGATCACATCGATCTGTCGCTGCTCGAACTCGCGAACCTGGTGTTCTCGAACTTTTCCGAAACGCTGAACCGGCTGCTGAACGGGAGCCCCGCCGACCCGCAGCACGCGTTCCTCGCGCCGGCCGTCGAGACGCCATCGATCGAACCGACAGCCGACGGCTACGTCGGCTTCTGCACCAACGCGCGCCAGCAGTTCTCGGACTTCCTGCTGATGATCGAGCGCCCCGACCTGCAGGCGGATGAGCAGCTCGCGCTCTTCGCGGGGCGCCTGCTGCGCTTCGCCGAGTGGAACGAGATCATGCGCGCGTGGCTGTCGAAGAAGACGACGGCCGAGGTCCTCGAGCTGGCGTCGCTGCTTCGCATTCCGGTGTCGCCGATCTGCAACGGCGAGACCGTGCTCGCGCACGAGCAGCTCGTGGCGCGCGGCGTCTTCGTCTCGGACGCCGAGGACCGCTTCGTGCAGCCGCGGCGGCCATACCGTTTCGACGACCAGGATCCGCCCGCTCCGCGCCCGGCGCCGCATCTCGGCGAGCACACGCGATCCGCCGCATTCTCGAAGTGCGAGGCGCGAGCGATCCCGGCGTCTTCGCAACACGCGCTGCCGCTCGCGGGACTTCGCGTGCTCGACCTCACGGCCTGGTGGGCCGGGCCGGCTGCGACGCACCTGCTCGCGACCTTCGGCGCCGAGGTGATCCACGTCGAGTCGACGAGCCGCATCGACGGCCTGCGTACGGTCGGCGGCATGATGGCGGGCCACTACCCCGACTGGTGGGAGGCGAGCCCGCACTTCCTGCACACGAACACCAACAAGCTCGGCATCACGCTCGATCTCTCGAAGCCAGCGGGCCTCGCGCTGGTCGAGCGCCTCGTCGCGACGAGCGACGTCGTGGTCGAGAACTTCACGCCGCGCGTACTCGACGGCTTCGGGCTCGGCTGGGAGCGAATCCGCGCGCTGAACCCGCGCGCGATCCTGATGCGCATGCCCGCCTTCGGGCTCTCCGGCCCATGGCGCGACCACACGGGCTTCGCGCAGACCATGGAGCAGCTCGCCGGTCTGGCCTGGGTGACGGGGCACGCATCCGATCAGCCGCGCATTCCGCGCGGGCCCTGCGATCCGATCGCGGCGATGCACGCGAGCTTCGCGGCGCTGGTCGCGCTCGCCGAACGGAACATCTCGGGACACGGGCTCCATGTGGAGAGCACGATGGTGGAGAGCGCGCTCAACATCGCCGCGGAGCAGGTCGTCGAATGGAGCGCCTACGGCCGGCGCATGGAACGGGATGGCAACCGCTCGGCGTTGGCCGCGCCGCAAGGTCTCTACCCCTGCGTGGATGGACCGGGTGCGACGGACAAGTGGCTGGCGCTCTCGATCGCGACGGATGCCCAGTGGCG
>CAYGWM010000145.1:0-8485 GCA_964353555.1 uncultured Spirochaetales bacterium
AGCACGGCCGGGATGCGCACCGTGACCCCCATCCATCGACCTCCTTCGCGAGAAGACGCAGTCTAGGGAAGTGACCCCGGGGGCGCAGGGGCTACCTTGTGCACGGAAAGCAGCACATCGCCCATGCACGAAGACCTGCGCCAGGTACACCCCGACGGCCTCGCGATTCGCGGCCTGCGCCACGAGCGCGGTTGGTCCCCGCGCGACCTCGCGGCCGCGATCACCACGGCGGAATGCAGGGCCACCGGACGACCCGCGACGATCGCGCCCCGCGTGCTGCTGGCCGTCGAAGAGCGCAACGCCGCCGTCTCGTACGCGACACTGTGTCTGATCGCCGCGGGACTCGACTGCAACCCGATCGAGATCCTGCTGGAAGATCCGCTGGAGCCGACGTCGCCGCGGAACTAGTCGTTCTGCCCGTTCGGCCTCGCGCCCGTCTGCCAACGGGACTAGATTCGGCTGCCCCCCGCCATGGATCAGGGCGCGATGGGCCCTGTCCGCTGAAGGATGAAACGGGCGGTCCTCCCCGCCCGGCACGACGCGCGAGGTTCGTCCCCCCTCGTGGGCGAGGAATGGCATTTGTCCTCAGCCGAAAGTTCCGATCGTCCCGGCCACGCGTCGGGTGTCACCCAGTTCCTGCGCGCGATGCGCGAGCAGCAGGGCTTGCGCGAAGCCTTCCGTCACCACGAGGTGCTGCCGGCGCGAGCGGCCGCATTCGCGGCGTTGCCGGCGGGCTTCGAAGCGCTCGCGCCCGCGCTGGCGCGTCGCGGTGTTCCCCGGCTCTACAGTCATCAGGCGCTTGCACTCGACGCGCTCAGCACCGGCGCCGACGTGGTGCTCGCGACACCGACCGCCAGCGGCAAGACGCTCGTCTACAACCTGCCGGTGCTGCGCGCGCTCGCGGCCGGCGAAACCGGGCACGCGCTGTACGTGTTCCCGCTGAAGGCGCTGGAACGCGACCAACGCGAACGCCTGCTCGCCGACGTGCAGGCGTTGGGATTCCCAACCGAGGGCGTCGTCGAGATCTACGACGGCGATACGCCGACCGCGCGCCGCAGACGCATTCGCGAGAATCCGCCGCGCGTGCTCGTCACGACGCCCGACATGCTGCACGCCGGCATCCTGCCGACGCACGCGAGCTGGAAGAAGCTCTTCGCGTCGCTGCGCCTCGTCGTGATCGACGAACTGCACACCTATCGCGGAGTCTTCGGCGCGCACGTCTCGCAGGTGTTGCGGCGTTTGCTGCGCGTGGCGGCCCATCACGGCGCGCAGCCGCAGATCGTCGGAGCCTCGGCGACGATCGCGAATCCCGGCGAGCTGGCGCGGGCGCTCACCGGCCGGGCCGCCACGGTGATCGAAGCCGACGGCGCGCCGCGCCCGCGCCGCCACGTGGTGCTGATGAATCCCGTCGGATCGTCGCCCTACACCGCGGCGGCGAAGCTGTTTCGGCTCGCGATCGGGCTCGGGCTGCGCACGATCGCATTCACGAAGGCCCGCCGCGTCACCGAGTTGATCCACACCTGGGTGATCGAGGCCGAGCCGCGACTGCGCGATCGCATCTCGTCGTACCGTTCCGGCTTCCTGCCCGAAGAGCGCCGCGAGATCGAGCAGAAACTCTTCTCCGGCGCGCTCGACGGCGTAATCTCGACGTCCGCGCTCGAAATGGGGATCGACGTCGGCGGCCTCGACGTCTGCATCCTGGTCGGATACCCGGGCTCGCAGATGGCGACCTGGCAGCGCGCCGGTCGCGTCGGGCGCGCGCAGCAGGGCGTCGTGGTGTTGATCGCGCAGCCGGACGCGCTCGATCAGTACCTGATGTCTCACCCCCGGATGCTCTTCGAGCGTGGCTACGAGTATGCCGTCGTGGATCCGACCAATGCAGAGGTCGCATCGGCGCATCTGCCTTGCGCCGCCGACGAGATCCCACTGCGCGAAGGCGAGGCGTGGCTCGCCGAACCCGGCGTGCGCGCGAACGTCGAGATCGTGGAAGCACGCGGGCGGATTCTGCGCAGCGAGGCCGGCGGCGAGTGGTTCGCATCGCGCCGCCGCCCGCACCGCGACGTCGACCTGCGTCAGGCCGGCGCGAGCTATGCGATCCAGCTCGACCTGGAACAAGAGCGACCGGTCGAGATCGGCACGATCGGCTCGGGCCGCGTGCTGGCCGAGTGCCACGAAGGCGCGATCTATCTGCACCGCGGCCGGCAGTATCTCGTCACCGAGTTGGACCTGGAACAGAAGCTCGTGCGCGTGCGCGCCGTCGACGCGGCGTGGTTCACGCGCTCGCTGTCGGAGAAGGAGACCGAGATCCTGTCGCGCGATGCGGCCCGCCCGGCCGGCCACTTCCGGCTGCTGCGCGGGCGACTGCGGGTGACGACGCGCATCACCGGCTTCGAGCGGCGTCGCGTCAGCGGCCAGGAACTGATCGGCAGCGAGACGCTCGATCTCCCGCCGTCCTCGATCGAGACGACGGGAATCTGGTTCGAGATCCCCGACGAGATTCCGGCCGCACTGCGCGCCGCCGGCCTGCATCCGATGGGCGGGCTGCACGCAGTCGAACACACGGCGCTGTCGATGTTCCCGCTGCTGGCACTCTGCGATCGCCACGACGTCGGCGGCATCACCACGCTCGCGCATGCCCAGGTGGGTCGCGCGGCGATCTTCCTGTACGACGGTGCGCCCGGCGGCATGGGCCTCGCGACGAGCCTCTTCGACCGCGTCGAGACGCTGCTCGAAGCGACGCTCGCACGGGTGCGCGACTGCCCGTGCGAAGACGGCTGCCCCGCCTGCGTGCACTCGCCCAGGTGCGGCAGCGGCAACCGGCCGATCGACAAGGCCGCCGCGCTGCGTGCGCTCGTGCTGCTGCTCGGACACGAGCCGCTGCCGCGTCTCGTGCGGCCCGCAGCGACGAACCTCACGCCAGTCGCGAGCGAATCGATCGTCGCCGCCGAAGCGGCGCCGCGGCTGATCTTCTTCGACATCGAGACCCAGCGCAGTGCCGAGGAAGTGGGCGGCTGGCACAACGCGCATCTGATGCGCGTGGCGCTGGCCGTCACCTGGGATGCCGGCGCGCAGCGCTTCGATACGTGGCACGAAGCGGACGTGCAGGCACTGCTCGCGCGGCTCGCCGAGGCCGACATGGTGGTCGGCTTCAACGTGCGGCGCTTCGACTACCAGGTGCTGCGCGGCTACACCGAGCAGGACCCCGGCGCGCTGCCCACCTTCGACGTGCTCGATGCGATCCGCGAGCGCATCGGCTTTCGTCTGCCGCTCGGTCATCTCGCGGAAGAGAATCTCGGTGTTTCGAAGGGAGCTGACGGTCTGCAATCGCTCGCGTGGTGGAAGGAGGGCCGACTCGATCAGATCGAGAGCTACTGCCGCCGCGACGTCGAACTGCTGCGCGACCTGTTCGAGCACGCGACGCTGCAGGGCCACCTGCTCTTCCGCACTCGCGACGGCGCACGCGTACGGATCCCCACGCCGTGGTCGATTCCGGAGCTGTTGGCGGGCGCGCGGCGCGCTAGTGAACCGACGCCCCGCGGCGCCGCAAGCGGCTCTCGAGGATCTCGAAGTAGAGGTGGACGAGCACATGGCGGAGCTCCGACGGGAGCGTCGCGATGAGGGTCCTCGCGGCGATCGCGTCGTTGATGCCGAGGATCTCGCCGAGCACCGCCTCGAGCTCGCTGCGATGGGCGATGACCGCCGCACGCACCGCTCCGGGGTCTTCATCGAAGGCTGCCGAGATCGTGGCTGCATCGAACAGCAGATGGAAGCCACGCTCGCCGAGCAGGAAAACGCTATCGCCGATCATCAGCCGTCACTCCGTGACGGCCTCGTGGTCCGGGTTTTCTATCGGCCCCGCCCCAGCGAGCCTTGACGGCCCATTGGCCTAGATTGGGGTCGTGTTGCTGCGAGCCGAGGATGTCGCGAGGCAAGTTGCCGGTCGCACGCTCTTCGAGGGCGTGACGCTAGACGTGCGCGCAGGCGACCGCATCGGGCTCGTGGGCGCCAACGGATCGGGCAAGAGCACGCTGTTGCGGCTGCTCGCGGGCGACGAGGCTCCCGACGCCGGTCGTCTGCTGCTGCCGCGCGGCACCCGCGTGGGCCGCCTGCGCCAGGAGATCGACCCCGACGCGCCGCGCAGCATCGGCGAGGAGGTCGCAACCGCGCTCGCGCATCTCGACGAGTTGGAACGCGAGTATCATGCGATCGAGGTGGAGATCGAAACGCTCGGGCAGGCCGGCCAGGATCCCACCGAAGCCCTCGCCCATCGCTGGGACGAACTGCGCGCGCGCTTCGCCGCGGGCGGCGGCTTCGAGCGCGAGTCGCGCGTGGCGCGCGTACTCGCAGGACTCGGGTTTGCGCAAGAAGATCGCGCGCGCCCGCTTGCGAGCCTCTCCGGCGGCTGGCGCATGCGCGTCGAGCTGGCCAAGCTGCTGCTCTCCGAGCCCGACGTGCTGCTGCTCGACGAACCCACCAACCACCTCGATCTGCCGGCAATCGAGTGGCTCGAGAGCTTTCTCGACGGCTACCGCGGCGCGGTCGTCGCGGTGTCGCACGACCGTACCTTCCTGCGCCGCCACGTGAACCGCATCGCCGAACTCGTCGGTGGCGGACTCACGCTCTACACCGGCGCCTACGACCAGTACCTGGCAGAGCGAGCGGGGCGCATCGAGAGCGCCGAGGCGCTGCAGCGCGAGCAGGCGCAGAAGCGCGCGGAGGTCGAACGCTTCGTCGATCGATTTCGCGCCAAGGCATCGAAGGCGCGCCAGGTGCAGAGTCGCGTGAAAATGCTGGAACGCATGGAGCGCGCGGGCGGCCCCGCGCTGCCGCCGCGCACCAAGCGCATGCGCCTGCAGATTCCCGAGCCTGCGCGCGCGGGCGATGTGGTGCTGTCGCTCGAAGGCATTGCGCAGCGCTATGGCGAACGCGTGATCTACGAACACCTCGACTTCGAAGTCCGGCGCGGCGATCGCGTCGCGCTCGTCGGACCGAATGGCGCCGGCAAGTCGACACTGCTGCGAATCGCCGCGGGCCGCATCGCGCTCGAACGCGGCGTACGCCGCCTCGGCCACAACGTGCGCGCGGTCTTCTACGCGCAGCATCAGCTCGAAGCACTCGACCCGGAGCGCACGGTGCTGGCCGAGCTGGAGCGGGACGCGTCGCTCGCCGACATTCCGCGGCTGCGCGACCACCTCGGCTCGTTCCTGTTCTCCGGCGACGAGGTCCAGAAAAAGGTCAGCGTGCTCTCGGGCGGCGAAAAGGCGCGTCTCGCGCTGGCGAAGCTCTTCTTGCGCCCCGCCAACTTTTTGGTGCTCGACGAGCCGACCAACCACCTCGACGTCAGCGCCTGCGAAGTGCTGGAGGACGCGCTCCGCTGCTACGCAGGAACGCTGCTCTTCGTCACCCACGACCGCACGCTGGTGAACGCCGTCGCGGGCCGCGTCGTCGAGGTGCGCGCCGGAAGGCTCCGCGACTTCCACGGCAACTACGACGACTACCTGCGTCGCCTTGCGGAAGAAGAGCAGCGGCAGAATCCGCCGCCCAAGACGGGCACCGCGGCCGCGTCCGAACCTGCCCGCGAGTCGCATCAACTCTCGCGCGAGCGACGCCGCGCAGCCGAGCGAGCCGCGAAGCAGATCGCGCGCATCGAAGCGGAGATCACGCAGCGCGAGCAGGCGATCGAGGCGTTGCGCTGGCGCGGCGGCGATCCCGCCGTCTATCGCGACGGCGAGCAGATGCGCGCGCTCGAAGCCGAGCGCATCGCGGAGCAGGCGGCGCTCGATGCGCTTTATCGTGAATGGACCGTGCAGGCCGAACACGCCGAGGCGTTTGCCGAGCCGTCGCCCGCCCGGGGCAGCGCATAGGTGCGCGTCGCACTCGTTCACGACTGGCTGACCGGATTGCGCGGCGGCGAGCGGGTACTCGATGAGCTCGCCGGCCTGTTCCCGGCAGCCGATCTCTTCACGCTGGTCCACGTGCCGGGTTCGACGACCCCGCGCATCGACGCGCTCCGCATCCATACGAGTCCGCTGCAGCGCTGGTCGGGCTCGGCTCGACACTACCGCGAGTTGCTTCCGCTGCTTCCCTGGGCGGTGCGTCAGCTGCGCATCGACGGTTACGACCTCGTCATCTCGGTGCACCACGCAATGGCCAAAGCAGCTCGCATAGCCCCCGGAACTCCGCATCTCTGCTACTGCCTGACGCCGATGCGTTACGCATGGGACGCCGCCGACGTCTATCTGGGACGCGGCCTGCGCCGGTCTCTCGCAGCGCCGCTGCTCGCGGGGTTGCGCCGCTTCGATCGCGCAAGCGCCACTCCCGAGCGCGTTACGCGTCTCGTTGCGATCTCGGAAACCGTGCGCGAACGCACGCGCCGCCACTGGGGTCGCGACGCGGGAATCGTCTACCCGCCCGTAGACGTCGAGACGTTCCGTCCGGACGGCCGTCCGCCCGACGATTTCTATCTGCTCGTCGGCGCCTTCGTGCCGTACAAGCGCGCCGATCTCGCGATCGAGGCGTTCGCCTCGATCGGCCGACGTCTCGTCGTCGTGGGCGACGGCCCCTCGCGCGCCGCGCTCGCGCGCCGCGTGTTGCCGGGCGTCGAGCTGCTCGGGCGCGTGTCCGAGTCCGAGTTGGCGAAGCTCTACGCGCGCTGCCGCGCACTCGTGTATCCGCAGGAAGAAGACTTCGGCATCGCCGCGCTGGAGGCCCAGGCGTCGGGACGCCCGGTGATCGCGTTCGGACGCGGCGGCGCAGTCGAGACGGTGCTCCCGATCACCGGGCCGCCCGATATGGCCTGCCGTGCCACGGGCGTGTTCTTCGAGACGCAGAGCCGCGGAGCGGTCATCGACGCCGTCCAGCGCTTCGAGGACGCCGAGCCCTTCTTCGACGCCAAGTTGATTCGCAGCCACGCTGAACGATTCTCGGCAACACGCTTCCGCGACGAGTTCATGCACGAGGTTCGCGCGACGCTCGGCGACTCCGTGCTGGACGCCGGCGCGGGCGCCCGGTAGCGTGCCACGCCCGATGCCTTCCTCGCCTCGCGTCCCCGTTCTCGACCTGCGCGCGCAGTACGCGACGATCCGCGACGAAGTGCGCGCCGCGGTCGATCGCGTCTTCGAGAATCAGGCGTTCATCCTGGGCGAGGAAGTCGAAGCGCTCGAGCGCGAGCTGTCCGCGTTCTGCGAGGCGCGTTTCGCGATCACCTGCGGCTCGGGCTCCGACGCGCTGCTGCTGGCGCTGATGGCGCTGGATGTCGGGCCCGGCGACGAAGTGATCTGCCCCGCCTTCACCTTCTTCGCCACAGCGGGCGCCGTGGCGCGACTCGGCGCACGGCCGGTCTTCGTCGACATCGACCCGGCCACCTACAACCTCGATCCCGTCGCGGCGCACGCCGCGGCCGCTCGCTGTACGCGATTGCGAGCAATCGTTCCGGTGCATCTCTACGGCGCCGCTGCCGACATGGAATCGTTGCTGGCGCTCGCGAACGAGTACGCTGTGCCGTTGGTGGAAGACGCCGCACAGGCGATCGGTGCGCGCGACGCGAGCGGCCGTCGCGTCGGCGGGCGCGGTCGCGTCGCGTGTTTCTCGTTCTATCCGACGAAGAACCTCGGTGGCGCTGGCGAAGGCGGCTTCCTCAGCACGGATGACGCCGATCTCGCGGAACGGCTGCGCCGCCTGCGCGTGCATGGATCGAGCCGCCGTTACGTCCACGAAGAACTCGGCATGAACTCGCGCCTCGACGCTCTGCAAGCCGTCGTGCTGCGCGTGAAGCTGCGCCGACTCGACGCCTGGAACGAGGCACGACACCGCCACGCCACGGCGTACGATGAAGCCTTCGCGCGCGGCGGTGCGCAGCCGAGCACGGTGCCGCTCGCAGCGGGCGGCCTGCCGCTACGGACGCCCGCCCGGGTCGCAGCGCCGGCGGTGCACGTCCATCACCAGTATGTGATTCGCGTGGCGGCCGCGTTGCGCGATCCGCTGCGCGAACACCTCGCCACGCGCGGCGTCGGCAGCGACGTCTACTACCCGCTGGGGCTCCATCAGCAGCAGTGCTTCGCGGCGCTCGGCCATCGCGAAGGGGATCTCCCGCATACCGAGCGCGCGGCGCGCGAAGTCGTCGCGCTGCCGATCTATCCCGAGCTCACAGCGGCCCAGCGCGACCACGTAGTGGCCGCGGTTCTCGATTTCGTCGCGCGCTAGTCGGAACCAAAGCGGTTCGCAGCGACGAGCGCGGGTATGCAGTCCCACTCGGGATGGTCCCCGGCGTGCCGGAACTCGTGGCTCCACATCACGCGCGCGCGGCGCGGCGGTCGAGCAATCGCAACACGCTGTCAGCCGAGACCGCCATTCGTACGACAGCGTAGCGGCGAGCCAAACGGGCGACGTGGAGCGATCTCGCCGATCGCTCGGACGCGTTGACGGGCGTCTGAAGCCGACCTAGGTTCCGCGTCCTTCGAGCGCCCGGGTGGCGGAATTGGTAGAC
>CAYGWM010000146.1:0-2088 GCA_964353555.1 uncultured Spirochaetales bacterium
GCGAGCCAGCGGCGGTGGTGGATGCCGTCGCCCAGCATCGCGCGACTCCACATCGCGCGGCGGAAGAAGAAGTGCACGTCGCAATCCCAGGTGAAGCCGTAGCCGCCGTGGAGTTGCACGCCCTTGCGTGCCGCGTTGCAGTAGGCGTCGCTCCCCTGCGCCTTCGCCATCCGCGCCAGCGTTTCTGCTCCCGGTGAATTCACGTCGAGCGCGGCGGCTGCGCCCGTCGCCAGACTGCGTGCCAACTCGATGCCGCACATCATGTCGACGATTGGGTGCTTCACGGCCTGGAAGAAGCCGATCTGGCGGTCGAACTGCTTGCGCGCGATTGCGTAGTCGCGCGTCGTCAGCAACACCGATTCGGCGCCGCCCACCTGTTCGGCAGCGAGCGCCGCGAAACCACGCACGAGCGTCGTGTGCCAGGCAGCCGCGCCGTCGCCCTCGAGCCGTGCATTCGCTGCGACACGCACGCCGTCGAATGCGATGCGCGCGGCGGGTCGCGTCGGGTCGATGCAGACCTCCGCTTCGATCGACACGCCGGTCGCGGGCACTTCGATCGCGAAGAGCGCAATGCGTCCCGACGGCTCGCGAAACGGCGCGACGACGAGCCCCGCGTCGGCGCCGCACAGCACGTGCGTCTTGTGTCCGCGCAGCACGAAACCACCGCTCGCGGGTTCCGCGCTGGCGGTGACCCCTTCGGCTTCGAAGACGCCGCCGGCTTCGCAGAGCGCGATCGTCGCAGCGACGTCGCCCGATGCGATCGCCGGCAGCAGGCGCTGCTGTTGCGCGTCGCTTCCAGCATTCGCGATCGCGACGCCGGCGAGCAGCGAGCCGAGGAACGGGCCGGGCACCAGCCGCCGCCCCATCTCCTCCATCACGATCTCGAGATGAAGCCAGCCGAGCCCCGCGCCGCCGACGGTTTCGGGCAGCACGAGTCCCACCCAGCCGAGCTGCGCGAGTTCCTTCCACAGCGCGCGGTCGAAACCGACGCCGGCGTCGGCGAGCTTGCGCAACTCCGTCATCGGCAGCCGCTCGGAGAGGAAGCGACGCGCCTCGGAGCGCAGCAGCGCGTGCTCTTCGGTGCAACCGAAATCGGTCGGGACTTCGAGTTTGATCGCGGTGGATGCCGACATGGTTCGCCTTTCACTTCGTCTTCGGGAGGCCGAGCACGCGCTCCCCGATGATGTTGCGCTGCACTTCGGAGGTGCCGCCGCCGATCGTCACGCCGAACGAGTTCATGTACGCGCGCGGCCATTCGGCCTTGTCGGGCGCCTGTGGATCGCCGACCCACAGCGTCGCGTCGGGGCCGAGTACCTCGCACGCGAACTCGGATAAGCGCTGGCCCAGTTCCGAGTACACGAGCTTGTTCATCAGCCGCGTCGCGAGCGGGCGATCGTCCATGTTGAGGCCGGCGACGCGCGCGCGCTGACCGGTGAGGCGCAGCGCTTCCTCGTCGATCCACAGCTGCGCGGCGCGGTCGCGGATCACCGGATCGTCGGCAGCCGGATGACCCTCGCGGCGCACGCGTTTCGCCAGGTTCGCGACCGCACGCACCGACGAGTCCGCCGGTGTCGCCTGCCCGCCGCCGGTGCCTTCGGCGGCGCCGCGCTCGAAGGTCAGCGTCGTCATCGCGATCTGCCAACCCTGGCCGAGTTGGCCGAGCAGCGCGCTCTTCGGCATCGGCGCCTTGTCGAAGATCACCTGGTTGAAGCCACCTTCGCCGCTCATCTTCACGAGCGGCTGCACCGTCACATTGGGCGCGTCCATCGGAAAAAGGAAGTACGAGATGCCCGCGTACTTGTGCGCAGCTTGATCGGTCCTTGCGAGCAGGATCATCCACTTTGCGAAGTGCGCGAGCGTGGTCCACACCTTGTGACCGGTGACGAGCCAGCCGTCGTCGGTCGCATCGGCGATCGCCGTCAGACTCGCGAGATCGGAGCCGGCGCCGGGTTCGCTGAAGCCCTGGCACCAGATCTCCTCGCCAGAGAGGATCGGCTTCAGGTAGCGCTTCTTCTGTTCCTCGTTGCCGACCGCGAGGATCGTCGGGCCCGCCCACTGCAAGCCGATCACGTTCACCAGGAACGGCGC
>CAYGWM010000146.1:2188-4842 GCA_964353555.1 uncultured Spirochaetales bacterium
GCTCATTCGCTGCTCCTAAAGAGAGTTGACTCGCGAGTCGAACGGGCGCGCAGTATAGGCTAGGGTCAGCCCGCCCAGAGACCCTTTTGCGGAGATGATTGATGAACTTCGGCTTCACCGAAGAGCAGGACCTGCTGCGCCAGGAAGTCCGCAAGTTTCTCGGCGCGCACTGCCCGCTCGAGGAAGTACGCAAGCTGATGGAGACGCCCGACGGCTTCTCGCGCGCACTGTGGAAGCAGCTCGGCGAACTCGGCTGGCTAGGCCTCGCGATTCCCGAGGCGCATGGCGGCGCGGGGCTCGGCTGGGTCGATCTCGTCGTCGTGCTCGAGGAGATGGGCACGACGCTGTTCCCGTCGCCGTTCCTCGCGACGACGATCGCCGCCGCCGCGATTCGCGAAGCCGGCAGCGACGCGCAGCTGGCGCGCTGGTTGCCGCCGATCGCCGACGGATCGTGTATCGCATCGCTTGCGTTTCTGGAAGCGAGCGATTGCTGGGACGCCGAGGGCGTCGCGCTCGCCGGCAAGCCGAAGGGCAACGGCATCGTGTTGTCGGGCGAGAAGATTCAGGTGCTCGACGCGCCGGCCGCGGATCTCTTCGTGGTTGCGTTCCGTCACGGTGAGGGCGTGTCGCTTGCGGTGATCCCGCGCAGCACGTCGGGCGTGAGCGTCGAAGCGATGCCGTCGATCGACCAGACCCGCCGTGTCGGTCGCGTGCGTTTCGAGAACGTCGCGGTCGCGGCGGATGCCGTGCTCGCGACCGCGAACGCAGCGAAGCTCGCTCGCGTACTCGATCTCGGTACGGCAGCCGTCACCGCCGAGCTGCTCGGCGCCGCCGATGCTGCGCTGCGAACGACGGTGAAGTACGCGCAGCAGCGCCAGCAGTTCGGCTCGCCGATCGGTCGCTTCCAGGGTGTGAAGCACCCGCTCGCGGAGATGTTGGTCGATGTCGAGAGCGCGAAGTCGATCCTGTACTACGCAGCCTGGTGTCTCGACGAGCGCGACGCCGACGCGGCGCGCGCCGTGTCGCTTGCAAAGGCGTACGCGAGCGAGGCGTTCGCCCGCATCGGCATCGATTCGGTACAGCTCCACGGCGGCGTCGGTTTCACCTGGGAGTACGACGCGCATCTCTATCTGAAGCGCTCGAAGTGGGCGCGCCCGGCATTCGGCGATTCCGATTTCCACTACGACCGCGTCATTGCCATCGGAGAGAAGTGATGGATTTCAACTTCACACCGGACGAGGAAGCGTTCCGCAGCGAGGTTCGTTCGTTCCTCGACGCGAATCTGCCGAAGGGCGCGAACACCAGCGATCCCGCGTTCATCGTCGAGTGGAGCAAGAAGGTGCGCGCAAAGCGCTGGGTCGGTTTCTCGTGGCCCGTGGAAGTCGGCGGCGGCGGCGCTTCGATCATGCAGCAGGTGATCCTGAAGGAGGAGATGGCGAAGCGGAAGGCGCCGAGCCTCGGCACCTGCTTCATGGGCCTTGCGTGGGTCGGTCCCGCGATCATCCAGTACGGCACCGAAGCGCAGAAGCAGCGCTTCATCCCGGATATTCTCGACGGCAAGTACCAGTGGTGCACCGGCTACTCCGAGCCCGGCTCGGGCAGCGACCTCGCGTCGCTGAACTGCAAGTGCGTGCGCGAGGGTGATGAGTACGTCGTCAACGGCCAGAAGATCTGGACGTCGATCGCGATGTGGTCGAAGTGGATCATCCTGCTGGTGCGCACCGATCCGAATCCAACCAGCAAGCACGACGGCATCACCTGCTTGCTGGTGCCGATGGACACCAAGGGCATCACGGTGCGGCCGATCAAGAACATGTCGGGCGGCTCGATGTTCGCCGAGGTGTTCTTCGACAACGTGCGCGTTCCGGTCGAGAACCGGCTCGGCGAAGAAGGGCAGGGTTGGCAGGTGACGGTGTCGGCGCTCGCGCACGAGCGATCGTCGATCGCCGAGGTCGAAGGCTTGCGCCGCAAGCTCGAAGAGTTGAAGGAACTGGCGCGCAGGTCGCGCAAGAATGGCCGGCCTGCACTGGAAGACGACGGCATTCGCCGCCGCATCGCGCGCTTCGAGGCGAAGATCGAGGGCATGCGCATGAACGGCATGCGCGCGCTGACGAAGCAACTGAAGGGTGAACCGCTCGGCGCGGAGACCTCGATCAACAAGCTGCTGCGCGCGGAACTCGAAGTGGCGCTCGGCGAGATCGCGCTGGAGATGCAGGGCAGCGCCGGTCACCTGGAGCGCGAAATCGACGGCGGTCGCTGGCAGAAGTTCGCGCTCTCGTGGCCGGAAGTGGTGATCGGCGGCGGCACGCCGAACATCCAGAAGAACATCATCGCTGAGCGCGTGCTCGGTCTCCCCAAAGATTAGATTGATGGGCACCGAGGACCGCGCCCAGCGGATCGAGTCGCTGCTGCGCGAGAAGCTCGAAGCGACCGAAGTGCAGGTCGTCGACGAGAGCCACCAGCACCGCGGTCACGCCGGCGCTGCCAGCGGCGGCGGTCACTTCCGCGTCACCGTAGTCTCCCCCCGCTTCACCGGCCTCTCACTCGTCCAAGCCCAACGCCTCGTCTACGAAGCCGTCGGCGACATGATGGCCACCGAAATCCACGCCCTCGCAATCACCACGCGAGGAGAAAGGGGACGGTCCTGCTGAGGA
>CAYGWM010000146.1:4942-8480 GCA_964353555.1 uncultured Spirochaetales bacterium
GGGTGAGCCACTCTTCGAGGGTGACGCTGAAGCCGGCGGCGTTGCGGTGACCGCCGCCGCCTAAGCCGGCGGCGAGAGCTGCGACATCGAAGTCGCCGATCGAGTAGACCGAGCAATCGACACGGCGTTCGGTGAGCCGGTAGACGAGGCCGCACGGCACGCCAAATGCCTTTCGCTTGGCGAGTTCGTGACCGATCGACGAACGCTGAAACAGTGCGTTCACCGCTTCGAGACGCAACTCGCCGACGCTCACCGAATGCGCGTTCTGCAGCGCACGATCGACCTCGCTGCGCTGCGCGCGCACGATCGGTCGCCCCTCGGCGACGAGCTTCTCGATCGGCTCGGCGGCGAGACGGTCCCAGACTTCGAAACGACGCGGGTAGATGCCGATCGCGGCGTTCACTGCGTCAGATTCGGGCAGCCGCCAGTGCCAGAGATCCTGGTCCTGGACGTACGCGAGCAGGCGGGGGAGTTCCGTGTCGGGGTGGAAGTGCTGCCACGCGAGCACCGCACCGGATTGCGACAGATCGAAGTTCACGACATGACCGCGCTCGCCGAGATCGAGCGTCAACTCGGGATCGGATTGGAAGCGTTCGAGCGCCGTCACGTGATGATCGAGCACGACGACGCGGGTCGCCTTCTGGCCGAGCGTGCGCAGCAGGCCGTTCGCGAGCGCAATGTCCGCGAACACCACCTCGGCGCCCACCAGTTCCTCGAACTGGAGCGCGTCGTCGTGACCGCGCGGGCGGTACTCTCCCGACTTGCCCCAGGCCCTCCACACCGCCCAGGCGGCGCCGAAGCCATCGGGGCAGCCAGCGTGGTAGAAACAGACTTTTTTCACGGCGCAGGGAGCTTAGCCGCGCAAGTGATTCTGCGCGCGCAGTGGTGCGCAAGCGAACGGAGTTCAGAAGTTTGGCGATTGAACGCGAGATTCGATTCCGCGTGATCGACGGAGAGCCGCCCGCAGGTGGTGTGCGGATGCAGCAGGCCTATCTGATGCGCGGGCGTGTGACGGCGCGCATCCGCGTCGCAGAGGGGAAGGGCGCCCGCATCACCGTGAAGGCGCCGCGCGGCGATGGTCGTTACGAGTGGGAGTGGCGCGTGCCTGAGCGGGTCGCGCGCACGCTGCTGAAGTTGCCCCTTCCCTGCGTGCGCAAGACGCGGCGTCGCGAAGGGCGTCTCGAGGTGGATCGCCTCGAGTGGCCGCCCGGCATCGTGCTGATCGAGTTGGAGTTGGATCCCGGCGAGGGACCCGACCTGCGCGATGCCGTGGCGCGTGTCGCGTTGATGGAAGCGCACCGTCCGTCCTGGGTGCGCTCCTGGCAAGACGTGACCGATGATCCCGACTACACGAATGCGCGGCTGGCGCGGCGCGCACCCCGCTAGTTGTTCATCGCGACCGGGTGATGCGACACCAGGTCGCCGAGAATGCGCAGCGCTTCCTGGATCTGCGGCGCGCGATCGTCCGGTGGTGCGTCTTCACCGGGGACGCCGGTGCCCGGCGGAGTCACCTTGGCCGAATCGGCCGAGGGAGCCTTTCCGCCGGTCGCTGCCGCGTCGGGCTTTGCCGCCTCCTTCTCCTTCTCCTTTTCCTTCTTTTCGAGCAGGTCGGCGACCTTCACGACGCCTTCGTTGGCGCGCTGCTTCGCGAGTTCCTTGTCGATGTCGGCGAAGCGCGCGTCCCCTGTGACGCGCTCGTGTGAGCGCTGCGCAAGCGTTCGCAGCGTGGCGTCGTCGATCGCGATGAACCCGCCGCTCTGTCGCGGCGTGCCATTCGCAAACGACTCGATCGAGCGCGCCGGCAGCGAGTAGTGTTGGTTCGTCTCGCTGAGCTCATCAGTGGCGGTGAGGGCGGGAACGACGATGTCGGCGGGCACGCCGATCTGCTGGGTCGACTTGCCGCCCGGGCGATAGAAGAGCGCCGTCGTGAACTTCAGCGCGCCGAGACCGGGAGGAAGCGGTGCGACGGTCTGCACGCTGCCCTTTCCGAAGGTGTGGTCGTCGCCGACGATCACGCCGCGCCGGTAGTCCTTTACGGCTCCCGCAAAGATCTCGGCGGCGGACGCAGTGACGTGCGAGGTCAGCACGACGAGCGGACCCGACCACTCGATGCCTTCGTCCGGATCCTCGAGCACCTGCGTGCGATCCTGCGAATCGCCGACCGCCACCACGCCACCCTTGCCGATGAAGTAGCCCGTGATCTTTACCGCGTAGTCGAGCAGACCGCCGCCGTTGCGCGAGAGATCGAGCAGCAGCCCGTCGGCCTTCGCGGCGCGCGCTTCCTTCAGTAACTTCTGCACGTCGTCGGTCGCCTGACGCGCGCCGGTGTCCTTGTCGCCGTAGAACGAAGGCAGATCGAGCACGGCGAGCTTGTAGGTCTTGTCGCCGATCTTCAGTTCTTCGAAGCGCAGCTTCGCGGCCTGGTCTTCGAGATTGATCTTATCGCGCACGAGGCCGATCTCGATCCGGGTGCTCTCGCCGGGACGCAGCACCGCGAGGCGCACCGGGGTTCCCTTCTCGCCGCGGATCATCTGGACCACTTCGCGAAGGTCCAGATCGATCACGTCGACCATCTTGGCGCCACCCTGGCCGACCGCGACGATCTTGTCGTTCTTCTTCAGTTGGCCGGAGCGGTCGGCGGGTCCACCGAGCACGACCTCCTCGACGACCGTGTAGCCGTCACGCGAAGACAGCACCGCGCCGATCCCCTGCAGCGAGAGACCCATGTGGATCTTGAAGTCCTCGTTGTTCTCCGGTGTCAGGTATGCGGAGTGCGGATCGAGTGAGCTCGCGAACGCGTTGAGGAAGCGCGCATAGATCTCGTCGCGCTTGGTCTCCTTGGCGCGGCGGGTCATCAGCTCGTAGCGGTGGATCAGTTTCTTCTTGGCCTCTTCCATCGGCTCGCCGTTCGCAACGAAGTTCGACATCTGGAAATGCACGAGGCGCCGGTAGAGATCCTCGCGCTCGGCCTTGTTCTTCGGAAAGCCGCGCTTCTCCGGGTCGATCACCAGCGTGGCTTCCTTGTCGATCTCGTAATCGGGACGCGACACGTACTCGCGCACGAAGCCTTCCATCTCCTTGTACCGTTCGATGCTGAGCTTGTGCATCTCCTCGAGCTGGGAGCAGTCGCCGACCGAAAGCGACGTGAAGACGCCGTTGAACTGGCGTTGCAGCGAGTCGACGTCCGATTGCACGAACAACGAACGCGATGGATCGAGGTAGCGCAGGTTCGTCTCGGCCACGCGCTCCTTAAGCTCTGCCGTCAGCGCGCGGTACTGCAGGTGGTTCTGCAGGTACGCGCCGAGCAGCCGAGGCAGCGTCTCGCAGGTGAGCGCGCTCCCCTCGGGCGATGCGGCGGGTTCCGTTGCCGCGGGGGCCGGTTCGCCCACCAGCAGCATCGCCAGCGCCAGCCCGAGGCAGAGAATGCCGAGGCCGTAAGAAGGTTCGAGAGATCGGCGCAGGGCCGGGACCGGGAGTCGCAGGATGCTCATGGCGGGCGAGGATAACGGACGCATATGGATTGCTCTTTCGGCGCGCG
>CAYGWM010000147.1:0-8448 GCA_964353555.1 uncultured Spirochaetales bacterium
ACGCTCGTCACGCCGATCTTCATCAGCACGAACATCGGCGCCTCGGCGATCGTGCCGGGGTTTGGCATCTTGACGATCCCCGAGCCGGGAACGGCGGCTGTTTTTGGTGCGGCGTTCGCCGCGCTGGTTGCGGTCGGGCTGTCGCGGCGCCGCTAGCGCAGCTTCCGCCCCGGTTCCGGTCCTGATCGATGAAACGCCCCGTGGCCTCGGCCGCGGGGCGTTTTTCCGTTGGCTCTCTTCCGGTGAATCCCTTCAGATTGGTATGACCAGTTGACAAGGTGACCATTTCTCTGCAAGATCAGCAGCCATGAGCCAATTGCCCGTGCCCGACCTGCATCCGGTACAGCGTCGGTCCCTATCCGACGCCGTCTTCGAGCAGCTCCGCAATCAAATCCTGCGTGGTGAGCGTCTTCCTGGCTCCTCGCTGCCGGCCGAGCGCGCACTTTGCGAAGCGCTCGGAGTGAATCGCTCCGCGGTGCGCGAGGCGCTGCGACGGCTCGAACAGGCCGGCCTCGTGGCGGTGCGCCAGGGCGACGCGTCACGCGTGCTCGATTACCGCGAGAACGCGAGCCTCGACCTGCTCGGCGTGCTGCTGATCGGTCCCGACGGCCGCTTCGATGCGCGCGTCGTGCGCGGCATCCTCGAGATGCGCAGCGCACTCGGCCCGGATGCGGCGCGTCTGGCCGCGCTGCGCGGTGGGCCGCTTTACGGCGAGCGACTCGCGGGAGAAGCCGCTGCCATGCGCGAGGCGCACGGCGACCTCGCGCGACTGCAGGCCATCGCGACGTCGTTCTGGGGCCACCTGATCGACGGCGCGGACAACGTCGCCTACCGGCTCGCCTTCAACGCGCTGCACGCGACCTATGACCGGGTCCGCGTGTTGCTCGCGCGCCCGATGGAAGCCGAGCTTGCGGACGCGACGCCCTACGAGGCGCTGGCCGATGCCGTGCGTCGCGGCGATTCCGAAGCGGCCGAGTCGCTGGCGCGCGCGCTGCTGCGGCGCGGAGAACGCGGCGTGCTGGAGGCGCTCGAACGCGTCTCCGCGGCCGCTCGGGAGGAACGGCGATGAGCAGCGCTGAATCGATCCGCGCAGCCCACGCCGAGGTGGGCGCCACGCGCCCCAGCGAGAGTCCGCGTACGTTGCGCGAGGCGATCCCGATATTCCTGCATCACGGAAGCCCACGGATCCTGATCACGTGTCTCGGGATCGCGCTGGCGCTGCGCATCGGTGTGGGCGCGTGGTCGGCTTGGGACTTCGCGCCGCTCGCGGGGCTGCTGCTCTACTGGCCGATCCAGGAGTGGGGGATCCATGTCTTCATCCTGCACGCCCGTCCGACGCGCCTGTTGGGTCGCGCGATCGACTTCCGCGTGCCGCGCAAACATCGCGCGCATCACCGCGATCCCTGGCGCCTCGACTTGCTCTTCATCCCGATTCACTCGTTCGTGTACTTGATCCCGCTGCTGATCGGAATCTGGTTCGCGGTGACGCCCACTACGCCGCTGGCGCTGACCGGAATCGCCGCGCACTTCGCGCTGGCGCTCCACTACGAATGGGTCCACTACCTGGTGCACACGCGCGTGCAGCCGCGCCATGCCTACTACCAACGGCTGCGCAAGAGCCATCGCCGGCATCACTTCAAGAACGAGAACTACTGGTTCGGCGTGACGATGCTGGCTGGCGACAAAGTGCTGCGCACCGCGCCGCCCCTCGCGACGGTGCCGACGTCCCCGACCGCGCGCAGCCTCGAGCACGCCACGCGTGATTCCGCCTAGTCGCCGGCGCACTCCGGTGCGTCGCCTCGCGCGCGCCGCGAGCTGGCTGCTCGCAATCGGTGTCGGACTCGCCGCGTTGTTGTTGCTGCACGCGCACATCCAGATCCGGGGACTCGATCCGGAGTTGCCCTCGCTCGAAGCCGTGCTTGCGCAGGCCGACGTCGCCGATCTGCCGATTCGCGTCTCGTACTGGAACACCGCGAGCCAGGTGACGCCGCGCAAACAAGTCCTCGAGGCCAGTCTCGATCCGGATCCGCACGCGCCCTACGTGATGAGCCACGCACTGTTCGTGCTCGAATGGGCGGATGGAGGCGCGCTGCTGGTGGACGCAGGGATGGATCGCGAGCAGGCCCAGTCCTTCGGCCGTCCGATCGAGTGGGTGGGCGGCGAGCCGGCCGTGCCGCACGGGGGAATCGCCGAGCGCCTAGGTCCGGCGCTCGCCGGGCGCCCGCTCGCGATTGTCTTCACGCACCTGCACACCGATCATGTTGGCGGCGTCGTATCGCTGTGTAGCATGTTGCCGGTGGACACGCGCGTGCGGCTCTTCCAGACGCCCGCGCAGATGGATCTGGTGAACTTCACCACGTACCCGGCGCGCGCCACGCTCGACCGCGCCGGTTGTCTCACGCGTGAGCGACTGCCCGATGCGCCGATCGCGCCGCTTCCCGGCTTCCCGGGAACCTTCGCGATCCGCGCCGCAGGCCACACGCCGGGCAGCCAGATCCTCGGTGCCTGGGTTCGAGAGAATTCGGGCGTACGCGGCTATCTGTTCGCGGGCGACGCTGCCAATGCCATCGATGGCGTCCGGCGCGACGTCCCGAAGCCCCGCACCTATCAACTCTTCGTCGTGCCCGAGTCGGAGCGCAGGCTGACGCGCGTGCGCGCGTTCCTGCGCGACGCCGAACGCGCCGGCCTCGTCATCGCGATCGCACACGACGAGCGCCACCTCGCTACGACCGGGATCCCCGTCTTCGGCGACTGATCGGCGCCACATCGCGCTTCACCACGGCGGCGAAGTGCGCTGCCTTTCGCGCGGGCGCCGTGCGTCGAGCCGAACTGCGATCTCCGCCCACCGTTCGGGCGTCAGTGGGAAGCGGCGGAACGCGAACCACGCGGCGATCACCAGCAACGTCGTCGGTCCCGCGAAGAGCAGCTTGATGCCGAGTAGCGCGGACGGCGATTGCTGCACGTGTGGCTGATAGCCGACCAGGTCGAGCCCGACGCCGACGAAACCCGCGGCGATCGCGAAGGCGCACTTGCGCAGCAGCGCGGCGAAGCCGGCGAACAGGCCCTCGCGGCGTTCCCCGGTCTCGAGCTCGTCGAGCTCGGCGATGTCGGCGTTCAGCGTGTAGAGCAGCGTCCAGAAGCCGACGTTGGCGGCGCCGGTGAAGACCATCACGACCACCAGCATCGCGATGGCGCCCGGTTGCAGTGCGAAGACGCTGACGAAGGCCAGCGATGAGACGACGAGTCCGAGTCGGAACGCGAACGCCTTGCCGCGGCGCCGCGCGATCGCGACCCAGAACGGATACGACGCGAGCGCTCCGGCGATGTTGGCGACGAACAGCGCTCCCTGCACCAGCGGATCCGCGATGCCGGCGACGTACTCGAGCACATACAGGAACAGCGCCGACACGAACGCGAGCGGGAGCGCTGCCAGTGCGCTCGTGAGCGAGAGCACGCGAAACGCCTGATTGCGGCGCAGCGCGCCGATGCCCGCGCGGAACGAAACACTCGATGCGCGGCGAAAGCGCGGATCCTCGTAGGTGCCGCGGTATGTCGCGAACAGCGCCGCGCTCGCCAGCACGCCGCCGACCAGGCCGGTGATCCCGTAGGCGCTGCGCGAGACGAGCGCATCGGCGGTGGCGCTCGTCTCGTTGCTCGTCAGCGCGGCGCGCAACGCGAACGGCAGTAGCAGGCCCACGAGGTCGCCGACATTGCCGAGCGCCTCGCGCCACGCCGCCATCCGCGTGCGCTCGTGGTAGGACTGCGCCATCTCCGGGATCAATCCGAGCACCGGCACATGAATGACGTTGGCCGCGCTGAACTGCAGCAGCAGCAGCACCCCGAGATAAGCGCCGAGCACGGCGCCGCCCAGCCTCGCTGGCGGCCACAGCACGCCCGCGAAGGTGAGCCCGAAAGGCAGCGCGCCGAGCAGGATGTAGGGCCTGCGCCGTCCCCACTTCCAGCGCGTGCGATCCGAGATGTGCCCCATCGCGATGCCGAAGACGGCGTCCCACAGCGTCGCGACGAAGAGCGCCGCGCTGATCCAGAGTGGCGCGAGCCCCACCGCATCCGTGTAGAAGATGAACAGGTGCACGCCGAGGCAGGTGCCGACGATGTTTTGCGCGAGCCCGGATGCGCCAAACGCGGCGAGCGCACGCGTCGGGACGCGCTGGAAATCGTGCTGCGGCTGCTCCACGCCCGTGGCACTCTCCCCGAAAGTCGCGCGCAGCATAGGCGCTTTCGCTCGGTCCCTGGGCTGGACAGCCGAGCGAAACGCCGCGTTCGCGTCGCGCGCCTCCATGGCTATGCTGCGCCAGCGCTGCTGCGCGGAGGAGCCGATGAGCGAAACTGCGAGCCATGCCGCCGCACCGGATACGGGCGAACGCGCGCGCGCGTTGTTGTGGATCACCGTCGCGTATCTCGTCGCGCTGGTGGTTGCGCTCGTCACCGGGATCGCCTGCGGCGATCGCCATCCGATCGCCGTCGCATTTGCAGCCGATCTCGCCGCGACGCTCGCGATCTTCGCGTTCAGCTTTGCGTTCGGAAACTCGAGCTTCTACGACGCGTATTGGAGCGTCGCGCCGCCGCTCGTCGCGCTGTGGTTCATCGTCGCGCCCGGCTCGGAAGGGATCGCCGCGCGACAGGTGCTGGTCATCGCGCTGATCGGGCTCTGGGCCGTGCGCCTCACCTACAACTGGGCGCGCGGCTGGAGTGGCCTCGATCACGAAGACTGGCGCTACGTCGATCTGCGCGGCAAGGCAGGGCGGGTCGGCTACTGGTTCGTCAGTTTCTTCGGACTACACGGGATGCCGACCGCGATCGTGTTCCTCGGTCTGTTGCCGCTCTGGCCCGCGCTCGCAAGCGGCACGCGTCCGCTCGGCTGGCTCGATGGCGTTGCTGCTGCAGTGACGCTCGCTGGCGTCGCCCTCGAGTTTTTCGCCGACAACACGCTGCGCCGCTTCCGGCTCTCGAAGCCGCCGCCGGAGGCGATCCTCGAGAGCGGTCTGTGGGCGTGGTCGCGCAATCCGAACTATCTCGGCGAGATGCTCTTCTGGTTCGGACTCGCGCTGTTCTCGCTCGCCGCAGCAGGGGGCGAAGCGCCTGGCCCGCTGAGTCATGAGGCCCGCTTCGTCTGGTGGGCGTGGCTAGGCGCGCCGGCGATGGTGGTGATGTTCCTCGCGGCCAGCATTCCGATGAAGGAAACGCGCATGCTCGCACGGCGACCCGCCTACGCGGAGCGCCAGCGCCGCGTACCCCTGCTGATCCCCCGCCCGCCGAAGGCGCGAAGGTGAAGGTCGGCTGTCGCTACGAGATGATTGCGGACGCGGCGAGCCGCGCGCGCGGCGACCAGATCGTCGCGTGGCTGCGCAGCTATGGCGAGAGGCGCGTCAACTCCCGGATGATCGACGAGCGCCGGACGATCCCTCCCTACGTCGCGAACGATCTCGGCAACCAGGGCATCTTCGGCGTCCAGGTCGAGACGCAATACGGTGGACTCGCGCTGCGCACGCGCGAAGTCGCTCGCATCCTCGAGCAGGCCGCAGCGATCGACCTGGCGCTCGGCACCTGGATCCTGGTCTGCCTGCACCCGGGCGTGCGGCCGATCGCCACCTTTGCGCAGCCGGCACTGAAGCAGGAAGTGCTGCCGCAGCTCGCGAGCGGCCGCATCTATGCGGGTTTCGGCCAGACCGAACCGGGCGCCGGCACGAACTTCGCGGGCATGGCCGCGCGTGCGGTCGCACAACCGGGCGGCGGCTGGCGGCTCTCGGGCGACAAGATCTGGATCGGCAATTCGTCGTGGGCCGGGATCGTGACGGTGATCGCGCAGGAGGTGGACGCCGCGGGCAAGCGCCGCGGCCTCGTCGGTCTCGCGGTCCGACCCGAACAATACGGCGTCACGATCGGGCGCGAGCTGCTCTCGCTCGGGATGCGCGGCATGGTGCAGGGCGAGCTGCACTTCCGCGACGTCGCGATCGCACCCGAGGCGCTGCTCGGCGAACGCGAGAAGGGCCTCGAAGTCGGCGTCGACTCGATGAGCTGGAGCCGCTTCTCGATCACGGCGACCAGCCTCGGCGCGACCAAGCGCGCGGCGCAGCTGATGCTTCGCTTCGCGGCGCGCCGGCAGATCGCGACGGGACGTCTCGTCGATCATCCGGTCGCGCGCGGGCACCTCGGCGAAACCGTCGCGCAGGCCGCCGTTACCGAGGGCCTGCTGTATCGCGTTGCGGCGATTCTCGACCGCGGCGAGACTGTCTCAGTCGATCTGTACGCGGTGTGCAAACTGGCCAGCACCGAGTTCGCGTGGCTGGCCGCCGATCGGCTGGTGCAGATACTCGGCTCGCGTGGCTACGACGAAGCGAACGGCGCGCCGCAGCTGCTCCGCGACACGCGGGTCGGCCGCATCTTCGAGGGCACCAGCGAGGCGTTGCTCTCGTTCATCGGCTCGCAAGCGATCAGCGCGCGTTCCGACCTACACGCGTTCTTGCGCGACGACCTCGGCGCTGCCGTGCTCGCCGATCGCCTCGATGCGGCCGTGCGCGCGCTGCGCGGTCGCGACGGCGTCGCGCAGCTGCGCACCTTCCAGGTCGCCGTCGCCGGTTGGGCGGCCGTCTGGGCGCTGCTCGCGGGCGTCGCGGCACAGGACGCCGCGCTCGAGCCGTCGCTGCAAGGCGAACGCACGCTCGCATGGGCCGAGCAACGCTTCGCCGAAGCCTGCGCGCGCGCCGGCAGCGTGTCGCCGCGCGAGCGCTCGATGCTCGATGCGGCGGCCGCAGAAGAAGCCGTCGCGCATTTCGCGCAATCGATCGGCGACGTCGACCTGACACTCGCCGCCGAGAAACGCGACTTCGACCCGCTGCTGCTGCGCGAACCCCCGAAGTAGCGAGCGACCCGAATCATCGAGCGCTGGTGCGCTCCCTTCGCGGCGTCACTGCTTTGGGTCGTTGCTGCGAGCGCGCCTCCAGTCCTCGACTCGTATTGGCGCGCGGCCGTCCGGCCGTGGTGCGGAAATCATCAACTGCGGCGCAGGAAGCGCTCGACTTCGGCGAACACAGATTTCGCCGAGCCCGGCACGTTCAACGACTTGCGCACCAGCGAACTGGCCATCAGCGCGTTGTCCGAGCCGCGGTACAGGTCGATGCGGAACAGCAGCTTCATCGGCACGCGGTACGCAACGCCTTCCGGCGGGTCCGCGTAGCTGCCCGGTGGCAGCACGCGCGCGTTGACGCGGATGTCGACATCGTCGTTGGGCGCTGCATTGGCGAAGAAGTACGCCTTGCGGTGTTCTGTCGAGAGATTCGCGATCAGTTCGGCCGAGAACGGGAGCGCCAGGTTGTTCGACAGGAACAGCCGCTCGCCGTAGTTCATCATCGCTTCGTAGCGGGCGAAGTAGACCAGTCCGGCGCCGTTCAGATCGCTCTCGGGGATGATTTCGTAGCGAATCGGTTCATCGATGCGGGGGACGATCGTGATGGCGCCGCTGGGTTCGTCGGAGAGCGGATCGATCTCGCCGCTGCGCTGCACGCGCCCCTGCTCGATGATCCCAATCGGCGTCTCGGAGAGTTCCGCGACGCCGTCGTCGGCGCCCACCGGGCGGAACACCTTCAGCTTCACGTTCGAGCCGCCGCGCGCGATGAACGCGTTGGTCATACAGGCCCACGAGCCGCGCAGCTGCTGCAGATCCTTGCGCGTCTCGACGGGTGCGAGCGCCTTCTCGGGGATCTCCCGGTCGTCGATCACGAAGAGGCCCTCGACGAACTTTTTGGCGAAGAAACGAACGCGATTGCGCACGCGAATCTTCACATCTTCGCCGAGCACTTCCATGCTGTGGCGCTCGCCCAAATGAAGCTCGACGTCGATCACCGAACCGTAGAGGCGATCGTGTTGCGCGTTCACCAGCGCGGGCGGCCGGCGGCCGAGCGCGCGCGCGATCGACTCCCATTGGAACGCGGCGAGCACCTTCAAGAACTCGACTTCCGAGAGCTTCTCACCGGGCGCCATGTGCGGCATCTGCACGAGCAGGTCGTAGTCGTTCCAATCGCTCGCCATGGGATCAGGCGCTCGCGGCGAGGTGGCGCGCGATCGCGTCGAGCGTCGTGTACTTCTCGATCAGGTCCATGTCCTCGATCTGCACGCCGTACTGCTCTTCGATGTGCGCGAGGAACATCACGGCCGACAGCGAATCGACGTAGCCGTAGTCGAAGAGATGTCCCTTGCCGTCGATGGCGCCCGCTTGGAGCTTGCCCTCGGACAACTCCGCGAGCTGCTGCTTCAGTCCCGCGACGATCTCGTCCACACCCATTGCTGCTCCTCTTCGGACCCCGCCGTGCCGGCTGGAGCCTGGCTCCCACTCTCCCGATCTCCCTCGGGGCGCCGCAGGATACCACCGTCGTGCGGCCTCGCAGGATGCGCCGCAAAGCGACCCGCGAGGCGGGAATTCCGATGTGCAAC
>CAYGWM010000148.1:0-3444 GCA_964353555.1 uncultured Spirochaetales bacterium
GCTTCCCCGCGTGGGCGGCCTCCACCATCGCTACGTCTGGCACGAAGCGGCATCGATACCGGTCCAGCGCGCGAGGGCAACGCTCATGGCGCGGACGAGTGGACGAGTACTGGGGATACACAGCGCGTCTCCAGACCCTATCATCGGCGGTCGCATGAGCCTGCAAAGCCTTCGAGACCGCGTGCCCTATCCGCTGCTGTGCGCGCTGCTCGGGCTCGGCCTCGGCTGGCTGCCGGTGCTCGTGCACGGTCCGATTCCCGAGAAGTTCAACGTGCTCTACATCCGGGGCTCGATCGCGATCTGGGCCTTCTACGCGCCCCGGCTCTCGATCGGGCTGCTCGTCGGGATCTCGGCCTGGCCGCGCCCGTGGTGGCTGCGCGGCCCGCTGCTGGGCGCGCTCGCGATGCTCTCGCCCAGCCTGCTCGCGCTGGCGACGCCGCGCTGCGGCTTCACGTGAATGGCCTGGAACTTGACCACCGGTGCGGTGGTCGGAGCACTCGTCGGGGGCCTGGGCTACGCGATCACGCGTCGCCACCACCTGGGCGCGCGCGGCCCACGCGAGCGGAGACCGGGACCTACTTGACGTTGAGATGGTCCCTGGCCTCGAAGCTCGCATCGCGGAAGCGGCCCTCGATGCGGCGGAAGTCGCCCGTGAGGCAGGCCTCGTCATCACCGCGGGAGATCGACGCCTGCTCCACCCGGAAGTTCACCTGCAGGTCGGGGATCCCGTCCGAGTTCGTGTCGAGGATATTGGTGTTGTTCGCAGCAGCGCCGTTCCCGACACAGGTCGCGCCCTTCCGCAGCCCCTCGAGGCTCACCGACGACAGGTCCATCATGTCAGCGGGGCAGCCGCCGGGGATCGCGCAGGTCGTGCCGTTGAAGGCGCGCGCGGGGCCGAAGTTCAGATAGGGGGTGCCGAGCACCCGCGTCGGGAGCACACCCGTCTTGCCCGGGTTCACCGCGGCCTCGGAGACGTCGAGGAAGACCTCCGGCCGGCAGAGGTCGTCGCAGAAGCTCCCGGTCGCGCCCATCGCCCGGCAGGCGTCCAGCGCGAGCCCCTCGCAGCTCCCGTTGCGCGCTCCGTCGTCGCAGAACTCCGCCTGCTGCACGATGCCATCACCACAGGTGAGGGCATCGCAGGCATTTCCGAAGGCATCCGCGTCGGTGTTCGCCTGGTCGGGATTCGCGACGAACGGACAGTTGTCGAACCTGTCGGGAATTTCGTCGCCGTCGGAATCCGCCAGCGCAGAGAGCACGACGAAGCCCTGCTGACAGGTCTCTCCCGGCTGGGCGAGACAATCGAGATCGCTCGAGCAGAGCTGACCGAAGCGCACGTTCGCGGGACTCGTCCCGCAGTAACCGGCCTCGGTGACGGTGTTCTCACCGTCGGGGAAGCCCCCTTCGGAGAATACGTTGGCGGCCTGTCCGAATGAGGTGCCCTCGGTGAGCGCGCCCGCCCCCGTGCAGCGGCGCACGCTCACATCGCAAAGGCCGTCCTCGTTCACGTCGCTGCCGGGCGAGCACAGATCCTGCGCCGGCGTGAAGCCGAAGTTCTCGTCGCTCTCGTCCACGAGGAAGACCACCGCCTGGCGACCCACCTGATAGTTGAACTGCTCGCAGGCCTGGCCGGGGCAGTCCGTCGCCGAGGAGCGGCAGTCGTCGACTGCGCCGTCGGTGCCGAGCAGGAACATCGCGAGATCCTGGTTGTCGAGGTCGCGGTTACCGACCAGCGAGGGAACGGCACCGAGATCCTGCTCGCGCGTCCGGAACGCCACCAGACAGCTGTCAATGCTGCCATTGGCGTCGGTATCCACTCCTTCACCCAGTTCGAAGTCCTGGGCGATCTGGACCGCTCGCGCGGCGAAACCCGAGCTGAGATTCGCCTCGTAGAGCACGCCGTTCGAGCCGAGCACGACCGCACGTTGGCCACACACGCCGATTTCTCTAGCTGCGAGCGGGACGCCCCCCACCGTGAGATCGGAGAGCGTCGAGCCGGCGCGGCTGCCGCAGGCGGCGAAGCGACCGGGATTGCCGAGCGCATCGGTCTTGGCGATGGCGCAGACCCAGTTGGCGCCGAGCGCCACGTCCACGCCTTCGCGACCGAAGGACCGCACCGAGACGCCGCCGGAGCCCGCACTGACGACCCGGACCGGGGAGCCCACGACCGCCATGTCGCCGGCGAACGACGCACCCTTCGTGACGAGCTCGCTGGTGAGCGTAGGTGTGCACGGACCGGTGCCGCAGGCGGAGACGTCCAGCACGCCGAGCAGCGCGCGGCGCTCCGCGGTCGGATCGAGCGGCCCTTCGAGGAAGACGTTCGGCGCGCCCGCGCCCGCGACGCCGCCAAGCTGGCTCGCGAAGCTCGTCAGCGCCAAGAAGTCGCCGCTGGCCCCCAGGCTCGGCTCGAGCGAGTGACCGTTGGCGCCCGCCATCCGCGTCAGCGGCGTGATCGAGCCGGTGACGAGATCCTGGATGAGGACCTCGTCGACGGGCGCGAGCCCGCTCAGCACGTAGGCCACGAAACGCCCGTCGTCCGAGATCGAGGGCGAGAACGCGCCGCACGGTGAAGTGGTGCAGACGTTCTCGCCGGTGGGCAGGCGATTCGCCTGAAGCGTCGCGGCTCCCGCCACGTCGCGCACGTAGAGTTCGCTGTTCACGTCACCGAGTGGTGTCTCGAAGGCGGTCTGCGCGCCGTTCGCGACCGAGGGCGCGCCCGCGCCCGCTGCGAAGAAGGCGTCGCCCATCACGCTCACGGCGATGGGTGCGCTCGGCGTGCCACCCGTGAGGTCCACCAGGAAGACCTGCGAGACGCCCGCGACGTCCGCGGTGTAGACGAGCTTGGTTCCATCGGCGGAGAGACTCGGATCGCGGCCGGCGCCCAGCTGGAGCAGCACGCTCGTCGTGCGATCGAGCACGGCGATCTGCGGATCCACGCCCGACTCGAAGGCCACGAAGCGGCCGTCGTCGGAGCTCGCCGGATCGGACGCCGGAGCGTTCAGCCCCGCGCTGAGGTTCAGCACGCGGCAGGTCGCGGGATCGTAGGCATAGACGTCCGACACCGCGTCGAGGTCGTCGCCCGTCAGGCCCGCGGCGCTGTCGAAGAAGACCAGCTGGCCGGCCTGGGTCACATCGGGATTGCCCGAGGGCTCGTTGCTCGCCACCGCGGGCTCGCTGCAGCTCGAGCGATCGAGCACGCTCACGATCTCGGTCGTGCCCGCCTGGATGTCTCGCAGGTAGATGCGCTCGATGCCCGCCGTGAGGCCCGGATCGACGCACGCGGGACCGCGGATCGCGGTGCGCTCGGGCACACCCACGACCTTGAAGGACACTCCGATCTCACCGCTGGGGATGTCGGAGGTCTTGAAGACCAGGTTGTAGGTCTGGCTCTTCGCCTTGCCGACACCGCGGTTGAAATCGATCGCCTTCGAGCCCGGGAACGCGCAA
>CAYGWM010000148.1:3544-8377 GCA_964353555.1 uncultured Spirochaetales bacterium
GCGGGCTCGGCGCCGGAGACGGCATCGGCGAGATTGTCCGCTCCGCTGACGAAGCTGAGGAAGCGTCCGTCCGAGGACAGATCGGCCTGACCGGCGAAGGAGCTCCCCGGCACGCCGTCGCTCGACTGATTCACGAGCTGGTAGGCGTGGGGCTGCTGCTGGATCGGCGAGTAGGCGAAGAAGAGCTTGCCGGCGGAGAGCACGAGATTGCGCCCGCCGTCGAAGCGCCCGTCGGGCAGCACCGCCGCGTTGAAGCTCGGGGGCAGCAGGCTGCGCGCCGCGATGACCGCGGGATCGTCGGGCAGCGCGAAGACGCGCAGGCTCTGGTCGAGGCGGCTATTGCCGTTGGCGTCGGCAGCGAGCGCCTCCGCCGCCGTCGTCGAGGCGAGCGGATTCGCGAGCCCCTCGGCGAACTCCGACTCGAGGAAGGCGAGCGTGCGGCCCTCGGCCGCCATCGACGGCGTCACGAAATCCTTGTCGCCCTCGACGACACGAACCTGCGTGACACCGCGACCGCTGAAGAGCCCGCGCAAAGTCTTCAGAAGCCCGGTGCCTCGATCGAGCAGCTCGACGACGATGTCGTCGGCCGCGCCGTCCGCGTTGACCGGCACTCCGCGCAGCCGCTCGTCTTCCGCAACGGCGACCGCTGCGTCGGCGAGGCTGCCGTCGAGCCAGGAGTTGAGCTCGAACGCCTGCCCGGCCTCGGCGGCGGCCACCGGAAGCGCGATCGCAGAACCATTCTGGGTTTGGGTGAACTCGGCAGCGCCGCAGGTCGCCGGGCTCTTGCAGCCGGTATTCGCCGTGCAGGCACGGGCCGGCTCGTCGGAGCAGACGCGCCGCGGCAGGAAATGCACCGTCGCCTCTGCGTCGGCCATGCCCCAGAGTCCGAACTCGCCGGCGGGGGTGGTTGGGTCGACGAAGGGATTGAACGGGGGCGAGAGCGGGAAGCCTTCGAACGTAAAAGAAGACGGCTTCCCAGCGTAGACCACGGGCATATCGTCGGTGAAGCCGTTGCCCACCGCGTCGGCGATTCGGAGGCTCAAACGACGGGGACGGGGCTCGATCTGTCCGTCGCCGCGATCGGCGCGAACCAGCTGATCGGCGTAGATCATCGCGAACAGCGCGTTGCCCTCGCGATCGATCGTGACCGGCAGCGTGCTCGAGGTGGGACCGGATGAAACGTCGTCGCAGCCTTCCGTGCAGATGGCCGTGAAGTCGGTCTTGGGAACCGCGACGAGGCCGCTGAAGGGCCTGTTGACGAACTCGGCCCCCGTCCGGCAGCTGCCGTCGAGCGCGAAGAATTGATCGATGCAGGCGACGTAGCTTCCCGTCGCCGCGCCGCACGACTGGCTCCGCAGTTCGAAGGCCACCGGCTGCGGGTCGCTCGCGAGCTTCACGCCGAGGCGCACCGGACCGAAGTGCGAAAGATTCTGCGGGACGCGGAAGCGCAGACGTCGTTCCACGCCGCCGCCCGGAAGCGGGATTTCGGCGATCTCGCGATTTGCGAGCGTGTCCGTGCTGCAAGCGGCATCGGCGCCACACAAGGTCGCGTTGGAAGCCAGCACCAGAACCGGCGGCGCGCTCGCACCGACGAACGCGATCGTGATCACGAAGTCATTGACCGGCCGATTGACGCCCCCGACCTGGAAGTCGGCGGCGGTCGAGCGGGTGAGCTGGTCGCAGACCGCACCTACGACCTTGACGTCGTTGCTGAGGCCCGGTGTCAGGAAGGGAGAGGTGACGCTTCCGAGGGTCGCCCGCTGGTCGAAGCCTTCGGGAGCGATGACCGAGCAGTCGGCGCCCGCAGGTCGCGTCGTTGCAAGCCCGAGGAGACTGACGAGAAGGCCGAGGAGCGAGACGCCGAGCGCCCACTTCGAGTGGATCCTGTTCGACATACCCGCCTACCTCCTCGATTCGATGTATCAGCGCAACGCTGGGGATCCCACGGGCTCGCGCTGGGAATCACCGCCGGAAACCCGCCCTCGAGGATGCCCCGCCGCGTCGAGAGCGAAGCCCAGTGAGGCTTCGCGTGCTCCGCGTACCGCATGTCCAACTAGCGCTGGAGCCAACGCGCTTGACCGCGCCTACGTTGACGGAATTTGGCGCCGAACTCAATGAAGATTTCGCGAAAGCCGGCGGAATTCGCTGCGTGAGTCAGGAGTTGCGCAGGTAGCAGACGGATGAAGGTCAGCCTGCGCCGCGGGCGGCTGCGCGAGCACCGACCGCCTG
Source organism: uncultured Spirochaetales bacterium (assembly GCA_964353555.1). GTDB lineage: Bacteria > Myxococcota_A > UBA9160 > UBA9160 > PR03 > PR03. The sequence goes on from CAYGWM010000148.1 coordinate 5,774, forward strand.
GCGGAGCAGCGCGGCCGCCACGACGAGCGCACAGCCGAAGGCAAAAGCATCCCCAAACCGCGCGTATGGCGTGATCTCTCGCTCCGGTCGCACCGCGCCCCGGAGTAGGAACTGATGGTTCGCGGGCGTGCGCACCGGAACCCGGCCCCAGGGGTCCACCACCGCCGACGGTCCGGAAGTGGAGGCACGTACCAGATAGCGGCGCTGCTCGATCGCCCGCAGCCCGACGATCGCCAACACCTGCTCCGCGAAGCCCTCCGCTGCGATCCAGCTGTCGTTCGACGGACTCACCAGGATCTCCGCGCCGGCGCGCACGCGGGCGCTCGCCACCTCGGGCAGCATCGCTTCGTTGCACACGAGCAGGCCCGCGCGTCCGAGCCGCGTATCGAGAGGCGCAGCGTCGGAAGCTCCGGGGGTGAAGGTCCGTGCGCCATCCACGCGGCGCTGCGTGAGTTCGTCGCTCTGGAACGGATAGAACTCAGAGAAGGGAATCAGGATCTGCTTGTCGTAGCGCGCCGTCACGTTGCCCTCCGGAGTCATCACGAACACACTGTTGAAGATCGGCGGCTGGGGTTCCCCGCCGCGGCCAGGCCCGCCGGCCAGCAACTCGACGTTTCCGGCACGCAACACCCGGGCGATCGCTCCGCGGTAGAGCGGCTCGGCCTCGAGGAAGAAGTTGATGGCACTCTCGGGCCAGACGATCACGCTCGGTGATCCTTCCTTGATCGCGCGCTGGGTGAGGCCGATGTAGACATCGAGATTCTTTCCGTAGTACTCCGAGCGCCATTGGCGTCCGATCGCGACGTTGCCCTGCACGACGGCGACCTCGATCAGCCCATCGCCGTCGGAAGCAGACGGAGCCGCGCGCAAAACGAATGCACCGCCGAGCGCGAACATCACGGCCGGAAGCGAAGCCAACACTGCGGCGTGTGCGGCCATCCGGGTCGATCGCTCGCGATCGCGCGCGGCCTCGATCCAGCCGGCGAGCCCCGCGTTCACCGCGACGATCGCGAAGCTGATGCCGTAGACCCCCGTCCACGCGGCGATCTGCGCGAGCGAGCCCGAAGCGTTCGTGTAGCCGAGCAGGCCCCACGGATTCCCGATCAGGAAACTCGTTCCGGTGAAGAGCCGCCCCCGCGCCAGCTCGACGCTCACCCAGGCGGCGGCGGTCAACAGCGGCCCGACGAGCCAGACGCGCCGCATCAGCACCCGATCGATCAGCGCGAAGACCATGTAGTAGGCCGACCCGGTCACGCTCGAGATCGCGACTGTGATTGCCCAACCGACCCACAGCGGGCGTGCGTAGTAATCGGCGATGGAGCTGGCGAACGAAGGGGCCATCACGCAACCGGCCGACACCGCCCAGAGCCAGGCGAGCCCAACCGCCCGTGCGGCCCCCCCGCTGCGCAGCGCCAGCAGCAGCGGAACCACGCAGACGAAGGCGAGCGCTCGCAGGCCATGGGGCGGAAACGCGAGTCCGACCAGGACCGACGAGACGACCGTGGCCGCCAGCGCGAGAGGCAGGCGCACGGATCAGGCCGCGTCCGTGGACGCGACCCTGGCGGTGATCTGTTCCGCTCTGTGGGCGGGCAACTCGGTACTCATGACTCCAGCAGACTCGGGTCGCCGGTGTAGAGGCCCGCCTCGCACAGCCGGCGACCCAGCTCGCGCCACACGTCGCTGTCACGAAAGGCTTCGGCGAGCCACTGGCGGGCCTGCTCGTTGCGGCCGCTGTTGGCGAGCGCGACGCCCGTCCAGAACGCGAACTGGAAGTCGCTCGGATGGAGCTTGCGGGCGCGCATCACCATCTCGAGCGCGCCATCGAGATCGCCTGTACCGAAGGCCCGCCGCGCCTCCTTGAAGAGCGCATACGCCCTGCGCAGCGTGAGCAGGCGACGCAGCTCCTCGAGCGGACGCGGATGATCCTCGACATGGAGGTCGAAGCTTCGCCCCTCCCAGTCATTGTCTGGACGTTCCCCGCTCACCACGAGCAGCGCTGCGCTCTGTCGCCCGCGCACGTCGCCGCCCGCGCGCTCCGCCGCCTCGAGCACCAGCATCAGGCGTTCGGCCAGATCTCCTTGCGCCGCCTCGAACGCCGGGCCCATCGCCTGCCAGACGGCGTCCGAGGCCAGCATGTTGCCTTGCACGGAGTAGCCGGCCGCTACGGCGTGGCCACATGCGGATACGCAGGCGCTGCCCGTGTGGGCCGCCGCTCGACCCGTGGCATCGATGATGCCCACCTGACGCAGAGCCGCGAGCGGGTCCTTTGCCACGAGCTCATCGAGCGCCTGCTGCGCCGAGGCGCCGCGGTCGAGCAGCGCGAGGCCTCGAGGACCGTAGGCCACCTCGACGATCGCCTGGGTGGCGACCGATCCGACACCGGCTTTCGCCCAGGAGACGTCCGTGCCCACGGAGAAATAACTGGATTGGACGGCCACACCGAGCTCGCCGGTCTTCGCATCACGGGCGACGATCGAATAGGTGGCGGCGAGTCTGTCGAGGTGCGCTTCCAAGTGGCAGCGATCTTCGCGCAGAGCCGGTAGCCGCGCCGCACCCAGCTACGGTCACACCGATCGAGTTGGTTTGCGTGGTGTTCGGGCTACC
>CAYGWM010000149.1:0-8220 GCA_964353555.1 uncultured Spirochaetales bacterium
GCGCGCGGGGTGCTCGACGAAGTGCGCGGAATGGCGCGAGATCGCGCACGAATTCAAGCATCGGCTGGGCGTCGGCGTGATCCCGACGATCGCGGCACACCTGGTTCCACAGGTGCTACCGCGCGTGCGGCGTCGGGGCGTGCCGCGGAGTACGCGCTACTCGCGGAGTCGCTCGTCCCGACGTCGGTACGCGCCGACGCGAAGCCGCGTGATAGGATCGTCAAGAAGCCGCGCTAGCAGCGTATCTGCGCCGCGGCGGGGTGGAGCGGAGCCTCCCGAAAGTCGCGCGGAATCGCGTTGGGTCCATGCACGACCATCACATCCATCTCTTCGCAACGGCCGCCGCGCTCGCGTCCGCGCAATGCGGGCCCGGCGAAGCGCGTGACGGCGCCGGCCTTGCGCGCGCGTTGCGCGAGCCCGCGCCCGATGCGCGCGGCTGGGTGCGCGGCGTCGGCTACTACGAGTCGGTCGCGGGCGAGATCGAGCGGCACACGCTCGACGCGGTGCGCGACGACGTGCCGATCCGCATGCAGCACCGCAGCGGCCAGCTCTGGATGCTGAACTCACGCGCGATCGAATGTCTCGGTCTCGATGGCGATGTACAGACGCCGCGCGGCGTCGAGCGCGACGGGGCAGGGCGCGCGACGGGACGTGTCTATCGTTGCGACGCCTGGTTGCGCGAGCGCCTCGGCGCGAGCACAGCGCCGAGCCTTGTGACCGTTTCGCGGCGGCTCCACGCGCTCGGCATCAGCGGCGTTACCGATGCGACACCGACGAACGGGCCTGCCGAGGTCGCCGCATTCGCCGCCGCGCGCGCGCGCGGTGAGTTGTCGCAGCGCGTGATCGTGATGGGAACGCTCGCGCTGTCCAACGTCGAGCCGCCGCCGGGAATCGAGATCGGCCCGGTGAAGATCCACCTTGCGGAGTCGGAGCTACCGGATCTGGACGACGTGGTCGCGACGATCCGCGCAGCGCATCGAGGCGGGCGGAATGCGGCGATCCATTGCGTCACCCGCGTCGAGCTGGTGTTCGCGCTCGCGGCATACGAGGTCGCTGGTGTTCGCGCAGGCGACCGCCTCGAGCACGTGCACGTCGCGCCCCCGATCTGCGTTGCGACGATCGCGCGGCTCGGTCTCACGGTTTGCGCGAACGACGGAATGGTGCGGTCCCGATGCGCGGATTGGGATCGCGACCTCGATCTCGAGGACGCAGCCGTGATCGGACGACGCGAAGTCTTCGAAGCTGCCGGCATCGCGCTGCTCTCCGGCAGCGACGCGCCCTACGGCCCACTTGGTCATGCGGTGGGGTCCGAGCCAGCGTTGCTCTAGGCGCCGGTCGAGGTATCGCGGCCGGCGCGCAGCGCGGTGCCCGGTCGATCCTTCGTCATTTCGCCGTTCCGGACCACCTCGACGCCGCCGACGAGCACGCGCGAAATTCCCTCGGCCGCCGCGAACAGGCGCGCCGCGCCGCCCGGCAGGTCGCGGCGCGTGTGCACGGGGCCCGGCTGGATCGTCGCCGGATCGAAGAGTACCGCGTCCGCCTGCCAGCCGGGCGCAAGGCGACCGCGCTCCCGCAAGCCGTAGAGCCGCGCCGGGCGATCGGTGATCTGATGGATCGCCTCCTCGAGCGTCAGCATCTGCCGATCGCGCACGGCGGGACCGAGCAGTGCGGTCGTTGCGGTGAAGGTGTCGATCATGTCGAGGTGCGCGCCGGCATCGGAGGCGCCGAGCAGCGCGCGCGGGTCGCGCCACACGCTGCGGCGCAGCTTCCAGCTCTCCTCGTCGTCCCCAAAACTGGGCGTCCGGAACGACGTGCGCAGGTCGTCGGCGAGCGCGATCTCGCACATCACGTCGAAGGTGGGGCGACCCGCTTCGCGCGCCACTTCGCCGAGATTGCGACCGCGGTAGCGCTCGTTCGCAGGCGCGACGACGTCCTCGATCGTCATGTTGTCCCACACCGCGAGCGCCCGGAACGCGCCGGCCTCGGGCGACTTCGCTCCGTTCGCGAGTCGCTCGCGCACGGCGGGATCGGCGAAGGCGCGCATGCGCTCGGGCAGCGTGAGCGCGACGACTTCCGACCAGCCGGGTAGAGCGTCGAGGATGAACAGCGACACGAAGTTGAGGCGCAGCGACATCAGCTGCGGCAGCGTCAGCGCGATCACGCTGCCGCCGCGTGCCGCCGCGTAGTCCGAAGCCGCGAGCTGCGCTTCGACGCCTTCGCGCAGGAATGCGATCACCGTCAGCAGGTTCCAGTTGAGCGGGCGGCCGGCGGCGATCGACATCGATGCCATCACGTCCATTTCGTCGTCCGTGAAGCGGCCGACGCCGGGGATGAACTCGAGGCTGGTGCCGTCGTGATCGCGCAGCGCGCCGGCGAGTGCGATCAACTCTTCGCGCTTCGCGGCACGCGAGGGAACCGGATCGCCGTCGCCGTCGTTGTGCGTCGGCGACCACGACGACGAGAAGCCGAGCCCGCCTTCTTCGATCGAGCGATGCAGCAGCGCGACCATCGCGGCCACGTCCGCATCGCTTGCGGCGCCGCCGATTGCGCGCTCGCCCATCACTGCGCAGCGCAGCGCCGAGTGGCCGACCAGGAAGCCGGCGTTGATCGCCAGCGTGCCGTCGAGGCGATCGAGATACTCTCCGAAGCTCCGCCAGTTCCACGGCACGCCCATCTGGAGACTCTCGAGCGGCATGCCTTCGACGCGCGCCAGCATCCGCATCAGGTAGTCGCCGCTGCCGTCCGCGAGCGGCGCGATCGAGAAGCCGCAGTTGCCGCCGATCACCGTCGTGACACCGTGCAGCGGCGACGGGGAGAGCGTCGGATCCCAGAACGCCTGCGCGTCGTAGTGCGTGTGCAGATCGACGAAGCCCGGCGCGACGACGTGGCCCTCGGCGTCGATCGTGCGCTGCGCCGGTTCGTCGAGGTCGCCGATCGCTACGATGCGACCGCCCCGAACGCCCACGTCTGCGCGCCGGCGCGGAGCGCCCGTACCGTCGATCACCGTGCCATTCCGAATCGCCAGATCGAGCATCCCGCTCTCCTCCCGCTCGCAAACCTCGGTGCTCTTCCATTCCAAACCCCGAGATGGCAGTCCGCGGCTCCGCGGCCCTTGACCCGTGTTCGGCTCGCTGGCGTCCGCCAGCGAGCGCCATGATAAGGACCGGAAGCTTGCAATACACCCCGGAATTCCCCTGTATGTTCCAGCTCACTCGCGCCCTCGGATCGGAGCGATTTTGTCCGAAGATCGGGTTCCGAACGCACAACTGCTCGCCTACGGCGTGCCGGTCCTCGGCGTGTCGTACATGCTCTTCTTCCTGCAGTTCTACTTCCTGAAGTTCGCCACCGACGTGCTGCTGCTGTCGCCCGCGATCGTGGGCGTGCTGTTCTCGGTCGCGAAGCTGTGGGACGGCATCAATGGACCGCTGATCGGCAGCTTCAGCGATCGCTCGCGATCGCGTTTCGGGCGGCGCCGGCCGTTGCTGTTCGCAGCGCTGCCGCTGCTCGTCGTCGGCTTCGTGATGCTGTGGACGACGCCGCGCGCGCTCGCCGGCAACGCGCAGATCGCATGGATCGCCGTTGCGCTGTTCGTCTTCTACACCGCCTTCGATCTGTACACGCTGCCGCACGCGGCGCTCGGCGCCGAACTGTCGCGCGATCCGCACCAACGCACGCGGCTGTTCGGCGTGCGCCAGATGAGCTTCACGATCGGCATACTGCTCGCGTTCGGCGCGATCCAGGTGGCGATGAATGCGGAGGATCCGCGCGCAATGGCCGCGGAACTCGCGATCCCGGCGTCGCTGGTGGCCGTCGCGCTGCTCGCGATCACGCCGCTCGTGTTGCGCGATGCGGCCGTGGACGGCGAGCGCGGCGGGCGCGGCCTGCTGCCGGCGCTGCGCGACGTCGTTTCGACGCGGCCCGCGCGATTGCTGCTGCTCGTCAACTTCGTCGAGAGCGTGGGCGTCGGCGCCGTCGGCACGATGGCGCCCTACGTTGCGGAGTATCTGCTCCGGCGTCCCGACATCGTCGGCCTGCTGCCGGCGGCGTACGTGGTGTCGGCGGTCGTGTCGATTCCGGTTTGGGTGCGCATCTCGAAGAGTTTCGGCAAACGCGACACTTGGCTCGCGGCGATGGTGCTCGCGGCGGGCGCGTTTTGTGGCATCTGGTTCGTCGGCGCGGGAGACGTCGTGATGGCGATGTCGCTGCTGGCCGTCGCGGGCTGTGCGATGGGTTGCGGCGGCGTGCTGGCGAGTTCGCTGATGGCCGACGTGATCGACCTCGATGAACGCCGCACTGGTGAGCGAAAGGAGGGCGTCTACTCCGCTGCGATGACGCTGACGTTGAAGGTCGGCACCTCGGTCGCCGTTGCGGCGAGCGGCATCGTGATGACGAAGGCCGGTTTCGTTCCCAACGTCGTGCAGACCGAGACGAGCCTGCTCGGACTCCGCGTGCTGTTCGCGGGCCTGCCGTTCCTCGGCTTCGTCGTCGGCGCGCTGCTGTTCCGCGGCTTCTCGCTCGACGACGACGCGGGCGACGGCGCGACGTCGCCGATCGCGCTCAGAGCCCCATCAGTTCCGTGACGTGGGGATCGCGGCCGGCGGTGTAGCCGCCGTCCACGGCGATCGCCTGTCCCGAGATGAACGACGCGTCGCTGCTGGCCAAAAAGCTGGCCACCGCGGCGATCTCCTCGGGCCGTCCGAAGCGCCGCAGCTTGTGTTCGTGGCGGATCTCTTCGCGGATCGCGGCCATCGCGGGCGCGCCGAGCACGCTCTCCAGCATCGGCGTTTCGATGAAGCCGGGACAGATCGCGTTGGCGCGAATGCCGCTGCGCCCGTAGTCGATCGCCAGATTCTTCGTGAGCAGCACGACGCCGCCCTTCGATGCGTTGTAGGCGCTGCCGCCCGCCGTGCCTTCGAGCCCCTCGATGCTCGCGAGGTTCACGATCACGCCGCGCTCTCCATTCGCCGGCTGCTGCTTCAACATCTGCGCGAGTGCGTGCTTGCAGACGAGGAACGTGCCCTTCAGGTTGATGTCGAGCACGTGGTCCCAGCATGCCGCGTCGAGCAGGTGCACTGGGCCGCCGCCGGCGACGCCCGCGGCGTTCACGACGACGTCGAGGCGACCGTGCTCGCGCGCGACGTAGTGGACGAGTTGCGCGACGGCGGCTTCATCGCGCACGTCGAGTTGCGCGATGCCCGGCGTTGCACCGTGCTGTATGTCGGCGCCGACGACGGTTGCGCCCTCGGCCGCGAAGCGTTCCATGCACGCGAGCCCGATGCCCGACGCAGCCCCCGTCACCACTGCGATCTTGCCCGCCAGCCGACTCACGCTCGCACCTCCGATTGGCGAGGTAGACTGCCGCGCCACCCGCAGGAAAGGAAGCTGGCAGATGAAATTCGCGCTCTTCTACGAGATTCCGGTGGCGCGTCCGTGGGACGCGGGTAGCGAGCATCGCGCGTACAAAGACACGCTCGAGCAAGCGGTGTTCGCCGAGCGCTGTGGCTGGGACGCCTTCTGGACCGTCGAGCATCACTTCCTCGAGGAGTACTCGCACTGTTCGAACCCGGAGGTGCTCTACGGCGCGATCGCCGCGCGCACCTCGCGGATGCGACTCGGCTACGGCGTGCGGTTGATGCCGAAGCCGTACAACCATCCGGTGCGCACGGCCGAGTCGGTCGCGGTGCTCGACCTACTCTCCGACGGCCGCGTCGACTTCGGCACCGGGCGCTCCTCGACGCGGCCCGAACTCGAAGGCTTCGGCGTCGACCCGACCGAGACGCGTGCGATGTGGCAGGAAGCGATCCAGCACGTGGTCGGTTGCTGGACGAACGACGAGTACGCGTTCGAGGGCAAGCACTGGCGGCTGCCGAAGCGACGCGTGCTGCCCAAGCCGTTCCAGATTCCGCACCCGCCGATCTGGGGCGCGACGTCGTCCGAAGACGGGCATCAGCAGATCGGCGAGCTGGGGCTCGGCCTCTGCTCGTTCGCGGTGGGCGTGCCGCCCGAAGAAGTGAAGAAGAAGATCGACATCTATCGCGCGGCGATCGGGCGTTGCCGGGCGCCGCTCGGCAAATGGCTGCACGACCAAGCCGCCACCTTCACGATGACGCTGTGTGCGCCGACACGTGAGGAGGCTTGGGACGTTGGGCGCGAATCCTTCGAGTGGTATCCGAAGGCGGGTGCGCGGCTGATCGGGTCGCTCGCGGGGTGGATGGCGGAGACGAAGACCGATCTCGGCAACTATGCCTACGCGGCCGATCTGGCAAAGGTCGACAAGAGCGGCGCGCTCGATCTGCTGACGCTCGAGTATCTGACCGGCGCGGGCGCCTGCGCGCTCGGCACGCCCGATGAGTGTCTCGAAGCGTGTCGTCGCTACGAAGCGGCGGGCGTCGACCTGCTGCTCTGCCTGGTGAATCCGTACAAGATCCCCCACGACAAGGTGATGCAGACGATCGAGTTGATGGGAGCCCACGTGATCCCAAAGTTCCGCTGAGCGGGCCTGGCGGGGCCGGGCGTCGAGTCATTCCGGCTGTCGAGTCATTGGGTTGCGGTGGATTTCGGCGCTGGCGCGGGAGCGCGGTCGCGCAGGTTTTCGAGGGCGAGTTGGTAGAGCTTGCGGGTCGGGTCGATCGCGACGGCGCGCTCCAGCAACGCGCGTGCGCGCTCGGGGTCGTTCGCTTTGGCGGCGATCGCAGCGCCGCGGTATGCGATTGGCGCGGAGTCCGGGGCGAGTTCGATTGCGTTCTCGAAGGCTTCGAGCGCCTGGGGGATCAGGCCCTTCTCATCGAGCAGATCGCCCAGCGACACCCAGGCGTCGGCTGTGGGATAGAGGTTCACACTCTGCTGGTATTCCCGAATCGCGCCGCCCGGCTCGCCCTGCGCCGCCAGCAGCCGTCCGAAACTGAGGTGGTTGTTGGCGCTGTCGCGACCGATCCAATCGAGCCGGGCTAGAGCACTGCGCATGCGCGGCACGTCCACGCGCGCATAGGCGCGGCGCAGGCCGAACTCCGTCTCGAATTCGGCGAGCACCATCGTTGCGCAGCTCAACGCGCCGATCCCGAGCAGCGCCGGCGCCAGCCAGCGGCGGCGCGGTTCGCCGATCGGCAGGGGGGCGGCGGCCCGCTCGCTGCGAACGAGGATGCGAGCGATGCGGCCGTCACGCAGTTTCCAGATCGCGCCGTCGAGCACGAAGTGGTGCAGGTTCACGACCGCCGCAATCAGCGCGCCGAGCCCCGCGTCGTACGGAATGCGGCCGAGCAAGCCCGGCGCGAAGAGCAGCGCCGGCAAGCCCCAGATCGCGGTGCCCGCGAACAGCGCCTTGGCCAGATAGGCCGGAAGCCCCGGGAAGCGGGTCGTGTTGCGCGCGAAATAGCTCGTCACCCATACGTACTGGATCGAGTGACCAAGCGCGGCCCAGAAGAAGTACCAGCCGGCGTACTGCGGGGCGAAGGGCTCGAGCGAAGACAGCAGCCCGAAGCGCCGCATCGCGACCGGGATCGAGAACCACAGTGCCTGCGTAATCGCGAGCAGCAGCGCGGGAGCGATCGCACCGAGACTGGCGCGCCGCAGCAGCCGCGCGACCGCGATGAGCAGCGTCACGCAATAGGCCGCTAGTGCGCCGTAGAAGAGCGGCCCGCCGATGGTGTTCGGGATCCCGAGCGAGATGACGCGATAAGAGTCGGCGATGTACAGGGGCGGTGTGTAGTTGGCGCCGGGCGCCTGGCTGTGGATCGCCAGGAAGGTCGCGGCGTAGGAGAGCAGGAACGACGAATAGAGGTAGCGCTTGGTCGTGGCGTCGAGCGCGACGCCGCGTCGGCGCAGGAACATCACCGCGAGACCGTAGTTCTGGCCGGTGTAATGCCACGGGCTCCAGGTGATGTAGACGGTGAGGACGAGCGAGCCGAGCCAGACGGAGCGCGTCGAGACGACGAAGAGGGCGGCGAGCAGCAGTGTCGCCCAGACCGAAAAGAGCGCGTAGGCGCGCCGGTCCTCGCGTCGCTCGTAGACGCGCAGCAACGTGGCGCCGTAGTGGGGCGCTCCGATCAACACCGTCAGAAACGGCAGAAATCCCGGCGCGAGACCTTGCCGCACCTCGGCACCGAACACGCAGAGCAAGGCCAGCACGATCGCGTAGCCGACCCCGCAGCCGAGCAGCAGATCGGGAATGGGACCGAAGAGCCAACGCGATCCCGGCTCGGCGGGCAACGGGTTCGTGGACGG
>CAYGWM010000150.1:0-8148 GCA_964353555.1 uncultured Spirochaetales bacterium
GCGAGATCGAGCATGCGGAACTGGTTCCACTCGGTCATCAGCACCAGCGCGTCGGCGTTCTCGCAGGCCTCGTACTCGTTCTTGCAGAGCGTGATGTCGGGCAACTCGCGCGCCGCGTTTGCCATCGCGACCGGGTCGAAGGCACGGATCGTCGCGCCGCGTTGCTGCAGCTTCCGCAAGATGTCGACCGAGGGCGCGTCGCGCATGTCGTCGGTCTCGGGTTTGAACGAGAGTCCGAGCACCGCGACGGTCTTGCCGCGCGCGTCGCCACCGAGCGCGCGCGTGATCTTGTGGACCATGCGTTCGCGCTGCTGCTCGTTCACGCGGATCACGGCCTCGACGATCTCCAGTTGCAGGCCCACCTGGCGCGCGAAGCTCGCGGCGGAGCGCGTATCCTTCGGGAAACACGAGCCGCCGAAGCCGGGACCGGGGTGCAGGAACTTCGGCCCGATGCGGCGGTCGAGACCGATCCCGCGCGCGATCGCGTGGACGTCGCCGCCGATCTCCTCGCATAGGTTCGCGATCTCGTTGATGAACGAGATCTTCACCGCGAGGAACGAGTTGGCCGCGTACTTGGTCAGCTCCGCGGTCGCGATGTTGGTGATCACGAAGGGCGTCTCGATCAGGTAGAGCGGCCGGTACAGATCCTTCAGGATCGCGATCGCCTCGTCCTCGTCGGCGCCGATCACCACGCGATCGGGGCGCATGAAGTCGCCGATGGCGGCGCCTTCGCGCAGGAACTCGGGGTTCGATCCGACGCTGAAGCGATGGCTCGTGCCGGCCGCCACCTGCTCCTCGTCGATCCACTTCTTCACCTCGTAGGACGTGCCGACCGGCACGGTGCTCTTGGTGACGACGACCTTGTAGCCGTCCATGCTGCGCCCGATCTCGCGCGCGACGGCCTCGACCGCCGTGAGGTCCGTCGTGCCATCGGCCTTGGTCGGCGTCTGGACGGCGATGAAGACCACCAGCGCCGAGCGCACCGCCGCGGCGGTGTCGGTGGTGAACGAGAGCCGGCGCTCGCGCAGGTTGCGCGCGACGATCGCGTCGAGGCCTGGTTCGTAGATCGGGATCTCGCCGCGATCGAGCGCGGCGATCTTGTCGGCGTCCTTGTCGGCGCAGACCACCTGTACGCCGAACTCGGCGAAGCAGGCGCCGGTGACGAGGCCGACGTAACCCGTGCCGATGATGCAGACGTTCATTGCGATTCTCCCGGGCACGCCCACTTCAAACGGAGAGACTCTCGACGGTGCGCCGAAGTCCGTCCGCGAGCGAGACCTGCGGCTCGAAGCCCAGCAGGCTCCGTGCGCGCCCCAGGTCAGCCAACGAGTGGCGCACGTCGCCGACTCGGCTCGGGCCGTGGATCGCGGGGACCTTCGAGCCGGTGATCTGCTGCAGCGCCGCGAGCAGCTCGTTCAGGCTGATCCGACGGCCGCCCGCCACGTTGATCACGTTGCCCGCCGCGCCGGGCGCGTCGGCCGCGAGCAGATTGGCGCGCACGGTGTCCGCGACGAACGTGAAGTCGCGACTCTGCTCGCCATCGCCGTGGATGGTCGCCGGCTCCCCGCGCAAACACGCGGTCGCGAAGCGCGGTACCACGGCGGCGTACTCGCTCTTCGGATCCTGGCGCGGCCCGAACACGTTGAAGTAGCGGAGCGCGACCGTCTCGAGGCCGTAGAGCTCGTGATAGAGCCGGCAGTACACCTCACCCGCGTACTTCTGCAGCGCATAGGGCGAGCGCGGATTGGGCGGCATCGTTTCGATCTTGGGCAGCTCTTCGGTGTCACCGTAGGCCGACGACGAAGCCGCGCACACGACGCGCCGTACGCCCGCCTGTCGCGCGCACTCGAGCACGTTCAGCGTGCCGTCGATGTTGGCGCGGTTGGTGGCGACCGGCTCGGCGACGCTGCGCGGCACCGACGGAATCGCACCCTCGTGGAAGACGACGTCGGCGCCCGCGCAGGCGCGCGCGGCCGTCGCGGGATCGGCGAGATCGCCGCGCATCACGTCGATGTCGGCGAGCACGTGCGCGAGATTCGACTCGCGCCCGCTCGAGAAATCGTCGAGCACGCGCACGCGAAAGCCCGCGGCGAGCAGGCCGTCCGTGAGATGACTCCCGATGAAGCCAGCCCCGCCCGTCACGAGCGCGAGCCGCCCCCTACCCTGCGTCACGCGCCCCTCCCTGCGTGCAGCCACGCGACCATCCGCACGACGCCTTCTTCGAGTGTCACCCTCGGCGCGTAGCCGAGCGCCGCGCGCGCCGCCGACGTATCGGACCAGGTGCGCGACACGTCGCCGATCTGCGGCGGCAGCCACTCGATGCGCGCCTTGCGGCCCAGCGCGAGCTCCAGCGTTTCGATCACCTGCTTCACCGAGACCGTGCGACCGGCGCCGAAGTTCAGGATCGCGAAGCCGAGGTCGGTGTCGATCGCGCGCACCAGACCGTCGACCAGATCCTCGATGAACGTGAAATCGCGCACCGCAGCGCCGTCGCCGAAAACAGGTAACGCTTCGTCGCGCAGCATTCGCTCCGCGAACTTGCGGATCGCGAGGTCGGGACGCTGGCGCGGTCCGTAGGCGGTGAAGATGCGCGCGCAGGTGATCTTCGTTCCGTGCGCATGGTGGAAGCTCGAGAGCAGCAGTTCGCCGGCGCGCTTGGTCGCTGCGTAGGGCGAGATCGGGCGCTCGACGGGATCGGTCTCGCGGAACGGACCGCCCTCGCGTTCGCCGTACACCGACGACGAGGACGCAAAGACCAGTTGCGGCACATCCGCGCGCACCATCGCATCCACGACCGCGGCAGTGCCGCGCACGTTCACGTCGGCGTATGCGACCGGTCGCTCGAGGCTCGGCCGCACGCCCGCGAGTGCGGCGAGGTGCACGACGGCGCCGATGCGCGCGCCCGCGAACGCGCGTGCGAGCGCGGCCTCGTCGCGGATGTCGCCCTCGACGAGACGGAACGCCGGATTCTTCGACGCGTTCGCCAGGTTCGCGCGCTTCTCGGCTTCGGCGTAGAACGGATCGAAGCAGTCGAGACCGATGACCTCACGCCCTTCTGCGAGCAGGCGGTCGACGAGCGTCGAGCCGATGAAGCCGGCGGCTCCCGTCACCAACACGCGCTCGGGCCCGCTCATCGCGCGCCCGGGCCCCCGAGTCGGCGCCCGGAGAGTCGCTGCTGCGCCGCGATGTCGGCGTCCACCATGATGCGCACCAGTTCGGCGAAGGGCGTGCGCGCCTCCCAGCCGAGTTCGCGCTTGGCCTTGCCCGCGTCGGCGAGCAGCGTGTCGACCTCGGCGGGCCGCAACCGGGTCGGGTCCTGCCGCACGAAGTCGGCGGGATCGAGCCCGACGTGCGCAAACGCCGCTTCGATGAACTCGCGCACCGAGTGCGCAACGCCCGTCCCGATCACGTAGTCGACGGGCTCGTCGGTCTGCAGCATGCGCCACATCACTTCGACGTACTCGGGCGCGTAGCCCCAGTCGCGGTGCGCATCCTGATTGCCGATCGGCAGCGTGTCCGCGAGCCCGAGCTTGATGCGCGCGACCGCCTGCGACACGTGGCGTGAGACGAACTCGCGACCGCGGCGCGGCGACTCGTGGTTGAAGAGAATTCCGGAGACGGCGTGCAAGCCGAAGCTCTCGCGGTAGTTCACGGTGATCCAGTGGCCGAACAGCTTGGCCACTGCATACGGGCTGCGCGGATAAAACGGCGTGGTCTCGCGCTGCGGCACTTCCTGCACCTTGCCGTACATCTCGGAACTCGACGCCTGGTAGAAGCGGATCTCCGGATCGACGATGCGCACGGCTTCGAGCAGCCGCGTCACGCCGAGCGCGGTGAACTCGCCGGTCAACGACGGCTGCGCCCACGACGTCGGTACGAAGGACTGCGCCGCGAGGTTGTAGAGTTCGTGCGGTCGCACGCTGCGCAGCAGATTGAGCAGGGAACTCGGGTCGAGCAAGTCGCCCTGGTGGAGATGGATGCGACCCTCGAGGTGAGCGATGCGCTCGAAGGTGTCGGTGCTCGAGCGGCGCACCATGCCGTGGACTTCGTAGCCCTTCTCGAGCAGCAGCTCGGCGAGGTACGAGCCGTCCTGTCCAGTGACGCCCGTCACGAGGGCGCGGCGGGCGCTCATCAGCCCTTCTCCTCGGCGTTCTTGGCAGGCGTTTCACCGATCTCGAAGAAGCCCAGGTTTCGCAACAACCGCAGCGTCAGCACGAAAACCAACACCAGAAGGATCAGCGCCACGGTGCCCTCGAGGTTGGTGAAGGACACGGCGATCACGCAGAAGCACGCAGTCAGGAACCAGATCGAGAGCACCGCGGAGCGCTGGGACCCCTCGCTGTCGAGCAGCCTGTGATGCATGTGCTGGCGGTCGGGCGACAGAATCGACTTGCGATTCCGCAGACGGCGGTAGATCGACAGTGTGGTGTCCATCAGCGGCACCGCGAGCGCCAGCAGCGGCACGACGAAGGTCAGCACCGACAGCTTGCGATAGCCCTCGAGCGCGAGCAGCGACAGGTTGAAGCCGATGAACAACGCGCCGGTGTCGCCGAGGAAGATGCGAGCCGGGGGGAAGTTGTAGGGCAGGAAGCCGAAAAGGGCGCCGAGGAAGGCGAGTCCGGTGAACACACCGACCATTTGATCCGCCTGGAACGCGATGTAGGTGAGCGTCGCGCCGATGATGCAACCGATGCCCGCGGCCAGGCCGTCGAGGCCGTCCATCAAGTTCAGCGCGTTGGTGATGCCCACGATCCAGAGCGCCGTCACGATCCACACCACCGGCTCCGGGAAGTGCCCGATGTTGAGCGCGACCGGGGCCGTCAGATGATCGATGCGGAAGCCGTAATAGATCGCAACTGCCGCCGCGATGAACTGGAACGGCAACTTGGCGCGCGCAGTGAGCGCATGGCGGTCGTCGATCACGCCGATCGTCAGCAGGATCAGCGAGCCGAGTAGTTGTCCCTCGATATGGCCGCGGTACTCGTGATCGCCGGCGGTCAGGATCAGCGCGACGGCGAGGCCGACGAAGAAACCCAGCGCGACCGCGATGCCGCCGAGCAGCGGGATGTCGCGGCGGCGGTTGACCCTGCGCTCGTCGGGTCTGTCGACCGCGCCAAGGGCATGTGCAATGCGCCCGGCGATCGGCGTCGTCGCGGCAGATACTGCCGCGGCGACCGCAAACGGCGCGATGTACTCGAGCGCGCTCAAAGCCAGATCTCCCGCATCGTCTCTCAGTATCCGTAGCGTTCCGGCTTCGCATCGACGCCGTTCAGGATGACGCCCAGCACGCGGCGGCGATCGAGGACGTCCAGCGCCGCCGCGACATCGTCCGCGAGCGTCTGGTCGGCGCGCACCACGAACACGATCCCGTCGACCAGTTCACACATCGCCTTCGCATCGGGCATCGAGAGCGTCGGAGGCAGATCGAAGACGACCTGATCATAACTGCGCGCAACTTCTTCGACGAGAGCGCGCATCCGGTCCGAGCCGAGCAACTCCGACGGATTCGACGGCGTTCCGCGCACCGGCAGCACTTCGAGGTTGGTGCCCTCGACCTTGATTACCGCGCGGTCGAGCGGAGCCTCGTCCGCGAGCACCTCGGCGAGACCACACTCGGGACGCAGCCCGAGCGCGATGTGCACCTTGGGACGGCGCAAGTCGCAGTCCACCAGCAGCACGCGCCGGCCGACGCTCATCGCGGTGACGAGCGCGAGATTCAGCGCCGCGGTGGTCTTGCCCTCGCCCGGCATCGCGCTGGTGACCGCGATCGTGCGCATCGGCCGCTCGGCGGCCAGCGCTTCGAGTCGCACCCGCAGCGAGCGAAACTGCTCCGCGACGAACGACTCGGGCTGCAGCAGCGCGATCCGGCGCTTGTTGAACGCATTGGCGTCGTCCACTTCGACGGGTGCGCGCAGCTGGCCAAACCATCCGCGCAGCCGCGCGAAGCGCCCGCTGCGCCCGCGGGTCGCGCTTGCGTGGGGCGCCGCGGACGGGGCTGCAAGACCTCCGACGGACGAACCGCGACGACCGCGTTCCGCTTCGGCGCGCTGCAGGGCTTCGTAGACTTTACCCATCTCTCGATCTCCTCTCCCGCGACGTCAGCGGAAGATGCTGCGCAGCCTGCGCCGCCAACGCCCCTTGCGGGGTACGGCAACCGCTGCGGCCCTTGTGTCGTCGCCATCGTCGCGCGCGACGATGCAAAGATCGCGCGCGACTTCTTCGATCTCTTTCGCGTCGACGGTCGCCTGCCCGCGCGAGTAGCTGAGCAGCAACGCACCATCGCAAACGGCGTTGATCAGGCGCGGAATCCCGTCCGTCACCACGTGCAGCCGCCGCAGCGCGCTGCGCTTGAACACGCCCTTTCCGGTGTAGCCCGCGAGGCGCATCCGCTCCTGCACATAGTGCTCGGTCTCGTCGGCGTCGAAGGGGCGCAGCCGGAAGCGCAGCACGATGCGCTGGCGCAGCTGCCGCAGCTCCCGCTGCTGCAGCATCTCCTCGAGTTCCGGCTGTCCCACCAGCATGATCTGGAGCAGCTTCGAGGTGGGTGTTTCGAGATTCGAGAGCAGACGGATCTCCTCGAGCATCTCGGCCGAGAGGTTCTGCGCCTCGTCGACGATCAGCAGCGTCGGATGATCGCGCTCGAGCCGCTCGATCAGGAACTTGTTGAAGGCGATCAGATATTCGGCCTTCGTCGAGCAGGGCGTCTCGATCTCGAACTCGTCGAAGAGCACGCGCAGGAAGTCCAGCGGTCCGAGGCGCGGGTTGAACACGAATGCCGCCGCGGTGTTCGGGTCGAGCTGCGAGAGCAGCGCGTGCAGCAGCGTCGTCTTGCCCGTCCCCACTTCGCCGGTGAGCAGCACGAAGCCCTTGCGGGCCCGAACGCCGTAGACCAGCGTCGCGAGCCCTTCCTGATGCGACTCTCCGAGATACAGGAACGCCGGGTCGGGCGTCATCTCGAAGGGTGCGCGCAGCAGGCCGAAGTGCTGGAGGTACATGGCGTCACGATCGGGTTCAGCCCGCCTCGCCGGCCGCGGGCAAGGCCGGCTCGGTGGGCGGAGGGGTTGCGTTCGCGGGCGGCGGAGTCGGCGCAGCCGGCGCGGCCTGCTCGGCCTCGCCTCGGAACAGGTTCGTGTTGACGATGAAATAACCCACGGTCGCGCTGGCCAGCACGAAGCCAGTGACCGCAACGGCCGCGAACGCCTCCCGGAAATTGCGCCGCCGGATCCGCGCGCGATCGGGGTCGAGCAGGATCGCCGGAATTGACGCCAGTACCGGGATTCGCAGCGCCGACTGGAGCGCGCGAGGGTCGTGGTACGAAGAGTCCAGGGCTTCGAGCAACAACGCGATGCCGGCGCCCACGGCGATTCCTAGCAGCGAGCCCAACATGATGATGAGCGGCCGGTTCGGCGATGTGGGCTCCGGCGGCGCGTAGGCGGGCTCCAGCACGCGAAACTGCTCGCCTTTCTGGCGCCGTTCCATGTTGGCAGCGACGTTCGCCTCGAGCCGCTTGTTGCTGAAATCGTTCGCGCTCTCGGAGAGGTTCTTGTACTCGCGCTCGAGCGCGTCGAGTTGCTCGGCGACGCGCGGCGTGGCGGCCAGGCGCGCCTGCGCCTGATCGATCTCGCCCTGCAGTCGCACGACTTCGCGCTGTGTACCCTCGACCCGCAACGCGGCCCGCTGTGCCTCGTTACGCGCCTGTTGCTCGACCACCGACGTCGGAGATGGCTTCTCGGACTTCTCGTCGCCACCCTTCCCGATGCGGTCCCGAACCTGCTCCATCTCGGCGAGCGTCGCGACCACGTCGGGATGCTTGTCGGTCAAGCCGCGGCCGCGCAACTCGCCCAACTGGTTCTCGAGGAATTGCAGCCGCTCATTCGGTGAGAGCACCTGCCTGTAATACTGGGCGCCGCCGCCGTCGCCGGACTCGCGCGCCGCGGTCGCCTGCTGCGAATAGAAAGCCTGGTCGCTCTGCGCCTCGGCGAGTCGCTGCTGCGCCAGCGAGAATGCGGCGAAGCTGCTCTCCACCTGGCGCTGGTTGGCGAAGACGTCCTCGGGGAGGCTCCCGGCGTTCTGGCCCTTCACCTGTGCGATCTGCGCCTCGAGTTCGCGCAGTCGCCCCGTGAGGCGTTGCAGCTCGCTCTCGACGAA
>CAYGWM010000151.1:0-2014 GCA_964353555.1 uncultured Spirochaetales bacterium
CGGTACTACTCGGTGCAGCTCACCGACCTGTACTCGTTCAACTACGGCTACATCGGAAGCCGCGCTACCGGCAGCGATGCGGGTTGCTACATGGTGTCGGGTCCGGGCTGGAGAGGCGCGACGCCCGCCGGCGTCGCAAAGACATTTGCGAGCGAGACGGAGTTCAGCCTCGCGATCTATCGCACGCAGCTCTTCGATCCGGCCGACATGGAGAACGTGAAGAAGATCCAGGCTGGCTATCGGGTCTACCCGCTTTCGACGTTCCTGAAGCAAGCGCCGCCGCCGGCACCGCCGACGCCGAAGTTCCCGGCATTCACCGAGAATGCGTTCAAGACCGAGTTCATCGCGTACCTGAACTTCCTGCAGCACTTTACGCCGCCGGTCTCCGAGGAAACGGCGCTGCGCGCGAAGTTCGCCGAGATCGGCATCGGCCCCGGCAAGCCGTACGAGTTCAAGTCGCTTCCGCTCGAAGATCGCCTCGCTGTCGGGCTCGGCATCGAGGACGGCTACGAGTCGATCCAGAAGCGTCGCGATGAGATCGGCACCGAGGCCAACGGCTGGCGCATCGGGTCGGCCTTCGGCGATCGTGCCTTCTATGCCGGCGACTACCAACTGCGCGCCGCCGCCGCGCTCGCCGGCATCTACGGCAACGACGCCGTCGAGGCGCTCTACCCGATGGCCGTCTCCGACAGCGAAGGCCGCAAGCTCGACGGCAGCAAGTACCGCTACACGATCACGATCCCGAAGGACCAGTTCCCGCCGGTAAACGCGTTCTGGTCGGTGACGATGTACGACGCCAAGACGCAGCTGCTCGTCGCGAATCCGATCGACCGCTACGGGATCAACTCGCCGATGCTGCCCGACATGAAAAAGAACGCGGACGGCTCGCTGACGATCTACATCCAGAAGGATTCGCCCGGCGCGGCGAAGCAAGAGAACTGGCTGCCGGCGCCGGATGGTCCCATCTACCTGGTGATGCGTCTCTATTGGCCAAAGCAGGCGGCGCTCGACGGCAGCTGGAAGCCGGCGCCGATCGTGCGCGTGAAATGAACGAAGTGGAGGGAGCCCCGATGAACTCGCGTGCGAAGGGCAGGTTGGTGCTCGCCGTTGCATTCGCGCTGGTCGCGATGACGGCGTCGCCCGTCCGCGCGGAGGATCCTGCGTCGACCACCGAGCCGGCAGCAAATGACGCGGACCACGCGCAGTCGCTGAGCGAGATCAACAAGAAGCTCAGCAATCCGGTGAGCGACATCTGGTCGATCACGTTCCAGCAGAACAATTTCAGGGTGAGTCCCGGCCCGGGCGAGAACGGTCGCTGGAGCACGAATCTGCTGCTCCAGCCGGTGTTGCCGGTCTCGGTGACCGACGACTGGAATCTGATCACGCGGCCGGTCATCCCGCTCTTCGTCTCCCAGCCGCACCCTGAAGTGGGCCGTCCGTCCAAGGTGGGTCGCTCGACGGCGTTCGGGGACATCAGTCTCTTCCAGCTGATCTCGCCGAGCCCGAAGATCGCGGGACACTGGCTACTGGGTATCGGGCCGACGTGGACGTTCCCGAGTGCGCCCTCCGATTTCACGGGCAGCGGGAAATGGCAGGTCGGTCCGGCCGGCATCGTTGGGTATCTGTCCGAGAAGTTCATCGTCGGTGCGCTGGTCCAGGACTGGTGGTCGTTCGCGGGCGACGACGATCGTTCCGAAGTGGCCTCGATGAATCTGCAGCCGATCGCGTCGTACTTCCTGAAAGATGGCTGGAGCGTCGGCTATTCGGGCAGCATCCTCGCGAACTGGAAGAACGATTCCTCGAACATGTGGACCGTGCCGGTCGGGATGAGCGTCGCGAAGGTCGCGAAGCTCGGGAAGGTTCCGGTCCGCTTCGCGCTCGGGCTGCAGTGGATGCCGATCCAGCCGGATCGCTACGGACAGGACTGGAACATCCAGCTGATCATTGCGCCGGTTCTCCCCAAGCTGATCAAGGGCAACCTTGCCGACCCCAGCAGCCTGCGATTCGGTCTGAA
>CAYGWM010000151.1:2114-8140 GCA_964353555.1 uncultured Spirochaetales bacterium
AGTTCGTCCTGGTTGGTTTCGCTGAGACGGCCGGCGGCGATCAATGCCGCGAAAATGCGGCTCGCGGCGTGCATGACTTCGGTTTCGCTGCCCTGAAGCGTGAGTGCGGAGATCGCTTCGCGGATCGACATGGGGTTCTCCAATGGGTTCGAGTTCGTATCGCGCGGACCGCGGTGCGGCTGAAGAGGCCCTGTGTGGTCGCCCTGGCGCCCAGGCACATTTCGCTGACGAGCCGCATCGAGATGCCCTTTCGGTGGTTTCGCGGGCGCGCTCAGCTGCTACCTATGCGGTCGGCACCGTGGCGGCGTTCGGGTTCTTCGAACGACGGATTCGATTCTGGACCTGAGCCGCAAGCCGGCTCATAGGAGGCATCGAAATGACAAGCGCACTGAAGCTCGGTCTCTTCAGTCTCGTCGCGGGGATCGTGGTCTGCGCGACGCCGAGTTCGTCGAGCGCCGCCGATCTCGAGAAGTGGGATCAGGCGACGGTCACCGGCCTCGCACAGAAGCTCGTACCGACCAGCGAAGCGTTCTGGCAGGCGATGCGTCGACAGCCCGGCGACACGGTCGGCTCCGGCGACGCGGGTGACAACACCAGCCTCCAGTCGAAGTCCCGAACGCTGACCGAGATGACGCAGGGGCTTGCTGGACATCTCGCGAAGGGCGATGGCTTCGACAAGACCGTCGACATGTACAAGTCGATGAAGGAACTGGTCGACGACATCCTCAACGCCGAGGAGTTCGACTCGATGATCGCGCCGACCACGACGGCCTGGGGCAACTTCATGGCGGTGATGAAGCAGATCGCGCCGTACTACGATCCGAAGGGCGCCAGCGACATTCAGCCGTAACCGATGCCGGTGACGCGCACAGGGGCAGCCTGCGCTGGGAGATGGATCTCGATGAAGCGACTTCTCGCTCGGATCGTCGTCTGCACGCTGGGTTGCGTCACGCTGAGCGGCGCCGCGAGCGCGCTTCCGCCGGAGCCGAAGGACTGGGAAGTCCAGCTCAAGCTCTATGCGTGGGCCAGCGCGCTGCAGACGGATGTGAAGGTGCAGGACTTCGAGACCACCATCGACCTGAACTTCTTCGACCTGCTGAAGGATCTCGGCTGGGCCGTGATGGGCGGCGTCGAGGGTCGCTACCAGCGCGGGCTGATGCTGGTCGATTTCTGGGGCACACAAACGGCCACGGGCGAAAGCGGCAACACGCGATCGTTTCCTTTCCAGCTTCCGGATGGCCGGGACGGTCTGCTGACGGCCGGCCCGGTCGACACCAGTACGCGCCTCACGGCCTGGTTCGTCGACACGAAGTTCGGTTTCCGCGCGCTTTCGATGCCACTGACCAAGCTCACCGGCGGCACGGAGTCGCCCGAGGATCAGCGCCGCTTCGATTTCGATCTGCTCGCCGGTTTCCGCGTGTGGAGCGTCACGTCGAAGATCCGCGTTGGAGTCGATCCCGCGTCGCTGACGGTCGGTGGCTCGCCGGTCCAGCTTCCGGGGGTCCTTCCGAACCTCGACTTTGGCGACATCCGGTTGCCCGGCCGGGCGCTGGTGCAGGGCGGAAGCCGAACCGTGGAGGACACCTACGATTGGCTCGACCCGATCGTAGGCTTTCGCGTGAGCGTCGACGTGACCGATCGCATTTCATTGATGGCCTTGGGCGACATCGGCGGATGGGGCACGGGAACCGCTTCGAGTCTGACCTGGCAGGGAATGCTCGGCGGGAGCTTCGATCTGTCGGAGCACTGGTCCCTCACCGCCGCCTATCGGGCGGTCGGCTTGAATCGCGGCACCGCGATCCGCAACACGATTCTCTACGGCCCGCAGTTCGGCGCGGTGTTCCGGTTCTAGGCGGATCGCGGCCTCGCGGCGCAGCCGGAGCGCGCGAAGCGATGAGCGCAAGCCGAGAGCCGCACATGCTCGTGATGACACTGCGGCGCTCGCTACTGCAACTGGCTCAGGATCGCCTCGTAGCGCGCGTTCGCCTGCTGGTAGGCTGTGACTGCCGCATCGCGCTCCGCCACGATCGCCGCGCGCGCGTCTCCTTGCGGATAGTCACGCGTGATCATCCGCGAGTACGCCGCATTCGCCTGCTGAACGCGCTGCTGCGCGGAGAGCACCGCTTCACGCGAACTCTGGGCCTGCGCGCGCGCGGTCGCGTCTTCGATCTCCGGCAGCGGTTCGGGCTGCGGGAGCGATGTGGCTTGCCCTTGCGCGGGCGCCTCGGCGGCGTCGAGGCTTCTGCTCCTGCCGTCCAACGTGTCGGGATCGACGCTCACGCCGGTGCCGACCGCGTCGAGGCTCTTCGATCCACCCTTTTCGACGGAGTCGAGGGGATGCGAGTTGTCCTGCGCCTGCGCAGCGATCCCGCCGAGCAGAGCGAGCATCACCGCGGCGACGCGTAGAAGCTGGAACATGACGATCCTCCGGACTGGGAAGGTGGAGCCGGTCTCGGCCAAACGTTCCCGGCGCTCATCGGCGGATTTCGTAGCGCACTCGAGCCGCGTCGCACGGATCGGTTCCGGGCCGCGCGGCGCTCCGATGCGAACACGCTCTGCCCGGCGATCGATCAAGATGGGATGCCGTGTTCCGCGGATTTCCTGAGCGGCAACTGCGCGGACCGGGTCGCGCGCGCCGGCCAACTCGGCGCGCCGCGTTACGGCGCCGGAGCGTCCGTCAGGAACTCGAGCAACTCGAAGAGGTTGCCGTCGGGGTCGCGGCCGTAGCAGACCTTCACGTAGGCCTGCAGCACGGGCGCGGACAGGAACGGCACGCCGGCCGCGCGCAGCCGCTCGTATTCGGCGTCGATGTCCTTCACCTCGAAACAGAAGTGCGCGATGCCGTGATCGACGTTGGGCCGCGGCCCATCGGCGCGTCGCGGCGCCGGCTTCGCGTACTCGAAGACTTCGAGCCGCGAGGATCCGCGCTCCAGCATCACGACGCGGCCCTTCGTTTCCGGCTGCGCGTGGGTGCGCTGGAACTCGGCGTTGCTCTCGTCCCACGCGAAGTCGAATTGGACCGCGAAGCCGAAGCGGTCGCGGTAGAACGCGATCAGCCGGTCGAGGTCGGGCGTCGAGAGCGCCGTGTGGTGGATGCCGACGAGCACGGGTGTCGCCTCCGTTTGCGCGTTCAGTAGCCGAGTTCGCGATCCACGAGGTGGGTCAGCGGATCGCCGCGCAACGCGCGCTGCAGGTTGTCGACGAACGGCTCGATCAGCAGGTCGAAGGCGCCCGGCATGCTCCACGACGTGTGCGGCGAGAGCCGCACGCGCGGATGCGTGTAGAGCCAGTGACCCGCCGGCAGCGGCTCCGGGTCGACGCAATCGAGCGACGCGAGTCCGACGCGGCCGTCGTCGAGTGCGACGCGCAGCGCATCGTGATCGACCAGCGCACCGCGCGCGACGTTGACCAGATGCGCACCCGGCTTCAGTTGCGCGAATGCCGCTGCGTCGAGTAGCCGCTCGGTGGCGTGCGTCGCGGCGGCTGCGACGATGAGGTGATCGGCGCTCGCGAGCAGCGCGCCGAGGTCACGCACGATCTCCACCCCCGCGACGGGGCTCGGCGCGTCGCTGCGGCGCAGCGCCCGCACCCGCATTCCGAATGCGAGCGCGCGCGTCGCGACCGCCTGGCCGATGCCGCCGATCCCGATCAGACCGAGCGTCCTGCCATGCAGGCCGCCGAGCGACGCGATGCTCCAATGCGCAGGCGGTTCGTGGATCCAGCTCTCGGGGAGCTTCTTCTCGGCGGCGAGCATCACCGCGAGCGTCCACTCTGCGATCGGAATCGCGCTCGCTCCGCGCGAGCAGCTGAGCGGCACGGTACCCAGCGCATCGAACGGGAACTCGTTCACGCCGGTGCCGTACGCGTGGACCCAGCGAACGCCGCGCGCGAGAACGCTCGCGAGATTGGGAGCGCCTTTCGCGTGCGTCAGCAGCACGTCGCCGCGCAGATCCGCGGGCAGCTCCCCCAGCATCGGGATGAACAGCAGTTCCACGTCGGGCACTTCGCGCTGCACGCGGCCGAGCAGCGGGATCGGGACCTGGGTCAGCACGCGCAACATCGAAGCGATGGTACCCCGCGCGCGACCGCGGAGGGAAGCCGAGCCGACATGCGCTCGGATCCGCCGTCGGCGACGCCGCGTTGGATCGAAATCGCCGGGTCCTCCGCAGCGCACGGAGCGAAACGTCAGCGCGACGCGGCGAGAACCTTGCGCGCGGCGTCGCCCATTTGCTGCGCCGTGTCGCGCAGTGGCGCAGCGCTCCACGTGTCCGAGAACACCTCGACGCCGATCGGCGCGGTGCAGCCGCCCGCAGCGAGATGCCGCAGCAGCGCCGCGAGGTCGATGGCGCCGTCGCCGGGTGCGAGTCGCCGGTGCAGCGTCTCGTCGATCAAGTCGGCCTCCGGCTGCGCAGGCGCGTCGTTGATCTGGATTCCCCGCACGTGAGCAGCCGGGATCGATGCGATCGCTGCGCCGCTGCGGAAGTGATGCCACGCATCGAGCATCACGCCGCCGTTTGCGCGGCCCGCGCGTTGCACGACGTCCGCGGCGGCTGCAGCGTCGTGGATCGTCGTCCACGGCAGGAACTCGAGCGTCACGAGCAGGCCGTGCGCGTTCGCGCGATCGCAGAGCGCAGCGAACGCGCCCGCGACCGCAGCGATTTCGACCGGGCGCGGGTCGGCGAGCGCCGCGTTGATCGAGCGCGCGCCGAGCGCATCGGCGATGCCGTAGAACTCGTCCTCGCTGGTCGCGGCAAAGGCGCGGCCCTCGTCGCTCAGGCCGGCTCCGGTCGCGTCGCTCGGCAGCCACGACAACAGCGGATCGATCTCGGCGATCGCGATGCCGTGATCTCGCAGCAGCGAACGCAGGTCGGCGTCCGAGCGGCCCGCCGCGCGCGCGCGCTGGTAGTCGTGCGGGAAGACCGAGATCGCCGCGAAGCCCGCTTCGGCCGCCGCGACGACGCGTTCTTCGAACGACGCGTGCGGCGTCGTGCCGGCGCACAACACCAGATCACCAAAGCAGAGCGGGGGCGTGCCGCTCACGAACGGACTCCGTACTCGCTCATCAGCGCGGCTTCGCAGTGCGGCAGATCGAGAAAGAGTTCGGTGTCGGCGCGCAGCGCGGCACGGCCGGCATCGGAGTCGTAGTAGCGCTGCGCGAAGGCGTCGCGGCTCGGGAAGTGCAGCAGCGCGAGTCCGTCGATCGGCGCCGCGTTGGCCGTGAGGCCGGTTTCGATCGCGAACTGCTCGTAGCCGCAGAGTCCAGCGTGGTGCCGGAGTGCGAGCGGCGCGTGCCGGTCCCGCCAATGCGCGTCGAAGTCCGCGTGCGAGAGGCGCGGCGCGCGCACCGCGGTCGCAACGAAAACGAGACCCGGGCTGCGCTGCGCGTTGGCCGGCTGCGCCGCGCGAGGGAGCGGATCCCGCACGAGGGCCCGGTAGCCGCGCGCGCCGCGGAGCCAGCCGAGCGCGTCGTCGCGCTGCTCCGTCGTCGGCGCCGGGCCGGTGTTCCAACGCGAGCGCACGCGTTCGATCACCACCAGCGTGTCGAAGCTCGCGGGCGGCGGGGCCGGTCGCACGCCGTCGGCCGCGGCGCCCGATTCCGGATCGGAGACCAGCAGCCGAACGCGCGCATCGCAAAAACGGAGCGCGAGCGCGACGAGCGATCGCCGCAGCCAGGCATCGTCGGCCTGCGCGGGCCGACGCGTGAGCAGGATCGTTCCTTCCATCGGCCGAGCTTAGTTCGGATCGATTCGGGTGGGCAATCGGAGCAGCGCCATCCCGTGATGGCCTCGGCCACGCATGCTGAAGTCGCGCCGCGTCCAGCACGGTCGCGTCAACGGCGCTGCGCTGCTGGGAATGCGGATCTACCCGGCGGTGGGCGAGCGACGAGTACGAGGGCATCCTCGTGATCGCGCTGCTCGCGCTCGCCGTGAACATCGCGGCGAGCTGGGCGAATCGGCCGTAGCCTGGTTTCAGGTCGGCAGGCCCAGCTTGCGGCGCGCGATGATGTTCTTCTGGATCTCGGAGGT
>CAYGWM010000152.1:0-8072 GCA_964353555.1 uncultured Spirochaetales bacterium
GGCCGTCGGGGGCAAGGAGGCCCGGGATCATGTCGGCAGCAGCGACCTTCGAGTTCACACGGCGGCTCCAGCTCGTCAGCGATCGCGACGTGGAGCGCCTCGACGACAACTTCCTCGCGCCCGCGCGCGCCTTCGACGCCGCCGAGCTCGGCACGCATCTTCTCTTCCCGCGCGAGATGAGCTGGTACTACGGCGAGCCGATCTGGCACGAACTCTCGCCCGCGAAGCAGCAGATGCTCAATCACCTGAGCTTCTGCCAGAGCTACTTCTCGACGGCCGTCGCGGAAGCCGCCACCAACACGCTGAACTTCCAGGCCGCGCTGCAGACCTTCATCCGCGAGGATTGCGAGGTCGCGCTGTACATGGCGCGCGAGGTGGTCGAGGAGACCACCCACATCCAGTCGTTCCTGATCGTGATCGAGAAGGTGCTCGCGCACCACGGGCTCACGCTCGATGAGCTGCGTCGCGCGAACGTGTCGCTGTCGCTGTCCGAGCGCTACGTGCAGGCGCACTCGCTGGTCGGCTGGCTGCGCGGCAATCTCGATTTCTACTACTTCACGCGCTTCCCGCTGAACGTGAACCAGAAGACCGTCGAGCGCTGCGCGATCGACGAGCCGAACATGCACCCCGGCGTGCGCGCGATCCTGAAGAACCACGCGATCGACGAAGCGCGCCACATGCAAATGTCGCGCGCGACGGGCAAGGTCGCGCTGTCGCGGATGGGGACGGCGATGCGATGGCTCGCCTGCATCGGCTTCGCGCACTTCGCGGCGCGGCTGTACATCGGTCGCCACAAGAAGGACGGCACGCTGCAGCGCGGCACGCGCGTGGGCACGCTGGTGCTCTGCGGCATCCCGCTCGAACGCGCGAACCAGGCCTACGAAGCGTGGCGCGATCGTGTGAACCAGCCCGAGGATCCGCCGCTGGTGCGCGCCGGCCGGCACTATTACCTGCGCCAGATGAGCGAGTACGTCGACCAGCTGGAAGTGCCGCTGCGACTGCGCAGCTACATGAAGCGCGTGATCGCGGACGGCTACGCGGACGTCGCCGCGAAGGCTCCCGACGCGCGCGAACCCGCGCTCGAGTTCGGCGACCTCACGCGCTGAGCGCGATCTTCACGCGAGTTCGAGCAGCGCGATCTCGGGGCGACTCGCGACGCGCAGCCGCGGGCCCGCGAAGCCGAGGCCGCGGCTGACGTAGAGCGCGGCGCCGCCGATGCGATGCAGGCCGCGGTCGAAGCGCGTCAGCAGCCGCGCGGTGTTGAAGCGTCCCCCTGTGAGCGGAAGCGCGACCTGACCGCCGTGGTAGTGACCCGAGAGCACCAGCGAGAAACCGAGCGCAGCGGCGAGCGGAAACGCCTCGGGCCGGTGCACGAGCAGGATCGACGGGCCTTCGCAGGGTCGCGCCGCGGCGAGCTTCTCGAGCGCGGCGAGCGATTCCGCGTCGTCCTCCCAATCGTGTCCCGGGTCGTCCAGGCCCGCAACGAGCAGTGGCTCCGGCGTCGGGATCGCCACCCAGCGCCCGCGCAGCACTTCGATCCCGGGCGCGTGCGATGCGAGCGCGTTCGCAACCGCATCCGCGCCGACGAAGAGGTCGTGATTGCCGAGCACCGCGTATACGCCGAGCGGGGCGCGCAGCGCACCGAGCGCACGCGCACCGTCGGGCAGCACGCGCGCGTTGTTGTCGAACAGATCGCCCGTCACGGCGATCAGGTCCGCGCCAAGCCCGTTCACGCGCTCGATCAGCGCCGCGAGACGCCAGCCATCGAGACCATTGCCGATGTGCAGGTCAGAGAGATGGGCGATGCGCCGCCCGCGCAGCGCCGGCGCGAGACCCGCGATCCCGATGCGATGGAAGGTCATCTGGATGAGCCGGCCTTCCACGCGGAAACCCCACACCAACGTGGCGCCGGCGACCGAGACGGCGAAGATCGTGCCTGCGCGGAGCAGCGTGAGACCGGCGTCGGCCGACAGCCCCGCGGCCGCCAGCAGCGCCGCGATCGCGCCGAACGCGGCCGTCGCGCCGACGACCGTCGCGGCCAGCGCGACCGCCACGAAGCCCGTCGCGAACACCGGCCCCTCGACGCGACTCGCGATGGCGTTGGTGCGGGCGACGACGGTCAGGCGCGGAATCGCCCACGCGCCGAACGCGGCCGCAGCGCAGCCGACGTAGACGAGCGTCGCGACGGGGATCGCCGCCACCCCGGAGCGCAGCGCAATCAGCCAGCCCACCAGGATCGCGACGGCCACGCTGGTCGCGACGCCGAAGACGAGCGGGAAGCGCTCGAAGATCTGTTTTCGAAGGATTTCGCGCAGCAACAGGGGTCCCGCTAGTCGCAATCTATCACACGAATCCGGCGGCACCGGACCCGGCGCCCCGTATCGGGACGATCGAAGCAGCGCTGAAGTGCAGCGGCGGCGCGATTTGCGAAGCTGGCACGCCCAGAGTGGCCGCGCGAAGCTCCGCGCGCCGACGAACCGAAGCGAGGGTTGCGCATTGCTGATGCCGCGGAATCGAGTCTCGCTGTGCGGGGCCACGCTCGCGTGGGTCGTCGTGTTCGCAATCGCGCAGGTTTCGCCTGCAGCGTCGGCCGTCGAACCCGATTGGCTGCCGCTGCACGCGGGAAACCAGTGGGTGTACGAGGTCCACCGCGATCACACCTATCGGCCCGACGACAACGACATCGACCGCGTCTTCCACGCCGGCCGCTCGGTCCAGCTCGCGGAGCCTGCCGATGAGAGCGCGAGCGGCGCGTTCAAGATCGTCGATACGACTTCGCTGCGGCCGACGCAGGGCGGCGGAAAGCCGGAGACCACGATCACGACCCGGGTGCTGTCGTTCGACGGCGGGCTGCGGATGCTCAGCTCCGCGGCTACACGCGCGGACGGCACGAGCAACGAAGCCGTATTCCGCCCTCCGCTGCGCATGCTCGCGACCACGACGATCGGCGAGTCGTGGAAGGTCGGGATCTACCGGGAGGGTGACCTGACCATCGACCTGCAAGGCGAAGTGGTGGGCGCAGAAAAGCTGGATCCGCCGTGTCCCAACTGCCTGAAAGTTCGCTACCGCGGACCCGTCTCCGGAAGCGTGCCGATCTACCAGGGCAGCGCCGCGATCGAGTCGGGCCGCTTCGAACGCGTGGTCTGGATGCAGCGCGGCGTCGGGATCGTCCGCGAGGTGGCGACGGTGGAGAGCGACCTGCGTCTGCCCGAGGGCGCCCACGCGAAGATCCTGATGGAGACCACGCTGCGACTCGTCGAGCACCGCGTCGCGAAGTGAGCGTGGGCGCGCCTTCGCGCGATTGGATCGGCCGCTTCGCACCGCTCGGCGTCGCGCTGCTGGTATTCCTCGTCTACCTGCCCGACGTCCGCAACGGCTTCGTGTACGACGACCACGAAGTGATCCTGCAGCAGGCGCCGGTGCGTTCGATCGGCCAGTTGCTGCATGTCTTCGCCGAGCCGCACGGCCTGCCGCAGTCGAAGCTTCCCTACTACCGCCCGACGACGCGCGCGTCGCTGCTGCTGCAAAAGGGCATCCACGGCGACGCGCCGGCGCTCTTCCACCTGGTGAACGCGCTGCTGATGAGCGCGGTGGCGGTCGCCGCGCATGCGCTGCTGCGACGCCCCGCGCTCGGGCTCTCGGCAGGCGCGGCCGCCTGGGCGGCGGCGGCGTTCGCGCTGCACCCGATCGCCTCCGAGTGCGTGCACCCGATCGCGTCGGGACGCGAGTCCTCGATGCCGGCGATCTTCATGCTCGCGTCGCTGGCGGCGTGGTTGCGCGGCGGCACGCGGGGGCGCGTCGCAAGCGTCGTGCTCTTTGCGGCCGCGCTGTGGAGCAAGGAGCAGGCGATCGTAGTGCCGCTGCTCGTCGCGCTCGCGGATCTGCTGCGGCTCGCACCGGAGCCGCCGGGACGACGCGTGATTGCGTGGCTCCGGCGGCTCGCGCCGTTCGCGATCGTGCTCGCCGTCTATCTCGTGGTGCGCGGCGCCGTCGTGCCGCAGGCGCAGGGCGACAGCGAAGGACTCGCGCGACTCACGGCGCACTGGCGCGCGCATCCGTTCGGTCCGCTCGAGTCGCTGCTCTTCCTGGTGCAGTCCGCGTTCGCGCCGGCTTCCGCGCTCTTCTACGAACCCTCGTTCGCGGCGTGGTTCTCGCCGCTGCGCGCGGCGTTCGCGCTGCTCGCGTTCGCCGCGACGCTGGCGATCGTCTTCACGGCGCGTCCCGTAGAGCGACCGGCGCCCACGCACGCCGCGTCGCTGTTCTGGCTGGGCTGGCTGCCGATCGCGATGCTGCTGAACGCGAACCTGCTGCCGCTCGAGGCGCTCTTCGCCGAGCGCTACGTGTTCGTGTCGTCGCTCGGCGTCGCCGCGCTGGTCGCGACCGCCGCGCGGCGGGTCGCGGCGCGAATCGGCCGGCCGCGGCTTGCAACCGCCGCGGGCGTCGCGGTGCTGGTCGCGCTGTCGGCGACGTCGCTACACCGCGGCTCCTACTACCGCGACGAACTCGCCTTCACGCGGCAGTGGGTCGCGACGGCGCCGGGCCACGCGAATGCGCATGCCAGCCTCGGCGCCGCGCTCGCGCGCGAGGGTCGTCTCGAGGACGCGTTGCCGCCCTTGCGCGAGGCGGTGCGGCTCGAGCCGCGCCTCGCCGCCGCGCACTACAACCTCGGCGCGACGCTCGCCGAACTCGGTCGCCGCGATGAAGCGATCGCTGCGTTCCGCGAGACGCTGCGCCAATGGAGCGGCGATGCCGATGCGCATTACGCGCTCGGCGTGTTGCTCGCGCAGCGCGGCGAGCGTGGCGAGGCGCAGAACGAGCTGCGTGAAGCGATCCGGCTGCGCCCCGGCTGGGCGGAGCCGCTCGCGGTGCTGCGCCGACTCGAAGCGACTACTCCCTGAGCGCAGCACTGCGCAACACGGTGTCGGCCTCGTCGCTGCGACCTTGCGCGACGAGAGCCGCCGCCAGATTGCGAGCTGTCTCCGCAGAGCGCGGATCGAGGCGCAGCGCTTCGCGAAACTCGAGTTCCGCCTCGGCGTAGCGACCGAGTCGCGCAAGCGCGGCGCCGAGATTCTGATGCGCGACCGCAAAGCGCGGCGCGGCGCGCACCGCTTCGCGATGATGCGCGATCGCTTCGTCGAGCCGTCCCGCGCGGGCGAGCAACGCGCCGAGCGCCGCGTGCGCCTCCGGATGGCCCGGGTCGATGCGAAGCGCCGCTTCGAGTTCGCCTCGCGCCTCGGCCTCGCGACCGAGCTGCGCCAGCGCGACGCCGAGGTTCACGTGCAGGTCGGGCGAAGTGGGCGCATTGCGCAGCGCCTCTCTGTAGTGCGTGATGGCGCCCTCGAAATCTCCGTGTTGCGTGGCCAGCACCGCGAGCAGGTGATGCGCTTCGGGCGACGCGGGATTGGTGCGGAGCCATTGCGCGGCGAAGGCGGCGTCGTCGCGGAACACGGCGCTGCGACCGAGTGTCACGAATGCCAGCAGCGCGGCGATCGCGGCGCCAATCGCGATCGACGCGGCGCGCGCGCGCGGTCGCGGCCAAAGCGCGGTCGCGCTCGCCGCCGCAATCGCCGGGAGCGCCAACAGCGCGAGGAACGCGTAACGCTCGTCGAACGGCGCCTCCTGCCGCAGCAGGTTCGCCGTCGGAATCTGCGCGATTACGAACCATCCGGCCCAGAACAGCAGGGCGCGTGCCGGTGGCGCGCCGGCGCTTCGAACCAGCACGCCGAGTGCGGCAAGGATCGCGACGGCGATCGTGAGGCGCGACGGCGAGAACCACACCGCGAACTCGGGCTCGTAGTGGAGCTGCGCGAACGGCGCGAGCGCCACCTGCACGCCGAAGAGCAGCGAGCGCAGCGGACCGGCGGGGTCATCGAGTACCGCGAGGTCGTAGTGCGTCGCGCCGAGCACACGCTGCCGGACCGCGACATACGCGAGCGTCACCGCAACGACACCCGCGTAGCGCTGGATCCACGCGCGAATCTGCGCGACGCGCAGCGGCGGCGCGCCGGCGGCCACACCGCAGAGGTCGGCGAGCACGAAGAGCAGCGGCACCACCGCCGCCTGCTCCTTCGCGAACAAGCTCGCCGCGAAACAGCCGAGCGCGACGCCGCGATGCGCGCGCAGCCAGGCGGCGACTGCGGAGAGGATCAGCACCGCGGGGAGCAACGTCTCGCGGCCGGAAGCGATCGGATACACCGCCGAGGAGGCGACCGGATGCGCTGCGAAGATCGCCGCGGCCCAGCACGCGGGCGCCACGTCCACACCGAGCCGCGGCGCGCGCAGCAACACGAACGCGGCCGCGGCCGCGACACCGGCCAGCAGCGCATTGCCGAGATGGAAGAGCGCCGGGCGATTGCCGTGCAGTGTCTTCTGCGCGAGCAGCGAGGCGCGCACCACCGGCCGGTAGTAGGGAAGCCCGCGGAAGTGGGGCTCGGCGAAGACGCGGGTGAGGTCGGCGATCCCGGTGGGCCGAGGCTGGACCTCGATCACCTCGTGGTCGTCGTAGACGAAGTCGTTCGCGAGCGACGGCGCGTAGAGCAGCGCGATCGCGACCCCGAGGGCGGCGCATGCCAGGGCGCTTCGGCGGTCGTGCATCGTATCGGCCTCGCGGGGTGCTCGCGGCAGGGTATCCGAGCGCCCTTGCGGAGTGGGCGCGATCTGCAGCTAGAGGAAATGGTTTTCCCATCTCGTGAGAATCCACCTTCCACCCGGTCGGTTCGGGCGCGACGCCGCGGACGAGCCGGGCTCGCCTCGTTCGGATTTTCCCCTTTGATTTCAGTTGGTTATTGGAAAAAAGACGGACCGTCAGGCGATCGCCCGGACTGGCCCGGGTCTTGCTGTATGGAGCGCCTGGGAAGGGCTCTGGGTTTCCGAACCCGAGTCGAGGCCGCCCTTCCATTTCGTCGGGCGGCCTGGCTCGTGTTGGGATCCGGGGTTGGGTTACGCCGAGCTCGAGCTTGGGAAGGCTTGGGCCGGCTTCATCTGAGAAGGGGATATTCGGATGCGGTTCTTGTCCTTTGCTCTGGGGTTGGCCTTGTTGGCCTTCACCACCACGGCTCGAGCGAACACGATCAACTTCGGCGCGGCGACTTTCACCGGGTCCTGCTCGTTGGCAGGTAACGCCGCTGATCGCAGCTGCTCGAACGCTGCGACCGTCAACAACGGCGCGAACGATGCGTCGGCGAACCTGGCGATCGTTGCCCAAGCCTCCGCCGATCAGGGCCCGACCACGAACCCGACGGCAATCGCGGACATCACCGTCAGCTACTCGATTCCGTACACGGTGACGCGCAATTGGTTCACGACTACGGGTCCGACTCCGCAGTTGGTGATTCCGAACCAGACGATTACGCTGAACCTGAACCTCTCCGGTGAGGTCTCGAAGGACAACTCGCAGGTCGCGGGTGGTCTCGGCCAGGCGCTCCTCGACGTGTCGGCGGGCAACGTCACGAGCGCTCGCTTCGGCAGCGTTTCGTTCGGCAGCGACGTCGGCCAGACCGGTGGCGGCGGCCTCGCCCGCTCACCGTTCAACGTCGCGGTGCCCGACATCTCCGGCAATGCCGGCCGCACCTTCGACGGCACAGCCGGTGAGATCTCCTTGTTCGCGCAGATCCCGATCAACTACCGCGATTGGACGGACCTTCTTACTCCGCAAGCCGCAGCTTGGCAGACCGTAGCCTACTCGGGCACGCAGTCGTTCACGGATACGCTGACGGTCAGCTTCCGGCTCCGCGCCGAGTCGCGAGCCTCGGGCTCGGTCTCGACGACGGGTGGCGAGGCCCTTGCCTGCGCCGGCCAGACGTCGCCGCTCGGTGGCTTCGTGCTCGACAACGCGGCGAACTGCGGCAGCGGCTTCACGGTTGCAGCGACCGTGACCCAGACCGGGACGACCACCGCGCTGGTTCCCGAGCCGGGCACGCTGATGCTGATCGGTTCCGGCCTCGCGGGCCTCGTGGCCTTCGGCGCCCGCCGCCGCAGCTAGTCGGCGTACTTGGCTCCGGGCCCTGCCCGGAACCCGACCCAGAAGGGGTGATCGCGCAAGCGGTCACCCCTTTTCTCGTTGCAGCGCGCGG
>CAYGWM010000153.1:0-3761 GCA_964353555.1 uncultured Spirochaetales bacterium
CAGTGCGGGTGCCGAATACGCCTGAAGGGAAGCGGTACTGGCGTGTGGCCCGTGACATCAAGCAGCCCGATCATCCGCTGACCCACGGAGAGTTCCTGGCGCAGACCACCGATGCCAACCTGGAGAAGGCACTGCTCACCCAGAAACGCGCCAAGGCGTTCCGTGAGCTGGTGAAGGGCGGCACCAGCCCGGACACGGCGCTGATGACGGTGACGCGCCCGTTCCACCAGCCCGTGCAGATGGCGCCATCGCTCAAGAAAAAACAGCGGGGCATCCCTGCATTGGGGCGCTCCGCTGCTCCTCGTGCCAGACCGAAGGTGCGTGCCCTCTGATTACTTGGCTGCTGCCAGCACCAGTTCGCCACTTTCCTCGACTGCTTCCACTGTCACCGTGTTGCCAGGTGCAATGCCCAGCTTCTTCAGGTACGCAGGGCCGACGATCACCTGACCGCTGCCGTTGACCTTGAGCAGCCCGTTGGATTTGAAGCCCCGCGTGCGGTTGCCGAAGCTGATGCCATGCGCTTCTACTAGTGCCGACAGGAAGCCATGGACATCCACGACCTCAGCGCCTTCATTCTCGCCGCTTTGCACGGTGCGGACGTAGCCGCAGGTTTTGGCTTGCGTTGCCTTGCTGGCGCCACTCGTCTCCTTGACCTTCGCCAGGAGTTCCTTACCAGTCAGCATTGGATCGGTGATTGAAGTACCCACATACGTTACCCTATGCTGTGAGCAGTTCATCAAGGAGGCACCATGCCGCTCTGGCCAGAACAGGGTACCGATCATGACGAGGTTGATTGGGAGGCGTACAAGCGCCGCACGGCCAGCCCCAGCAGCTTGCCTCAGGAGGAACAGGAGCAACCACGCGATTCGGAGGAACTGGTGAAAGTGCCGCCCCGCCGTGTTCCCCGTTCCTCAGAGGTATAGTGAGCCGTAACCCATGCAAACGATGACCGAAGTGGAAGGACAAGAGTCGGTGGCTCTTGAGGATCAGTCGGTGGCAGATCCTTCGCCTGAGCAGGAAACAGCAGCGCCTAACGAAGCCGATCGTTGGCGGGCAAAGGCAGCAGAGGCGAACAAGCACGCCAAAGCTGCCGCCGCCAAGGCAAAGGCCGAGGAGCAACGTGCTGTTGAAGCCCTGCAGAAGCTCGCGGAAATCGAAGCCCAGCGACTTGCGGGGCAGGGTGAGTTCAAGCCGTTGTGGGAGGACGCCAAAAAGTCCAACCATGACCTTCAGGCCAGGATCACGGAGCTGGAGCACCAACTGGAGCTGGAGCGCACCAGCACCCAGACGGAGCGCCTACGGGCTTCTGCGATTGCCCGCATCAGTGATGCCGGCGCCCGCAAGCCGGACCAGCTCCTCAAGCTGCTCGACCTCGTCGATTACGAGGGCGCACCGGCTGTGATCAAAGGTGGGGTGGAAGTTCCACTCGACCAGTACCTGGCCACGCTCAAGCAACCTGGATCGGATTGGGAGCACCACTTCTTGCCGACCGCTAAGAAGGGGATGGGCACACCTACTGCCAGCCCTGGGGGCGTACCTGCTCCCGGTGCCGACCAGCAGAACCCATACGCCCCTGGTCCTGGTCAGAACCTGACCATGCAGATGATGCTTGAAGCAACGCAACCTGAACTCGCCGCTGCCCTGAAAGCCGAAGCTGGGGTGGGGTAACCACCAACCCAACGCATTGAAGGCCAATGGCTGCTGTTTACAGAAACTATGGGGACTTTACGGTCCCCACCCCCGTAGCCATTGGCTCGCGGGGCTTTCCCAACTGGGGTTCTACCTTCGCCGGTGACCTTGGTGCTCTCGTCACCCAGAAGCGTTTCGGCGCGGTGGTGGTCGAGCGGGTGTTCAACTCCTGGGGCTGGATCAATTCTGGCGCCATGGTGCGTAACCCTGCGATCGACTTCACTACCGGCTCTCAGATCGAGCTGCCCATGGTGCGCCCGTTCATTGCCGCCAAGGAATACGTCGAGTCGAACGCCACCTGGGGCGCAAGCGGCAAAGGCCACCTGACCGTCCAGAAGATCAATGGTGACTCGGCATTCATGCCAGTTCAGCAGCTTGCTTATGCGGGTGGCGCAGATGATCTGTCTGCTTGGATGAGCGGCATTGATCCTGTCGGGATCATGGCATCGTTTATTGCAGAAAACGCACAGAAGCATGGGCAGGAATCCATGCTTGCGTTGTTTGATGCGCTGTTTCTTGCTGGTGGCGTACTAAACACTACCCACCAGCTTGATGTCAGCACCACGCCAACGCCAACGGAAGCCAACTTCCTTTCGGCTGCTGTTTGTATGCGTGCCAAGTCACTACTTGGCGAGCGTGGTCAAGGGCTGAGCATTATCGCAATGCATAGCTCGGTGGCGAACTACCTTGCTACCGTTGGGATGCTGACCTTCAGCACCTCAGCGCTTGCGACAGGCGGGAACATCTCCTGGGGCGGTGGCGGTGTTGGCATCAACAGCACCCAGATTGCACAGTTTGCTGGCATGACAGTAGTTGTTGATGACACCCTTGCCCCCACGGGCACCGGTATCACCAAGAAGTACCCTGTCTACCTGATGTCGGCTGGCGCCATCTCGATGGGTGTGAGGAATGCGATGCGTGTCCGCTATGAGACAAACATCCTGTCCTTCCAGAACGTCATCGCTGTTGACTGGAGTTCCGCCATCGGCATCCCAGGCATTAGCTGGGTTGGTACGCCTACGTTCCCAACCGATGCTCAGCTTGGAACCCCCGCCAACTGGGTGTCCAAGCTGACCGACATCAAAAATGTCGGCCTCATCAAAATCACCTGTAACAACCCCTGGTGATAGACTGACCAAGTACATCCGGGCGGATGTTCAGAAGCGGATCGGGGGCAGCGATGCCCCCTTTCCTATGGACTAAGCTCCCCTGGGTGATGCGGGTTGCTGGGCGGCTGAGAGGGCCGCCCCTTTCTCATGGTCGTAGACTGGCGCCATGGAAACACTCGGACTGGCCCAGGCAGCACTTCGGTACTGGAGCCAGTACCCGCTGCCGACCACCGCTGTTGAATTGACGGAATCCGAGAGGCTCTGGCGGCAGCACCTCGTTGACAGACGTGTTGAGCTGCAGGCACTGGGCGGCTAGGCTGGCGCCATGGCAGACCCGCTCGATCCGCTGGCTCCCTACCCGACCGTCGAGGATGTGGCGGCCTACCTGGCCACGGTGCGCCCCGGCAGCCCGTGGGAGACGCTGACGCCAGAGCAGCAGGCAGCAGGTGTGGCCCAGACCGTGATTCAGTTCGAGAGCCTCTGCTGGCAGGGCAGCCGCTGTGAGGTAGATCAGCCCTACGCCTGGCCCCGCACCGGTGCCGCCTGCTGCGAGACGGAGCTGACCTGCGACGCCTTGCCGAAGGGCGTCGAGGTGGCGTTCTGCGAGCTGGCCGCGGCCCTGGGCGCAAACCCCACGCTGCTGTTCGGCGCTGCGCCTTCCACGGTGCCGACCGGGCTGTACGTGAGCAGCAACCGGCTGGGTGAACTGAGCCAGCAATTCGCGGCATTCCCGGCAGGTGGTGGCGGAACGAAGTACGGGGTGCGTGCGCCGCTGCTGTTTCAAAAACTGCCATGGATGGGCGAGCTGCTGGAGTGCTGGGTGGTGGGATCGTGGGGCGCGTCCCGCGTCCTGAGCAGGTGCTGACCAATGGCTAGACGTTACGCGAGGGATAGCAGGGGCAGGTTTGCCGGAGGGGGCACTATTCCCGCTACGAAGGTGGGCAGGGCACGGCAGAAAAGCAC
>CAYGWM010000153.1:3861-8045 GCA_964353555.1 uncultured Spirochaetales bacterium
CCGGAGGGGGCACTATTCCCGCTACGAAGGTGGGCAGGGCACGGCAGAAAAGCACTCGTGCCAAGGCGAAGCTTGCCACTGCTACATCAGCGGAAGCTGCATCGAAGGCACGGTTGGCAGAACTGAAGGACAAGCTCAAGGCATCGAAGGCACGGGTGAAAACACTGAACACGATCCGCACCACCTTTACAAGACGATGAGCTTCGCCGACACGCTGCTACCGCTGGCCGAGGGGCTGATCGACCAAACCTTCGGCACCCCGGTGCTTTACCGGCGCCGGATCCACGGCGGCTACGACCCGGCAACGGGCCTGGTCACCGAGTCGGTGGTGGACAAGCAGATCATGGCCGGCGTGCTCTCCACCGGGCGCAGCGAGCAGGGTGGGGTGGATGAGGGCCACCAGCTACGGCTGTGGGTGCATCACGGTCCCACCGGGCTGCAGATCTTCCCGCTGACGAGCGATCGGGTGCAGTATCTGAGCGAATGGTGGAAAATCACAGACATCCAGCCGACCTACAGCGGGCAGGCATTGGTGGCATCAAAGCTCACCTGCGAGCGTGAGCCCTGATGGCGACGTTCAGCAACCCCAAGGATCTGATCGCCCACCTGGAGAAGGCCGCAGCGGAGCAGCTCAAGGAGACGATCATCACCAGCCAGGCGTGGTTGGGCAGCAGCAAGAACAGCCCACGCGATTCCGGGCGTCTGCGGTCGAGTTGGTTCGCTGCCGAGGGCAGCCCCAGCGGGCAGGAAGCGCCGGAGGGTGCCGACAGCCCGCAGACGGATGCGAAGGGGCTCACGGTGGTATTGGGTCGGGACTACCACCTCACCAATAACCTGCCCTATGCCGCCCCGATCGCGCTGGGCGTGAACCTGCCGCCGAGTTGGGGCGGTGTGCATCGAGTGGTGTCAGCACCGGTCTCGTGGTTCATCGACTTCCGCAACCAGGAGATCCCGCAGCTCATGCAGGCGGCTGGCAGAGTCATAAAACGCCGTTTCGATCTCTGATGGCCAGATTCCAGGATGTGCGAGGCAAGCTGGAGATCACGACCCGTGATGCGCTAATCGCCGCGGGCATCCCCAATGTGGTCTTCGACAACACGCAGGAGACGCCACCCCCGCTCCCGTTTGCCATCGTCACGGTGAGCTTCGGCAGCACCATTGCGGTGTCGCTTGGCTGCGTGGCGGACAACCTGGTGGGATCGATGATCGTCACGCTGGCGACACCGAAGCAGCGAGGCAGCGCCGCCGGTGAGGATGCCGCACAGGTAGTGCTGCAGGCATGGGGGCAGCTCAACTGTGACTTCCGCGATCCGGTGCGGCTGCGAACTTACAACCACGATGGGCCGGTGACGGTGGATCCGGGGCAAGCGCCGCAGCACCTGCACACGCTGAACTGTGGCTTCACCGCCAGAGTGACGGCTGCACCGCCGTTGCCGCCTGGCGAGAAGCGGCGGCTGGCGACGGACACGGGCGTGCTGATCCTGGCTGCCATTGAGGTGGTCTAGACTTCGCGATAACCGCTGCACAGCCTTCTCATGCCGGTCTCATGCCAAGGAACGACCTCTGTCCTGACCGGGGCCGATGGAATGTTCGCCTACAAGCCGGCAGGTACCACCGTCTGCCTGCTCGATAACACCGACTTCACGGTGACCGGGAGCAAGATCACCCTGCCCGTCACGCATGGCTTCATGCCGACTGATCCGGTGGCGTTCATGGAGGAGCTGGGCGGCAATCTGGATTCAGGGCTGACAGCGGGGACCACCTACTACCTCGGTGCGGTCACTGAGACCAGCGCCGTGATCCTCAACGCGGTAGGCGGTACCCCGGTGACCCTGACGGGCAACGGCGGCCTCGGTGCCATTGCTGGTGGTGTGCCGTCCGCGATTGGCAACTACACCCCTGCCCTGCCAACAACTGGTGGTGGCTATGGCACAGGGCCGTTTACGGCAATTGCCACTACGACCGTAAGCGGTTCGGGCAAGGGTTTAACGGTGGATGTCACCGTGACCACAGCCAATGTAACTGCGATCGTCCCTGGTACCGCCAAGGGCACGGGGTACAAAGTGGGCGATGTCGTCAAGGTGCTGGGCACTGCGTTGGGCGGAACATCGCCCGCAAAAGACATCACGCTGACGGTCACGGCCGCATCGGCTGTTTCCGGTGGAGGTAACACACCTGGCGGGCACATCAAGGTGCAGTTTGCCGAGTACGAGGCGGTATGTCAGATCGCAGGATTTGACATCAACATGACCCGCGACAAGATCGAGACCACTTCCCTGAAATGCACGGTTGGCGGTACCGCAGGCAAGATCGTGAACTTCAAGACGTACCAGGCCGGCCTTGCCGATGGCACGGGTACGGTGCGCGTGCAGTTCACGGCGGCTACTGCAGGTCTTGGCCAGCGGATGCTGAGCGATACGCTGCGGTCCCAACAAGAAGGTGCATGGGGTAAGTTCTTTGTTAATGCCGTGGCTGGTGCTGGCGGCAGCGACCTGCCGGATGACACTGCATCTTCGTTCATCGAAGTGCCGTTGAGCCTTGAAGGCGTGTCGCTGGCAGTGGACTCTGGTGGTACTGAAGCAACGGTTGCGACCGTGAACTTCAGCTTTGCTGGGCCTCCTACCCATATGTTCACCACAGCCATCGGCTGATAGGCTGAGGCGTCTTTCTACAACAGTATGAGCGCCTCACCATTCCGCAGCAACGGCACCCGCGCCATCGACCTGCTCAAGGCCGAAAGCAGCATCAACGTGCCCGTGCGGCATGTGATGAAGTTCCCCAGCGGTGCGGAGCTGCCCATCTATGTGACACCGATCACGCTGGCGCAGCGGAAGATGGCAAGCAAGAACGCCGGCAGCGAGGATGACCAGCTTGCGCTCAACCTGCAGTTGCTGGTGATGAAGGCGAAGGACGAGAACGGGGCACCACTGTTCAATGCCGGGGATTTGCCTGAGCTGCGTAACGCTGTTGATGCAGGCATGGTGGCCGAACTGATCAGCAAGATCTATGCCGGCCGTGAGAGCGATGATGAGGAGGTGGAAGTCCCCGAACTTTCCCCCAAGCCCTCATCGCGAGCCTCCGAGAAGACCACGAGTTGATGTTCCAGCTGTTCCTGGCGGGGGAGCTGCACATGACACTGGGGCAGCTCTGGGAGGCGCTGACGCCAGCGGAGCTGCACCTGTGGCACCTCTACTACCAGGCGAAAGCTGAGGATCGGGAGCGCAAGTAGACTGCGCCGATGGCAACCCAGTATGAAGTCGATCTGCTGTTCAGGGCGCCCAAGACGCAGGCGCTGGATCAGCTCACCCGGCAGCTGGCGGAGATGGACCGGAAGGCGCGGTCCATTGGCGGTGCGGATCCGTTCAAGGGCATAGAGAGCAGCGCCAAAGGAGCCACAGGCGCCGTGCGCGGGCTGGACATCGCAAGCAAGGGCCTGCTCGCCACCTTTGGCCCGCTGCTGGCAGCGTTCAGCGTGCTGGGGTCTGCGAAGTTCATCTTCGACAAGACGGCAGAGATTGAGAAGCAGACGAAATCGCTGGAGGTGCTGACCGGTTCACTGACGAAGACAAAGGACATCATTGCGGAGCTGCAGGCGTTCGGTGCGGTGACACCGTTCACCAGCTCTGAGCTGATCGATACGGCAAAGCGGCTGACCGCGTTCGGGGTATCGGCTGAACGTGTGGTGGATGTCACGAAGCGGCTGGGTGACGTATCAGGCGCCACGGGCGCCGAACTGGCAGGCATCGTCACCGCCTACGGGCAGGTAGTGGCGAAGGGCAGGTTGCAGGGTGAGGAGCTGCTGCAGTTCCAGGAGCGCGGTGTGAACGTGCTGGACGAACTGCGGAAGATGTATGGCCTTACGGGTGAGGAGATGCAGGATGCGCTGTCGAAAGGAAAGGTGTCGTCCGAGGCGTTGGAAGTAGCAATAGAACGGCTGACCGAGAAGGGCGGGAAGTACGCGGATGGTGCTATCGCGCAGTCCACCACGCTGTCCGGCAAGCTGAGCACACTGCAGGACAATATAGAGAGCTTGGCAAGAAAGATCGGCGACACGTTGATGCCGGTCATCAAGGGCGTGCTTGATGCTGCGATCCAGGCAACTAATGCGATCAGTGCACTGCTGGACCAGCAGAACAACCAAAGCCGTGAGCTGGAATACGGGCGGCGTGCGGATGCATTTGTAC
>CAYGWM010000154.1:0-7909 GCA_964353555.1 uncultured Spirochaetales bacterium
AACGTCCCCAACGCAACTGGCGCAACGAACGTCCCCGGCGCAACGGCTATTCGGTGGGGTCTTCGGGGGGGCGGCGGAGGGTGCCGACGCGGGTGCGCATCCGGCCGAGCAGGCCGGCGAGGTCGAAGCCGCGCGCGGGCGACATCTGGAAGTAGTGATCGCCGTCGTCCTTCACGAGCAGGCGCACGCGCTGGCCGGCGAGCACCGCTTCGGGCGGCTCGCCCTCGCCCGGCGGTTGATCGAGCTTGGCGAACGCGCGCTTGTCGCCGATGCGCACGAGACCGACATGGATCGGCTCACTGCTCTCGGCCGCCGTCACGTAGATGCTCGTGTACGCCTCGAGCAGCGCGCTCGCGCCGTGCAGTCCCTCGGGCGTCGGCGGAACTTCCGAGAGCCGCGCTGGTCCACTCGAGCGGAACGACAGCGGCGGCCGCGCGACCGCCACGGGCTTGCGCTTGCCGTCCGCGCGCTCGATCACCGTCACGTACACGTTGTTGCCGGGTCCGCCGATCGAGTGCGCGATGCCGATCCGCGCGCCCGGCACCTGCGCGCGCGGGTTCGGAAACTGCCCAGTGAGCTGCAGGAAACACTCGCTGATCTGGAACAGGCCGGTGCCGCCGACTGGATGGCCGCGCGCCTTGAGGCCGCCCGAGAAGTTCACCGGCAGGCGTCCGGCGAGGCCCGTCACAGGATGATCGAGCGGGTCGCCCGGCTCGCGGCGCAAGTTGCCGACCACCGCGTCGATCGCCTCGTCCGGCTCGACGAGGTCGAGGTCTGTGAGGTCGATCGGGAGCAGGCTGTTGAAGGCGTCATGGCATTCGACGTAGAGGCCTTCGAGTTCGCGCGGCTTCGCGATGCCGGCGCGCCAGTACGCGACCTTCGCCGCCGCGCGCGTCGCATCGAGACACGCCAGATGCTCGCGATCGAGGATCGACGACGTCTCGGTCGCCGATCCGAGTCCCGCGACGCGTACCGCTTGCGGTCGCGCGGTCAGGATCAGCGCGGCCGCACCGTCGCAGATCGGCGAGCAGTCCTTGCGCATCAGCGGCGTTGCGACGGGCAGGTTCTTGGTCGCGTCGAAGTAGGCGTCGAGTGGCTCGGGCCTGCCGTAGAACGCCGCGAGCGGGTTCTCGGAACCGAGCGCGTGGGCGCGGACCATCAGACGCGCCAGCAGATCTGCGACCGGCTTGCCGCGCAGTCGCCGCTCGGCGAGCCAGGCCTGCGTGATCAACGCGATCAACGCGGGCATCGTGAAGCCGAACTGGCGCTCGACCGGGTCGATGGTTTTCGACATGATCGCCGTTGCGACTTCCGTCGTGACGTTCTTCATGCGCTCGCCGGCCAGCACCAGCACGCTCTCGCACTGTCCCGATGCGACCTTGTAATAGGCCTCATGGAAAGCGGCGGCGCCGGTCGATGAAGCAGTCTCGGAGCGGATTGCCGGGATGCCGGTGAGGCCGAGACGATCGACCACCTTCGCGGCAAGGTTCGCGCGATTCTCGAATTCCTCGCTGTCCATCACGCCGACCTGGACGGCTTCGAACGCGCGAACCGGGGAGTCCTCGAGCGCGCGGTGGTAGGCTTCGGCGAAGAGATCGAAAACGGAGGCGAAGATGCGCCCGGTGAGGTCCACTTTGGTGAGACCAACCGCCGCGACGTATACCTCCCGCGCCATCGGCGCCTAGCATAGTCTGCAACGGGGGTGAGTCGATGCGCACGCTTCGATGGATCGTGATCACGCTGCTGGCAGTCGTCGCGGTCTACGCGATCTCGAAGATCAGCGGGGCGCCGTCGATCGCGGACGGCAGCACGCTCGTCGTCGAGCTCTCGGGCAACTACGTGGAGGCGGCCGACGCTCCCAGCTTCAGTCAGCTGCTCGGCATGG
Organism: uncultured Spirochaetales bacterium; assembly: GCA_964353555.1. GTDB lineage: Bacteria > Myxococcota_A > UBA9160 > UBA9160 > PR03 > PR03. The sequence goes on from CAYGWM010000154.1 coordinate 1,886, forward strand.
ACCGCCGTTCGCTGCTCGGGACGCTCTCGGAACTGCGCAAGGCCGAGCGTGACGACCGCATCACACACGTGCTGCTCGTGGTGCGCGGGCTTCAGGTCGGCTGGGCGAAGGCGCAGGATCTGCGTGACGCGATCCATGCCTTGAGCAAGGCCGGCCGCCATCCGGTCGCGTACCTCGAAGTCGAGGGCTTCGGCGCGAACCGCGATTACTACGTCGCGAGCGCGGCCGAGAAGCTCTACATGGCGCCTGGCAGCGGCGCGCCGCTGATCGGCCTTGCGGAAGAGCACTGGTTCCTCGGCGGACTCTGGGACTACCTCGGCGTCACGGTGCAGGTCGCGCAGGCGGGCAACTACAAAGGCGCGGCCGACAGCATCGTCGGCCACTCGATGAACGAGTTCTATCGCGAGCAATCGAACCGGCTGCTCGACTCGTTCGACGGGCTCTTCGTCGGCGGCATCGCCGAGGCGCGCGGCGTCTCGGTCGAGACCGTGCGCAAGGTGATCGCCAGCGCGCCGTCGCGCCCCGAAGTACTCGAAGAGCTGAAGCTGATCGACGGCGTGCGCACCCGCGCCGCGCTGATCGAGGAACTCGGCAAGGACAAGATCGTCGAGGCGTCCGACTACGCGGCGGTGGATGCGGCTTCGCTGGGCTTCGATCCGCAAGCCACGTTCGCGATGATCTACGGCAGCGGCACGATCCAGAGCGGCAAGGGTTCGGTGTCGCGCACCGGGCAGCCGGTGTTCGCGTCGGAGACGGTGATCGAGGCGCTCCAAGACGCTGCCGCGGACGACGCGATCCGCGCGATCGTGCTGCGCATCGACAGCCCCGGCGGCGGCGCGTTCCCGTCCGAACAGATCTGGCAGGCGATTCGCGAGGCGCGCAAGAAGAAGCCGATCGTCGCGTCGTTCTCGGACTACGCCGCGTCGGGCGGCTACTACCTGGCGTCGGCGACCGACGCGATCGTCGCGCAGCCTGGCACGCTCACGGGCTCGATCGGCGTCTTCGCGGTGAGGCCGTCGCTGCACGGTGTGCTCGAGCGCTTCGGTGTCAACATCGCCACGCTCGATCGCGCGCCGCACGCCGAGATCAGTTTGATGACGCCCGAACTGTCGCAGGATACGAAAGACTGGCTGCAAGCCGACGTCGACGACACCTATCGGCGCTTTCTCGCGCGCGTCGCCGAGGGTCGCAGTCGCAGCGTCGCCGACATCGATGCGATCGCCGGTGGGCGCGTTTGGACCGGCGAGCAGGCCGTGACGCGCGGGCTCGTCGACGTGCTCGGCGGGCTACGTATCGCTGTGGAGAAGGCGAAGGAGCGCACCGGCATTGCCGCCGGAACCGATGTCGCGCTCGCGGTCTATCCGCCGCCCAAGCCGCTCGCCGAGCAGCTGCGCGAAGCGCTGCACATGAGCGTCGCGCAGAACGTCGCGGCAGCACTACCCTGGAGCCGGGCGCTCGCGAGCGTCGCTACCTGGTTCGATGCGATCAGCGTCGAGGGGACCGTAGTGGCACCGTCGGTTTGGGTCGAAATTCGCTAGCTGGATCGAGATTCACTGACCCGTTGCGTCTTCGAGAAGGAGAACGTCCGTTGCAGATGGAGAAGGAGTTCGACGTCGACCGCCCGCGGGCCGAAGCGGCGCAGCTGCTCGCCGATGAGGCCGTCCTCTGCGATCTCTTCCCGGACAGCACGACGGAGATCGTCGCGCGCAAGGGGCAGCGCAAGACGATTGCGAGTCACTACACCGCGCTCGGCCGCGAAGGCGTAGCGACCTTCCATTTCGAGTACGAGCCGGGCGGCGACGTCAGCTTCGAGAAGGTCTGCGACGGGCGCATCTGGCGCGAGCTGCGCGGCGCCGTGACGCTGACCGAGCGCAAGCAGAAGACGCGCGTGCGGATCGAACTCGAAGGCCGCACCAAGGCGCTCATTCCCGAGTTCACGATCCGCGGTCCGATGCAGGATCAACTCGACCAGATGGCGAAGGCGTTGCGCAAGCGGCTCGGCGCAAAGGCCTCCGTGTGACGCGGATCCCGGCACGCGACGGCATCGAACTCCATGTCGAGTCGCACGGTGATGGCACGCCGATCGTCTTCTCGTGCGGCTACTCGACCACGCGCGAGAACTTCCGCCCACAGGTCGCCCCGCTGGTCGCGGGCGGTTTTCGCGTGGTGCTCTGGGACTACCGCGGCCACGGCGACTCCGACGCGCCAGACGACCCCGACGCGTACTCCTTCGACATCGTGCTCGATGATCTCGCACGCGTGATGGATTGGGCCGCTCGAGGCGTTCCGGTCGTTCTAGCCGGCTTCTCATTCGGCGGCGCGTTGTCGCTGCACTTCGCACTGCGTCATCCCGAGCGCGTGCGCGCGCTGGTGCTACTCGACACGGGCCCCGGTTTCAAGAATCCCGACGCGCAGGCGGGCTGGCTCGCGCAGGTCGAGCGGATCGCGCAGAACCTCGAGACGCGCGGCCTGCCATCCTTCGTCGAGAGCCGCGCGGCTGCCACCGCGATCGGCCGCCGTCCGGAGCTGCCGGCCGCAAAGCACGCGGCCCGCGCAATCGCGAAGATGTCGGCCCGCGGCGTCGCGAACTTCGGTCGCCGCGTGTCGGGACCGATCCCCGGCTGCATCGACGAGCTGACGCAGATCACCGCGCCGGCGCTCGTGGTGGTAGGCGAGCAGGACGACGCCTACCTGCGCGCCGCCGACGTGATGGCCGCCCGACTGCCGAACGCGAAAAAAGTCGTGATCCCCGGCGCCGGCCACGTCGTCAGCATCGAAGAACCCGAAGCCCTGAACGCCGCCATCATCGAGTTCCTGAGATAAGAGGCCGTGCCGGGCGTCAAGTTGTTGCGGCGTCAAGTTATTGGGCTCCTTGGGCGCAACCGGGAGGGCCGGGCCGGGTTTCCTCGGAGCGGCGGAGACGGGCTTGCACGACGGTGACGACGATGTCCGGCTCATGCTGGCCCTGGGCGCCGGTGACGAATCGGCGTTCGACCGGCTCTTCGCCCGCTGGTCGGGTCCGCTGCTGCGTTATCTCGAACGCATCGTGCGCGATGCCGCCTCCGCGGAGGAACTGGTGCAGGAGACTTTTCTTCGGCTCTACCGCGCGCGCGAGCGCTACGAGCCGAACGCCCGCTTCTCGACCTGGCTCTACACGATCGCGACACGCCTTGCGCTGAACGAGCTGCGGCGGCCGCGGCACCAGAACCCGCATCGCAGCACCGACGAGGAGAACGAGGACGGCGCCGCGCTGGTTCTCGTTGGGGATACACCGCGAGCGGACGACGTCGCCCACGCAAGGCGCGTCGGAGACGCCGTAGAGCGTGCGCTCGCGAAGCTTCCCGAGCGCCAGCGCATCGCGCTGTGGCTCAGCGCTGTCGACGGGCTCTCGTACGCGGAGGTAGCTGCGAGTCTCGAGACCAGCGAGAAGTCGGTAAAGGCGCTCGTGCACCGCGCGCGCTGCACGCTGGCCGAGTGGATCGGCGCGGAGGAACGATGAGCGAGATCGCGGAACGCTGTGCGCCGTTCGAAGTGGATCTGTCGGCGCTACTCGACGACCAACTCGATGCGCCGCGCGCGGGCGAGGTGCTGGCGCACGCGGAGTGCTGTCGCGACTGTGCGCGCCGGCTCGCAGCGCTGCGCGCGGTGGATGGGGAACTGAGAGGCCTTGCCGCCGCGCCCGTCGACCCGATACGCATCGAGGCGTTGCGCAGCGCGCTCGCGTCGCGATTGGGCGAGGACGCGAGTGGCATCACGCGAGCGCCAGTCGCGCGACGCGCACCGCCGCGCCGCCGCCGCTGGCTCGCGCCGGTCGCACTCGCCGCCACCGCTGCGGCGCTGTTGCTCGTGATGCGACCGGACGCACCGGTGATCGCGCCGGCCGGCGAAGCAATCGTCGCACCGCAACGCGCAGCGAAGTCGTTCGCCGACGCCGAAGTCGCCGCGCGCGAGCTCAATGCGGGACTCGACACGCCGATCGGTGCGAGCGCGCCGTCCGAAGAGAAGACGGCCGCGGCGACCCAACCCCAGCGTGCGAGCGGCGGATTGCGCCCCTGGGCCGCGGCCCTCGTGGAGCTGCCGCCGCAGACCGGCGAAAAGCTGCGCGTGAAGCTCGAGGCGCTCGGTCCCGAAGAGCTACGCGAGTTGATGTGGCGGCTGCTGCATCGCGAACAGCTCACGCCGCAGCAGCGCACCGAGCTGCGCGAGAGCCTTGCGCAACTCGGCGTGCTGTCGCCCGAAGAGCTGGAACTCATGCTGCGCTAGCGCGACCGAGCGATCGCGCCCCTACCGGCTACGGCTCCCGACGTGTCATGCTCCGGCTCCTCGACGGCCGGGAGCCTGCAGTGAGTAGACGTCTCGTCGATCTGAGCCACATCGTCGCACACGGCCTCGAGACCTATCTTTCCGGTGCGCGCCTTCGCGATCATGGGATGATGGCGCCGTGATCGTCGCGATCGACCACGTGCAGCTCGCAATGCCGGCCGGTGGCGAAGAGAGAGCGCGCGATTTCTACATCGGCGTGCTCGGACTCGCCGAAGTGGCGAAGCCGGCCGACCTCGCAGCGCGCGGCGGCTGCTGGTTCGAGAATTCGGCGGTGCGCGTGCACCTCGGCGTCGAGCGCGAGTTTCAACCGGCGCGCAAGGCGCATCCCGCGTTTCGCGTGACCGATCTCGCGGCGCTGCTCGTGCGTGCTCGCGACCGCGGTGTCCACGTCTACGACGAAGAGCAGCGCGACCGCGAGCGCCGCGCGTACGTCGACGACCCCTTTGGCAACCGCATCGAGCTGACCGAACCACTCTGAAGGAGGGCGCTTGGGCAAGGTTTTCGACGCAATCGACGAGCGCATGCGCGAATGGCTGCAGGCGCAGCGGATGTTCTTCGTCGCGAGCGCGCCGCTGTCGGGCGACGGGCTGGTGAACCTGTCGCCGAAAGGACTCGATAGCTTCGCGGTGCTCGGCCCGCGCCGCGTCGCGTACCTCGATCTCACCGGCAGCGGCATCGAGACGGTCGCGCATCTGCGCGAGAACGGACGCATTACGTTGCTCTTCTGCGCGTTCGAAGGCCCGCCGCGGCTGCTGCGAATATACGGGCGCGGCGAGGCGGTGCTGCCGGGCGCTGCAGACTTCGAGGAGCTCGCAGCGCTGTTCCCGCACTACCCGTCCACGCGTGCGGTGATCCGCATCGACGTCACACGCATCGCCGATTCGTGCGGCTACGGCGTGCCACTCTACGCGTACGAAGGCGAGCGCAGCCAGATCGGTGACTGGGCGGCGAGCAAGGGCGAAGCGGGCATGCGCGCGTATCGCGCCGCGAACAACGCCCGCAGTCTCGACGGCTTGCCCGGCCTTCCGGAAGGGGGCGCGTAGTTGGACACCGCTCTCGACGGTCTCGTCTGGTACGTGGTCTTCTTGTTCTCGACGTCGCTGCACGAAGCCGCGCACGCCTGGGCGGCGCAGCGCGGCGGCGATCCGACTGCTTATCTCGCCGGGCAGGTGTCGCTCGACCCGCGGCCGCACATTCGTCGCGAGCCGTTCGGGATGGTGCTGTTGCCGCTCTTCACCGCGATTACGTCCGGCTGGCCGGTCGGCTACGCGAGCGCGCCCTTTGATCCGATCTGGGCCGCGCACCATCCGCGGCGCGCGGCGTGGATGTCGCTCGCGGGACCCGCGGCGAATCTGCTGCTGGTGCTCGTCGCGAGCGGCGTGATCTGGGCCGGCATCGCCGCCGGCGTCTTCGCGGTGCCCGAGTCGGTGAACGGCTCGCAGGTCGTCGCCGCCACCAGCGACGGCGTCGCGAGCGCCGGGGCCCTGCTGGTCAGCGCGTTCTTCACGCTGAACCTCATCCTGTGTCTCTTCAACCTGATGCCGCTGCCGCCGCTCGACGGTTCGGGCGCAATCGGCCTGTTGCTGACCGAATCGGCGGCGCTCCGTTTCCAGCAATGGTCGCGCCACCCGGTTCTGGCGATCGCCGGCATCGTGATCGCGTGGAACGTCTTCGGCCCGATCTTCCGCCGCGCGTTCTGGA
>CAYGWM010000155.1:0-6326 GCA_964353555.1 uncultured Spirochaetales bacterium
CCAGCCGCCGGCGATGTTGGCGTTGTCGCCCCACGCCTGCGCGGTCATCGCCTTGGTGCCTTCACGGGTGGCGACCTCCTCGGCACTGGCCAGCCTCAGGATGCCCTCCTCGTCCACCGTGGCGATCGGCAGGGTGCCGTAGGCCCAGGTCGGGCTGCCGTCGATGAACCCGTTGAACACGACGTTGTTCATGTTCGCCCGGCCCAGCGAATTGAACTCGTCCGTGACGGTTAGATCCTCGAAGGTGGTCGGGATGTTCTCGAAGTCCGGATCACCGCTGATGCCGCCGACGCCGGCCACATCGGTATTGCTGGTGCGCCCGGTGCTCAGGTCGCGGATGGTGTCGCCCTGCACCAGCAGGCCGTCCTCGTTGAAGCCTGTGTTGTAGACCCGTCCGCCGCTGTGCGAGACGCCGAAAAAGTCGATCTTGTTCTGATCGCTCAGTACCGAGGTCTGGTACTTCGGCATCGCCTTGGTGTAGTTCAGCAGGCCCGCCCACTCGTAGGCGTGGCCGAATGCCCGGATCAGGCTGGGCCGGTTGAATTCCAGCGGCCACTGCCGGCGCGAGTTGAGCTTGCCGGTGGGGATCGGGCTGGATTCAGCCATCGGATCCCAATTCCGGGTGGCGTCAGCGGCCTGGGGCTGGAGCACGGTGCCAGCCAGGTTGCCACCAGCTCCGGATACGGCATTGCTCGCGTAGCCCAGGGCCACCATCAGACCGTTCACAGCCTGGAAGTCCGCGGCGCTGCGGATCTGCCCGAGCACATCGGCGTCGGAGTCCAGGTTGATGCCGAGGGTCTTGCTGGCTGGGTCGTTACTGCTGTCGCGGTCGATCACCAGCAGAGGCGATTGCGTGACGCGGCTCTGCTCCAGGCCACGGGCGTTGAGCAGCATCGAGACGGAGGGTTCCCAGTCGTCCCCGAGGAACTGGCTGGCGAACCCGTTCCGCTTCGACCGCTTCACCCGGCCCTCGTGGAAAACGGCATTGCCGACCCGGTAGAAGTTGCCAGCCTTGAAGTTGTCCTGCAGGTCGCTGGGCCGCAGCACCAGCCGGAACACGTCCGTGAATGAACGCGCCGAGTTGCCCAACACTCCCGATGCGGCCGGCGTGGAGTCGGACACCAGGTAGACCTGACCGGCGCCCAAGGTCGGGTCGAGCTGCTCACCAACCTGGGACGCTCCACCCAACCGCACAACGTAGTTGCCGAGCGGGCGGCGGAACCCGAAGTTCTTCGTGTTGGCCACCAGTAGGGCGTACTCCCGCTCCTCGGTGCTGCGGTTGTCGATCAACCGACGCAGAAACACCCGGTTGCCCACGAGATCAGCTGGGTCGATCGTTGGCAGGTTGTTGACTGCTGGGTCGTTGGACGGGTTCAGCTGGATTCGGTCCGGCGTGGCTGTATCGAACGGGTTGCTCGACATCAGCGCCCGCACGTTCACTGCCGCGCTGCCCGGCAGGTTGCCTGGTAAGTAGCCGGGCCCGGTGTCCCGCGAACGGTTCTCGATCCACAGGAAGCTGTTTGGCGCCAGCGAGTAGCCGAAGATGGCGAGCTGATTCTGGATGTCCAGGTTGCGGTCCAGGGTCAGCTGGCCGGTGGCGTGGTCGTAGGACTTCACCAGCCCGATGCTGACCTGTCGCACGTTGGAGCCGTCCTGCTTCATCCGCAGTGGGCGGCGCAGGCGAACCATCGTGAAGTCCTGATCCTGCTGGAACGCTCCGCCGCCGGTTCCGATGCCCCGGAACCCGGAGGACAGCAGGGCCGTGGCGCCGAAGTTCGAGTTCGAGTTGGTGATGGTGCATTCGCCACCGCTGGCCGTCCAGTGGTGGACCGCATCGCCGATCACGAAGCACGACACCTCCTGGATGATGGCGTCGTTGATCACCTTGAACGCAAAGTGACGCCAGTCGGTCTCGTAGCAACCTGTCCTGGCATTGTAGTTGCCAGAGATGTTGAATCGGATGTTGTTTACATCCTGGTCAATGTACGCCTGATAGCTGGGCGGTGTAGCCCAGTTGCCATTTGAGTAGAGCTGCCACGCATTCATATCGCGCTGCAGCGACACGTTGGTGAACTGTGCAGTCACCATCGACTTGAAGCCAGTCACCTCATCGCCGTCAAGGTAGATTCCGCACATCCCATAATCCGACCGCAGCGAGCAGTTGAAGACGTAGCAGGAGCTGCCCTTCGTGGTGTCCGTTGCCGGCGTGGCAGTGCCCTTGGGGTAGGGCGCCGCAATCTCAACCTCAGGGTCGCGGATCTCGATGTCGGCCTTGTTCAGACCAAATGCACTGGCCACCTGCTCGTAGTAAAGCGCCAGGGCCTCCTCCGAGCAGAACTCAAAGCAGTGCAACAGGTGGTGGCTCTGCTGGAACGTCGGATTGTCCTTGAACGAGAAGGTGAAAAAGAAGCCGGTGCCAGTGGCGCGGAAGATCGCCCCGCGACCGGTTGAGGGGTTGCCGGTGGGGGGCGGTACGGACATCGGGCGCACCACGGTCTTCCGCAGGTCCGCGCCGACGATCGACACACCACGCGGAATGATCACACCCAGCCGCCCGGTGCCGTTGAACGAGCGCAGGTCCTCGGCGGTCGGCACGTAGGACTCCTGCCCGGCAGGCGGTATCCAGGGGCCGGTGAACCCAGTCGAGAGGCCGTTGTCGATCATGTGCTCGCCAGGCGCTACCAGGATCACCACCCGATCGAACTTGTCGTTCTCGGGGCCGGCGATCACCGAGATGCGGGCCGCTTCCAGCAGGGCACGCTGGATCGTCCTGAACGGGGCGTAGATGCTGTAGCCGCACGATGCCTGCTGGCGGGTCAGGCCCGTGGTGAAGTTCGCCTCACCCGGCACGAAGTCATCGCGGCCCGTATCGGGCGAGACGTAGAGGGTGTACTTGCTGGTCAGCACCTCCTGCGCCAGGTCGGCGTTGCCCCCCACCTGCCGGCACAGCTGCGCCACCGCCCCGATCTGGTCGCGGTACTGCCCCTGGGTGACGTCGATGTGCTGAAGAGAGCCCGGCAGCTCTGGGAGGGCAATCTGGCTCATGACGGCTGCACTGATTGGGGGAGTCTAGTTCGTCCCCTCGCGCAGGCTGATCTCGCCTGTAGTGACGAAATTGGCGCTACCCACCACCATCTTCGACGGGCGCAGATTGATGGCGCAGTTCACCGTCAGGATCTCGGTGCTGTAGTAGAGGTCGCCAGGCAGCAGGCCATCGCACGCCGAGCCGGCCCGGTCACGCACCACCCAGAATTCAGCCTCGGCCTTGGAGCCGCGTTCAGTCAGCATCAACAGCCGCATCAGAGCGGTGGTGTCCACGCTGCCATCATCGTGGTAGACGCGATCCACAAAGAAGTCCATCGACCCACCGCCAGTAACCAGGGACTTCACCGCCTCACCGAACTTCACGCCCACCGCCGTCGTATCTACGCTGGGGGCGCTGAGCTCCAGCGACCAGCCCTGCAGGTTGCAGACGAAGTACCAGGGGAACCCGGCCACCCACCGCCTGGGGGCCATGTCGGCGTTGTTGAAATCCTCGGTGCCTGCGGTGGGTTGTTCAAAATAGGGCGCGAAATCGCAGATGTCGCTCAGCTTCGTTTCGTCGGTGACATTGGGCGGCAGGAAGCTCCCGATACGATCCACGCAGGTACCGATCGCGTTGTCGTATTCCAGCGTCCCCGCCGGAGCGAACACCAGGTAGCCGAAGTCAAGAACGAACAGTGGGTACCGCTGGGCGCGGCTGCCCACCAGGGCGGTGGCCCGCGTCGGGTACAGGCTGATGCGGTCGAGCTGGTCGCGGTAGATGAAGAAGGTGCCCGACTTGATGGCCGGCCCGCGGTTGTAGAAATACTCCAGGTCACCGGCACCGGCGCTCGCTGCCTCCCCCAGCGAGATCCGGGCGCCGGTGTCTGTCACCACCGCGCTGCCGGTGTCCGTTATCAGCAGCATGGTCTCGATCGTGCCGTCGCCCTGATCCAGGTAGAACTGGTCGCTCTCGTCCGTGATGTGGACACGGTTCGGGCCGAGATCCCACCGGCTTCCGAAATAGGTACCAGACCCCTCCGGCACCGCGGTGTTGCTGAGTGGAATGCCGTTCGGGCTGACGAGGTACACCTCATCGCCAGACCAGAAATCCTGGTTGGAGACGCGGAAGCTGTTGACCGACTTGGCGATCGAATCCGGCGTGATGACCAGCGGATCCGGGGCCTCACGCCGTAGGGCAAAGCGGCCTTCGACGCCGAGGATCGCCATCTATCAGAACCCGCCTTGCAGCTTGCCGCTCAACTGGAACTGCACATCGCATGACTGGGCGTCACCCACTGACACCGACGGGCTGATGCTGGTGATCAGCGCCTTGCCGGCGATGCGTGCGTTCCGCAGGGTGTCGAGCACGAACTCGACCAGATCGGTCGGCTCAGATTCATCGCGGAAGATGCCGTTCAGCAGATCGGCAGCGCGGCGCTCGTCTGGGTCGTAGAGCACCGTGCAGGATCCAGACGCTCCACGCAACCCTGGGACGTACTCCCGATCGGTTGTGGTGAGGCAGGTTGTGTCCAATGCGTCTCGCGACACCGACAAAGACCAGTTCCGCACCTTGGCGATGGCCACCCCGTTGAATCGCAGCGCACCGTTCGCGCCAGTCAGGACAGCCATCTACGCCTCCAAGTCTCCCAGCAGACTAACCCGGACCTGTGATCGGCCCTTGGTGGTGCGATCCACAGACGGTGGGCCGTCGAAGTGCCAGCTGATGTGCTCCGGAATGGTGCCGGCGATGGCCGTGGCACCGTCCCACATCCTGGGCGGCAGGGTGACCACATCGAAGTCGCTGCGGGCTTTCTCAAAGGCAGTCAGCCAACTCGCCGCGCCGGCATCATCAGCGGCGAAGTCCATCTCCAGCCGAGCCTGGCTCGACTTGGAGCCATAGAGCAGGCGGGATGCCGCGCCACTGATCGAACGCACCACGCGCACCGGATGGAATGGGGCGTCGTACCGGCAGGAGGTCGGGCACAGATCGGGCAGGGCTACAGGCATCAGTTGTTCACGGTGAAACCGCTGTCCCAGTCCTTGCTGATCAGAGAATAGCCGGCCTCGTCGGTGGGCCAGTAAATGGCAGTCACGTTGATCATGCCCTCATTGCTGAAGCCCAGTGTCTGCACCTTGTAGGTGTTCGACACGGTCCTGGCCACACGCTCCAGGGCAAACACCGATCCGCGCCAGCTGTCGGCGATTCCATTGGTGACGGTGACCTTGGCGCTGGTGAGCGAGGTGCTGGCATCGCCGGACCACAGCACCATCGAGTGGGTGCCGTCCGGCAGCTCAAAGCCGTAGGTGCGGATCCGCCCGTCGGCGTCGATCGTGCCGACCTGCTGCACAGAGGACGCAACCATCTCCAGCGACAGGCGGAAGCAGGTGGCCAGATCCAGCCGGGCATCACTGGGCATCACCTGGAACTCGACGCCGTGGGTGACTAGCCGGCGGAAGCGGCACTCATACCTGCCGATGTCGGTGGCGTGCTTCTCGCTGGTGCAGAAGCTCGACACGTCGATCGACTCAAACGGGGCGAAGGGTGGAGTGTCAACCTCCTGGACGTTCAGCTCCTGCACCTGAGGGAACAACCCACGCTGAAGCGGGTCGCCGCTGGCCCCCGCCTCCTTGCGCCACCGCACCGAGATGCGTGGCGGCTGGCGGTCGTTGGGGTCGAGATAGGTGAGCCTGAAGGTGCCCTCCACGATGTTGCCGGAGTTGTACAGCCCAGTGATGGGCTCTGGCCCGCCGAAGGTGACCGCCGGCTTGAGGCTGTAGACGCCGTTTTTGTAGACGAAATCCAGCAGGAAGCGCCGCGCCGTCTCGGATGCCCAGGAAATGACGTTCAGCGGCTCTGACACTCCACCGTCGTAGAAATACCGCTGATTGCGGGTCCAGGTGGCGGCAGCATCCATCGAGGCGGTGTCTACCTGCTCAGGGCTGAGTATGTTGCCCAGTCCCCAGCGGGGTTGGGTGAGCATCAGTTTGAGTATGTCGGGGAACAGATGGGTGTTGTCCAGCCCCTCGGTGATGTAGACGGAAATCTGCTCCATCTGTGTCAGCTCGACCGACGAGCGCATATTCATCCCCAGCATTGCGATGTTGTTGTACAGCGGAACGGCGTCATTGGTGGTGACTTGGTTGATATAGACGATCTCATGCTCAGGCTGATCCACATTCGCCTGAATCTCCTCGTAGGGGAACACTTCGGCCAACTTGCCCCAAGCGTCTACGTAGTTGGTACCATCCAGGGGTGGATAACCAAGAGATCGTTGCTTGCTGATGCCTTGTTTAAGCTCGAA
>CAYGWM010000155.1:6426-7894 GCA_964353555.1 uncultured Spirochaetales bacterium
GCACGGGAGCGGTTTGCTACCGACGAAGCAACATCACCGCAGGTCTCCCTACCATCATCCTCGCCGCTAGACCGGTAGATGAACACCTGATTCTGATCAGTAAGAGAAAGGACCGTGTAGTCCAACCTATCACCTACTTCGACGGCACGTACAGCATTGTCATTGCCACGGAAGTTCGCACGCGAATTGAACCGAGCCTCGTGCTTGGCCCGCTTGGCACGTTCTGAGGGGTCTGCTTTACAGGATATGCGGAGCTTCTCCCCCTTGTCGTAAGGGATAAACGTAGCCACACTGCCGGCGCTGATCCTTGGATTAACCAAATAGGTGAGGCCATTACCGATTGGCGCAAACAAGCCGAACTGTGTCTGGGTGCTGGGTCTGGACGCATAAGAGAAGTCAGCCCGCCAAGAGTCGTTGTCCACAGCGCGAACCATGTACACATCAGCGGCGCCTTGGCGAGTAGCGTTACCCTCATCATTACTGGGGTTTCTGCCGCCTATGTAGTCCGCTGGCATCAGCCTCCCACCATCGCCACTGTAGTAGTAGGTGACTCGTCCAAAATCGTTTAGTGTCTGCTTCTCAAACACATAGCTATTCAGCAGGTTGTTGCCTACCGCAACCTGCATCGGGTCGATCCTTGGCAGCGGTCCTTCTCCAAGCATGAGCATTGCCCGCAGCATTAACCCGCCCTTGATCGACAGCACCTCGGACCACAGCAGGTTGGTGTTTATCCGCACGCCGCCGTAGACAACACCATCAATCTCCTCACGCTTGGCGAACACCAGCGGGATGGGTGAGCCCATCTCGACCACATTCTGCAAACCATCGAAGCCGGTCTTCGGCGTGAAGCCGGCGTTATCGACGATGGACTGCCCCTCCACGTTGCGTGGGGCGTTCGGCGCATTGGCCGGCTTCCCTGCCTTCGGGGCCAGTAGCGCCGCAACACCAGTCAGCGCCACGCCGATCGCCAGGTTCACCGCGAAGGTGCCCCAGAAGCCCAGCGCCGCGATCACCGGCAGGAATGCCACCGGCTCACCCGGCCGCAAGCGGCTGTAGCGGGCCACCTCGCGGCAGAACGCCTCGTACTCAGCCTGCGTACAACCCAGCACCTCCAGCAGATCCTGCTCTTGCCTGTTCAGGCCACCAGACGATCGGGAAGGGGAGAGCATCAGCGCAGCGGAATGGAACCTGTGGCGGGCAGCGCACCCACCAGCCGGCGACTCAGCACGCGCCGCGGCACCTGCTGATTGATGGCATCGAGGGGGCTGCCCAGACGCACCGTAACCCGCTCGAAGTCGTGCTCAAACCCCAGCACCATGAACAACTCCAGCGAGTAGAGCGCCATCTCGCGCAGCGTGTCCGGCTCCATCCACACGGTCTGCACCTGGACGAGCCACCGCTCATCCGAGGCGGTCTGCATCGAGTCCAACAGCAGGGTCGAATGCGTGAAGATCAACTGCGCCGAGAT
>CAYGWM010000156.1:0-7849 GCA_964353555.1 uncultured Spirochaetales bacterium
TCAGACGGTTGGCTCGGGGCGGCGGCTGTCCGATGCTGTGGGGGTGTCCAGCGAAGCCGCCGCCCGCCCGCCCGGATCGGAACTTTTCCTGAATCGCGAGCTGTCTTGGCTCGCCTTCAATCGCCGCGTTCTCGAGGAAGCGCAGGATCCCGGCAATCCGCTGCTCGAGCGCGTGAAGTTCCTGTCGATCGCCGATTCGAATCTGTCGGAGTTCTACGAGATTCGCGTCGCCGGTTTGAAGCAGCAGGCCGAGGCGGGGATCACTGCGCGCGAGCCCGATGGCAAGACGCCCGCCGAGGCACTGGCTGCAATCGAGGGCGTCGCGCGCGTGCAGGTGCGCGACCTCTACCAATGCTGGAATGAGCTGTTGCGGCCCGCGCTCGAGAAGGAAGGCATCGTCTTCCCGCACCCGGACGATCTGCCGGCCGAGCAGCAGGCGTGGCTGCGCGGCTTCTTCCAGCGCGAGATCTTCCCGGTGCTGACGCCGATCGCGCTCGACCCGACGCATCCGTTTCCGTTCGTCGCGAGCGGCAGCCTGAACATCGGTGCACTGCTCCACACCGACGATCCCGAGGAGCCCGTGCGTCTCGCCGTCGTGCAGGTGCCGCGCGTGCTCTCGCGCGTATTCCGTGTGCCGGGCGGCGAAGCGAGTACGCGCACGTACGTGTTCGTGGCCGACGTGATCCGCTGGCAGCTCCCGGAACTCTTCGCCGGCGCCAAGATCCTCGATCACACGGCCTTCCGGGTGACGCGCAATTCGAACCTCTACGTGGACGAAGAAGAGACCGAGAACCTGCTGACCGCGATCGAGCAGGAGCTGCACCGCCGCCGGCGCGGCGATCCGGTGCGACTCGAAGTGCGCGCGCCCGTCGGCGAGCGCTTGCGTCAGGAACTGCTCGAGGTGCTCGACCTCGAAACGCGCGACCTCGTCGAGTGTGACGGCCCAGTGAACATCTCGCGGCTGATCCAGCTCGTCGATCTCGAGGCCGACGACCGCTTGCAGGCGCCACACTTCGTCGCGACGATCCATCCCTCGCTGCGGGAGCGCGCCAAGATCTTCCCGACGATTCGTGCCGGCGACGTGATGCTGCACCACCCCTTCGACTCGTTCGACAGTGTCGTCGACTTTCTCGAACAGGCAGCCCAGGACCCGCGCGTGCTCGCGATCAAGCAGACGCTGTATCGGACCAGCGAGGACTCCTCGATTGCGCGCGCACTCGTCGCGGCCGCTGAAGCCGGCAAGCAGGTCACCGTGCTGGTGGAGTTGAAGGCGCGCTTCGACGAAGCGAAGAACATCCGCTGGGCGCGCCGGATGGAAGAGGCGGGCGTGCAGATCGTCTACGGGCTCGTCGGCCTGAAGACGCACTGCAAGCTGATGATGGTGGTGCGGCGCGAGGAAGACGGCATCCGCCGCTACGCCCACATCGGCACTGGCAACTACAACCCGACCACGGCACGCCAGTACACCGACTTCGGTCTGTTCACGGCCGATCCGGAGATCACCGCCGAGGTCGCGGCGGTCTTCAACATGCTGACGAGCTTGTCGTCGCGCGAGCGCTGGAACCACCTGCTCGTCGCCCCGTTCACGTTGAGTTCGGGGCTGCTCGAACGCATCCGGCGCGAGGCCGACAACGCGCGCGCCGGGCGCCCGGCTTCGATCGTCGCCAAGCTCAACTCGATCCAGGACGAGCAGCTGTGCCGCGCGCTCTACGATGCGTCGCAGGCCGGCGTCGAGATCGATCTGATCGTGCGCGGGATCTGCTGCCTTCGTCCCGGCGTGCCGGGTCTTTCCGAGCGCATCCGCGTGCGCTCGATCGTCGACCGATTCCTCGAGCACACGCGCGTCGTGCGCTTCGAGAACGGCGGCCGGCCCGAGCTGTGGATCGGCAGCGCCGACTGGATGCCGCGCAACCTGCGTGGCCGCGTCGAAGTGATGTGCCGGATTCGCTCGGACTCGATCGCGCAGCGGCTCGAGGAGATCCTCGACGTCTATCGCCACGACGACGTGAAGGCGCGTCAGCTCGACGCCGACGGCGCCTATCACCGGGTCGCAATGGTGAACGGTGTGCGCGCGCAGGATTGGCTGATCCAGCGCGCACTGGCGATGGCCAGCACGCCGCTCGCGCAGTCGCGTTCCGATCGCGCGTGAATCCGTTGCTCGGTCTCACCGAAGAGTGACGGCGCAGACGAAGCGGGCCGGCGCTTTCATCCTCGCTGTCGCGCTTCACGAACCGTCGCGCAGCGCGAGGTGCTGGAGGATCTCGGCGTGGCGCGTACGCGTGAGCGGGTAGCTGCGGGCCAGCCAGACGCCGACGATCAGGAAACAGGCGGGTGCCGCGCCAGTCATCCAGCGGATCGCCTGGCGGGCCGTCTCACTCTGCTGCTCGCCCTTCTCGTAGCCGAGCAGGTCGAGGATGCCCATCACCAGGAACACGCCGATCGCGCCGCCGAGCTTGCGCAGGAAGCCGAACATCCCGTTGTAGAGGCCCTCGCGGCGCTCGCCCGACAACAGGTCGTCCTCGTCGATCACCTCGCCGAGCATCGACCACGGCATCACGTCCACCACCGCAAAACCGAGACCGACGAAAGGCACGTACGCGAGCACGATCCAGCGCGGCCACTCGGGCTGGACCACTACGAGTCCGAGTGACAGCGCCATCCACCAGATCGAACCGGCGATGAAGACGCGCGACTTGTCGCGGCCACGCGCGAGGTACGCCCAGATCGGCAGGCCGATGATCACGCCCGCGAGGAACAGCGCCATCGTCGGCTCGAAGTCCGCGGAGCGTCCGAGCCAGAAGCTCACGTAGAGCACCAACAGCGTCCCCGAAAGGTCCATCGCGATCCGACCCATGATGTAGATCCACGTGAGCTTCATGAACGTGCGGTGCCGGAACGTGAAGAGCACGGAGTCGCGCAGACTCGCTTCCGACTGGCGGTCGCGAAACGCCGGGCGTTCGAAGGTCGCCGCATAGACCGCGAGCCACGGCACCGCGATCAGCACGCCGTACAGTGCACCGGCGACGGCGAAGCCGGTCGCGTTGCCGCCGAAGCCCTCCGCGACCGGACGCAGCATCACCGCGGTGAGCACGCCGAACATCGAACCGAGCGTCCGGTACATGTTCAGCGAAGTCCGCGCGTCATATTCGAGCGCCATCTCCGGCTGGATCGCGAGATACGGAACCGTCAGCACGCTCATCGCCAGGTTCATCATCGTGTAGGCGAAGGCGTAGTAGGCGAAGCGAGCCAGCGCCGAGTCGAACGGCGCATCGACCCACATCAGTGCGAAGAAGAGGCCATAGGGCAGCGCGCCGATCAGGAACCAGGGCCGGCGCCGTCCCGCCCGCCAGCGCGTGCGGTCGGAAATGCGGCCCATCAGCGGATCGAAGAACGCGTCGACGGTGCGCCCGATCAGCGGAATCGTGCCCGCGAGCACCGGACGCACATCGGCGATCTGCACCAGGAAGTATTGGGCGTAGACGATCGTCAGCGCCGACAGCGCCGTGTTCAGCGTGAGGTCGCCGAGCGCATAGACCGACTTGCGGACCGGACCGAGGTGGGGAACGTCGTCTGCCATCGCGCCCGCAGTTCAGACGAGCACGGCAACATCGAGATCGACACCGACCGGGCAGTGATCCGAGCCGCGTACCTGCGCTTCGATCCAGGCGTCCTTCGCAAAGCGCATCGCGGCGGGCGACGCGAGCACGTAGTCGATGCGCCAGCCCACGTTGCGTTCGCGCGCGCCCTGACGCTGGCTCCACCAGCTGTAGTGACCGCCTTCCGAGACGAAGCTGCGGAACACGTCCACCCAGCCGGCGGCGAGCCAGCGATCGATCTCGGCGCGCTCTTCGGGCAGGAAACCGCTGGTCTTCTGGTTTTCGCGCGGGCGCGCCAGATCGATCTCGCGATGCGCGGTGTTGAAGTCGCCCACCACGAGCACGCGAAAGCCGGAGCGGCGCAGCTTCTCGACGCGCGCGAAGAGCGTGCGGTAGAACGCGAGCTTGTAAGCGACGCGTGAGTTGTCGCGCTCTTTGCCGCTGCCCTTTGGGAAGTACACGTTGGCGACGACGAGGCGCCCGAAGCGCGCGACCAGCAGCCGTCCCTCGACATCGAAGTGCGGGATGCCCAGCGAGCGCAGCACCGAGTCCGGCTTGCGCCGCGCGTAGAGCGCGACGCCGCTATAACCGCGTCGCTCCGCCGGCGCGAACTCGGCGTGATAGCCGCGCGGCGCGCGCACCGCGGGCGCCAACTCATCCGGCAGCGCGCGCACTTCCTGTAGCGCCACGATGTCCGCGCCGGATCGCGCGAGCCAGCGGCTGAAGCCCTTGCGTTCGCAGGCGCGCAAACCGTTGACGTTCCACGACGCAACGCGCAACGCGCCGCTCATCCGCGCTCCGCGCACGCGCGCAGGATCCCGGTGACGATCGCGAGCACGATCCACAGCGCCGCCATGCCGATCTTCAGCGGCCGCGCGGCGCGCGCCGGCTCGCGGTCTTCCTCGTCTTCCCCGGCCTCGATCGGCCACGGGGCGGCTGCTCCCTGTCGCACGACCGGGCCACTCGCGATGCCGCCCGCGGCCGGTCGCTCCGCCAACACCGGACCGCCGCAGTGCAAGCAGCGCCGGGTGCCGGGCGGATGCGTGACGCGACAGCGCGGGCACCAAGCCTCGTAGGCTGACGTCTGGGTCACGCGAAGAGCCGCAGCGTCGACGCTTCGAGCAGCCTTCGCACCTTGCGACCGAGGCGCAGCACGCTGTCGTCGTCGGCAATGGCTTCGAGCGCATCCATCTCGAACCACTCGAGCGATGTGGACTCGTCGCTCGCGAAGATCGTCTGCCCCGGCGCCGCGACGAGCACGAAGCGCACGTCGTGATGGTGGTGCACCGGATCTTCGCCGCGCGCGGGAATTCGATGGACGTCGAGGTCGATCGGTAGCGGCGCGTCGCCCGCGGTCGCGAAGTGCAGCTCCGCGAGACCCGATTCCTCGCGCGCCTCGCGCAACGCCACCGCGGCGACATCCGGATCGCCGTCCGCGTGGCCGCCGAGCTGGAGCCAACGACCGAGCTTGCGGTGATGGGTCAACAGAAAGCACTTGCCGTCCGGGGAGAGCAGCCACGCTGACGCCGTAATGTGTCCCGGGAAGCACGAGCGATCGAAACAATCGCGCTGCGTCTCGACCAACGCGCGGACGCGATCCGCGCACGCCGCCTCATCGGGGTGCGCGGATCGGTAGCGCGCGAGCAGATCGAGCAAGGGCTTGCGGTGCAAGATGGGTCTCGCGAAAGAGAGCGCTCAAAGGTCCGAGGCGCTCCGGATGATCTTACCGACGATCCCATATTCCTGCGCCTCTTCCGGGCTCATCCAGAAGTTCCGGTCGGTGTCCTCCGCGACCTTCTCGAGGCTTTGCCCGGTTGCATCCGCGATGCACTGGTTGAGCCGTGCGCGCGCGCGCAGCAGCTCTTCGGCTTCGATGTGGATGTCGGAGGCGCGACCGTGTGCGCCGCCCATCGGTTGGTGGATCATGAAACGCGTATTCGGCAGCGCGAGGCGATCTTCGCGCGGCACCGCGAGATAGATGTGAACGCCGGCGCTGGCCACCCAGCCGGTGCCGACCATGCGCACCTGGGGCTTTACGAAGCGGATCATGTCGTGGATCGAATCGCCGGCCTCGACGTGGCCGCCTTCGGAGTGCAGGAACACCGTGATCGGCGCCTCGGACTCGTACGACAGCGCCAGCAACTGCGCGGTAACCTCCTGGGCGCGCTTCGACGTGATCTCGCCATGGAGCAGCACGGTGCGCGCCTCGAAGAGGCGCTCCGAAATCTTCGGATGGATCACCCCGATGCTCGGGATCGCGTCTTCTTTCGCACTCATGCGGTTCCTCCTGGCGTGGGCGGGCGGAGCCTAACCCCGGAGTCGATGCCCACAAGACTGCCGTTAGCGCGTCCGGTAGAGTGCGCCCCGCCGCCGGACCCATGCGGCGTCGGAGGCTTCCCCCCCTTGGCCTCGATTCGCGCTTCGAGTCGCCCGTGTTGGGCCGCGCTCCCCGATGAGGAACTGCTCGACGTGCGGCTGTGCGAGCTGCAACTGCAAGTCGAGGGATCGCGCCTCGAATCGCCGCTGGCACGACTCGATCGCGAACTCGCAAGCAAGGGCATCGCGCACTTTCGTCCGTACGCGTGGTTCTCGACCGGCTGGTTCACGCCGCACGGAACCACCGGTTTCGCGATCCCGTTCTATCTCGCGCACCCACGGCTGTTGCGACTCGAACAGCGGATGATCGGCGACGCGGAAGGCGGCAGCGTAGCGGCGTGCATGAAGTTGCTGCGGCATGAAGCCGCGCACGCGCTCGACCACGCCTATCGACTCCACCGTCGGCGCAGTTGGCGCGAATGCTTCGGACCGTTCAGCCATCCGTATCACGCGACCTATCGGCCGCGCATCGGTCATCGCGGCTTCGTCGTGAATCTCGGCCACGGCTACGCGCAGAGTCATCCCGCCGAGGACTGGGCCGAAACTTTCGCGGTGTGGCTCGAACCCGCGTCGCGCTGGCGTAGCCGCTACGAAGGGTGGCCGGCGTTGCGGAAGCTTTGCTACGTGGACGAGTTGGTGCGCGAGATCAAGTCCCTCCCCCCCGCCGTGCGCACGCGAGAACGCGTCGATCCGCTGTCCGAACAACGCATGACGCTGCGCGAGCACTACGCGCGAAAGAGTGCGCGACTCGGGCGCGCGCGGCTGCGGGGAGAGTTCCTGCGATGACCGCCAAGAGATCGAGTGCGGCAGTCGGCCGACGCGCAACGACGCGCAGCCGAACGACGGCGGTGAAGCCGCTTCGCGTGCTGGTGCTGACGCACATCGATCTGGTTCCCCCCGACTCGCTCGAGGGGCAGAGCGAGAAGGACATCGCCGCGTGGCGCAAGGAGTACGACGTCTGCCTCGGCCTGCGCGAACTCGGCCACGAGGTGCAGGTGCTCGGCGTCTCGCACGATCTGGCGCCGATCAAGCAGCACGTCGAAGGCTTCCAGCCGCACGTCGTCTTCCACCTGCTGATGGAGTTCCAGGACGTCGCCGTCTACCAGTCGCACGTGACGAGCTACCTCGAGTTGCTGCGCGTTCCGTACGCCGGCTGCAACCCGCGCGGCCTGTTGCTCGCGCGCGACAAGGCGCTCTCGAAGCTGTTGTTCCGCGTACACCGGATCCCGACGCCCGGGTTCCTGGTCTTCCCGCGCGATCGCGCCATCCGCATCCCCAAGCGCATCGGCTACCCGCTGATCGTGAAGTCGGTGGACGAGGAGGCGTCGCTCGGCATCGCGCAGGCTTCGATCGTGCACGACGAGGAGCACCTGCGCGAGCGCGTCGCGTTCGTGCACCGCCGCGTCGCGACGGACGCGATCGCGGAGCAATACGTCGCGGGTCGCGAGCTGACGATCGGCGTGCTCGGCAATGATCGTCTGGCGACCTTTCCGGTCTGGGAGATGTTCTTCGAGAACCTGCCCGAAGGATCCGAGCCGATCGCCACCGCGCGGGTGAAGTGGGACACGGCCTACCAGAGTCGCGTCGGGATCGACACCGGTCCCGCGAAGGATCTCGCACTGGAACTCGACGCCGAGGCGACCCGCATTGCGCGGCGCACCTACAAAGCGCTCGGCCTCTCGGGCTACGCGCGCATCGATCTGCGTCTCGACGAGGCGGGCAAGCTCTACGTGATCGAGGCGAACCCGAATCCTGATCTCACCAAGGCCGAGGACTTCGCGCGCTCCGCAGCCGCGACCGGTCTCGAGTACAACGCGCTGCTCCAGCGCATCCTGAACCTCGGCCTGAAGCATCGCTCGCCGTGGAAGGCGAGCTGA
>CAYGWM010000157.1:0-7790 GCA_964353555.1 uncultured Spirochaetales bacterium
AGTTCTGGAACGACTACATGGACGCGTACGAGGACACGATCCGGAACACCGCGACCAAGCACGCGCCGTGGTACGTGGTGCCGGCCGACAACAAGTGGTTCACACGCGTGGTGGTCGCCGCGGCGGTGATCAGCGCGCTCGACGCACTGGATCTCGCGTATCCCGAAGTCGGCAAGGAGCAGCAGGCGGAACTCGCTGCGGCGAAGAAGTTGTTGCTGGCGAGCAAGTAGCGATCACCGGTCGGCGTGCGCTACCGCCTTCCTCCTCGACCGCCGCCGCCACGGCCGCCGCCACCGCCCATGCGGCCGCCGCCGCCTCCGTAGCCGCCCCCACCGGCGCGCGCTCCGCCGTAACTTCCCCGTGTCTGGCTGGGGAGTCCACTACGGCTCCAGCCGGCATCGTTGGTACTGATGGCGCGGTCGACTCGCTGCGGTCGCGATAGGGAACCCCGATCGATCTGCGTCGGCAGTTGACGCGCGGCGTGGTCTGCCTTCGGCGGACTCCACGACTCGGGCAGCTTGGTCAAGTCCTTTCCGCTGATGAGGTCGCGCGCGCTGGGTGTCGCTCCCGCCGGTCGCTGCTCTGCGATCGGCTGCTCGGCGCGTGCGCTCGGCGCTTGCGCGCGATCGGCTGGCTTCGCCGCACCGCTGCGCGCCTGCTCGCGAAGCGATCGGTCGGCCTCGCCGTAGCGCTTGAAACGCTCGTTCATCTGTCCGTCGTTCCGCAGCAGGTCAGCGGGCAGGGTTGCGGCGTTCTTGCCCTTCCAGTCCGTGATCGCCTGACCCATGCCACCGTTGCCCGGCTGCTCGAGGCGCTCGGCCCGGTCGCCGTGCTTTTCCCGCAGCTCGTTGCGCTTCGCTTCGGCCTGCTGCCGGCGCTCGTCACCGCGCTGCTGGAGATCGTCGCGGTTCTCGTCCGCCCAACGCTGCCAATCTTCGCGCGCGTCGTCGCGCTCGTCCCAGTAGTCGTCCCAGTAGTCGTCGTAGTAGTCGTTCCAGTAGACCGAGTGCGCGTACATGCCGCCGCAGAGCGACCAGTAGAGATCGCAATGTCCGTAGACGTAGGTCGTGAAGGCGTACGACGGCTCGGCATAGATGATGGTGGTGGCACCTTTTTGCGACGCGCCCGCGGCCTGGTCGCCATCTTCTCCTGTGGTTTGCTCGTAGGCGTCCTGCGCCGCGACGAATTGGGCACGCGCGTCGGGATCGCCGTCGACCCGCTTCTTCCAGTCATCTACGACGGCGGCCTCGTTTGCATCGAGCTCGCGCGCGCGCTGGTCGAGGAGCGCGCGCACACCCGGAGGATCGTCCGCGTAGAGCGCTCCGACGAGTCCCACGGCCAGCAGGTGCTGTTCGAGGAGATCGAGCAGCCGCGGCTCCTTCACCAGCTTGCGCGCCGCTTCGGCTACCGGCGCAGGCAGGCCGACGACCACCGTGCTGAGGCCCTTGCCCTGATTGTGCGCGACGTCGGCGAGCCGCGGGATCAGCGCCGGATCGCGCGCCACCTCGAGTACGGCGGCGCGCAGATCGTCGGGGTAGAGCGCGAGCGGCTGTCCGAGTTCGCGCGCGGACTCGCGAATCTGCGTGAGCTTGGCTGCGAAGAGACGGTCGACCTCGGTGCCGGCCTTCGAGGGCGGAAGCGTGCCCTTCTCCGCGGGTGCGGATGCCGTCGCCGCAGGTGCGGCGGCGGGCGACGGC
Source organism: uncultured Spirochaetales bacterium (assembly GCA_964353555.1). GTDB lineage: Bacteria > Myxococcota_A > UBA9160 > UBA9160 > PR03 > PR03. The sequence goes on from CAYGWM010000157.1 coordinate 1,698, forward strand.
TGCTTCGGGCCTGATCCGCTCGCGCAGGCAAGGAGTGCGGCTCCGAGGAGGAAGCTCGCAAGGAGTTCCGTGCGCCGCGCGAGGCGCGGGCGAGTGCTGCAAGCGATCGTGTGCATGGTTGCTCCGTCTGGAACGTTGCTGTAGCGGCGAGCGCGCTCAGAGCGACTCGATCGCATCGCGGAGGATGCCTGCGCTGCGCTGGAGCGCCGCTTGCTCCGTGGAATCGAGGGCTAGCGGAATCGCCGCCAGCGCGCCCTCGCCGCCGACCAGATGCGGCAAGGCGAGCGTCACGTCTTCACAGCCAGGCACTCCGACGATGCGCGTGCAGATCGTCAGGATCGCCCGCTGGTCGTGCAGGAGCACGTCTACGATCCGCGCGACGGCGCTGCCGATGCCGTAGTAGGTCGAGCCCTTGCCGGCGATGATGTGATACGCAGCACGGCGGACCTGCTCGTCGATCGCCTCGCGCTGCGCACGCGTGAGCGGCGTGCCGTGGACCTTGGCGAACTCGTCGAGACAGAGGCCTGCGATCGTGGCCTGCGACCAGGCGAGCACCTCCGAGTCGCCGTGCTCGCCGACGACGTAGGCGTGGACGTGCTGCGGATCGACGTCGAAGTGGCGCCCGAGCAGCGCGCGGAAGCGCGCACTGTCGAGCATGGTGCCGGAGCCGATCACGCGCGTGGGCGGCACGCCGAACGCGGCGGCAAAACGGCAGGCAAGGTGCGTCATGATGTCCACCGGATTCGTTACGACGAGCAGCACCGCCTCGGGCGCATGGCGGAGCACGGACGGGACGATCTGTCGGAACACGCCCGCATTGCGCTGGAGGAGCTCGAGGCGCGACTCGCCGGGCTTCTGCGCCACGCCGCCGGCGATGACGACGACGCGGGCGCCGCCGAGATCGGCGTAATCGCCCGCCCGCACCGTGAGCGGGTGGGCGAACGCGACGGCGTGGTGGATGTCGTTGGCCTCGGCCTCGGCACGCGCCCGGTTCAGGTCCACGAGCACGATCTCCCGTCCCACGCCGTGCATCACGAGCGCGTAGGCCGAGGTCGCGCCGACCATCCCGCATCCGACGATTCCGACCTTCATGCGTCGACGAAGCTCCTTGTGGCGCTCCCGGGCCCTTCCGCACTCTGGGTTCCGAAGGCTCGCGCGCTACAACGCAACGGTCACCGGCTTCACGTTCCAGATCTCCTCGCAGTACTCGGCGATGGCGCGATCGGAGGAGAACTTGCCGCTGCGCGCGGTGTTGAGGATGGACATCCGCGTCCACCGATCCGTGTCCTGCCACGCCGCGCTCACCCGCTCCTGGCAGGCGAGATAGGCGGCATAGTCCGCCAGCACCAGGAAGGGGTCGGACTGGGTCAGGTTGTCGACCAGCGGGCGGAACACCTCGGCATCACCGCGCGAGAAGTGGCCGCCGGCGACGAGGTCCAGCACGGCGCGTAGCTCGTCATTGCCCGCGACGTGGTCGCCCGGTCGGTAACCCTCGCGCTTGACGCGCTCGACTTCGGCGGCGGTGAGTCCGAACAGGAAGAAGTTCTCCGCGCCGGCCTCCTCGCGCATCTCCACGTTGGCGCCGTCGAGCGTGCCGATGGTGAGCGCGCCGTTCATCATGAATTTCATGTTGCCGGTGCCCGAGGCTTCCTTGCCCGCGGTGGAAATCTGTTCGGAGAGATCGGCGGCCGGATAGATCAGGTGCGCGTTCTGCACGTTGAAGTTGGGCACGAATGCGACCTTCATGCGCGTGTTCACGTCCGGGTCGGCGTTGACCGTCTCGGCCATGGCATTGATCAGCTTGATGATGCGCTTCGCCATGAAGTAGCCGGGCGCGGCCTTGCCGCCAAAGAGGAAGGCACGCGGCGGCACTGCCAATTGCGGATCTTCCTTGAGCCGGCGGTAGAGCGTGGCGATGTGCAGCACGTTCAGGTGCTGGCGCTTGTACTCGTGGATCCGCTTGACCTGGATGTCGAACATCCAGCCCGGATCGAGTTCGATCCCGGTGTGCGCGCGGATGTAATCGGCGAGGCGCTGCTTGTTGGCCTGTTTGACGGCGCGCCATTGGCGCTGGAACGCGGGAGCGTCGGCATGGGCTTCGAGCTGGCGCAGCATGCCCAGATCCGTCGGCCACCGATCGCCGAGCGTGTCATCGAGCAATGCGCGCAAGCCCGGATTGGCCAACACCACGAAGCGACGTGGGGTCACGCCGTTGGTCTTGTTGCTGAAGCGTTCCGGCCACAGTTCATGAAAGTCCTTCAGCACACTGGCCTCGAGCAGATCGGAGTGCAGCGCCGCCACGCCGTTCACCGCATGGCTGCCGACGGTGGCGAGATGCGCCATGCGCAAGCGCCGGTCGCCTGCCTCGCCGACCAGCGACATGCGCGCCACGCGCGCCTCGTCGCCCGGGAAGCGCGTGCGGACCTCGTCGAGGAAGCGGCGGTTGATCTCGTAGACGATCTCCAGATGGCGCGGCAGCAGCTCGGCGAACATCGGCAACGGCCAGGTTTCCAGCGCCTCGGGCAGCAGCGTGTGATTGGTGTAGCCGAAGGTCGCCACGGTGATGGCCCAGGCCGCGTCCCAATCGAGACGGCGTTCGTCCACCAGCAGCCGCATCAGCTCCGCCACGCCGATGGACGGATGCGTGTCGTTCAGCTGAACGGCGAAGCGCTGCGCGAAGTCCTCCACCGGCGCGCCGGCGAGATCGAGCAGGTGCAGCATGTCCTGCAGCGAGCAGGAGACGAAGAAATACTGCTGCGCGAGGCGCAGGCGCTTGCCGACCTCCGGCTCGTCGTTGGGATAGAGCACCTTGGTGATCGTCTCGGAGACGAGCTTGGCGTCCACCGCCTGGTAGTAATCGCCGGTATTGAAGGCCTGGAAGTCGAACGACTCGACGGCCTCTGCGCTCCACAGACGCAGCGTGTTGCAGGTGTTGACGCCGTAGCCCTGGATCGGCGTGTCGTAGGCGGTGCCCTTCACCACCCGGTGTGGAACCCAGCGCACGCGCTGGCCCCCCGCTTCGTCCTGGTAGAACTCGGTGTGGCCACCCCAGTTGACGCAATAGGCAATGCCAGGCTTGGCAATCTCCCACGGATTGCCGTAGCGCAACCACTTGTCGGTCACCTCCGCCTGCCAACCGTCGCGGATCTCCTGGTCGAAGATGCCGAACTCGTAGCGGATGCCGTAGCCGATCGCGGGCCGCTCCAGCGTCGCGAGGGAATCGAGATAACAGGCAGCGAGCCGCCCGAGACCGCCGTTCCCCAGCCCCGGCTCTTCCTCCTGTTCCAGGATGGTGTCGAGATCCTGCCCGAGGTCGGCCATCGCGGTGCGCGCGGCCTGCTCGATGCCGAGGTTGACGAGGTTGTTTCCGAGATGCGGGCCCATCAGGAATTCCGCGGAGAGATAGCAGGCGACCTTGCTGCTCAGATCAAAACAGGTCTGTGTGGACGCCATCCAGCGGAGTTGCATCCGATCGCGTACCGCGAGCGCGAGCGCGCGATAGTAGTCGTGCGAATCGGCGACGGCGGGTAGCCGGCCGACGGAGTAGCGGAGGTGATCGGCCACGGCCCTCGTGAGGCCCGCAACGCTCAAGCTGGTACGGTCGTCCTCGATTGCCGGCGCCGCGAGCGCATCTGCCTTCGAAGTCGTGTTCTTGGTCATCCTTGCCTCAATGAGAGATTCGCCCGACGGTTGACCGCGGGTGCTGTTGTCTTGCGGCCGGCCGACCGACTCCTCGCCCCCGGCGCGGCATCTCGTCTCTACGTTCCGGCACGGTCGCGCAACGATTCGCGCAGGTGTGAACGATCACCGAGCCTGGAAAGGAGCGGGCCATACTGGTGGAATTCCACGATGGCCACGGAACACACGGACACGCCGATGCGGTCGCGATAACGGCCTACGTCGACACCGAGGAGCTGGCACAGCAGGATGCGGATCGTCGCCTTGTGTGAAACCACGAGTACGTCGCCGTCGGCATGTTCGTGCTGGATCTCCTCCAGCACTCCGAGGCTTCGGTAGCCGACGTCGATGCCGCGCTCGCCACCAGTCGGCGAATTCCAGCCCGCATCGGCCAGCCAGGACAGGTAGTCGTCACGGAATTCGAGTCTTACGTCTTCGCGCGTCTTCCCTTCCCACTGGCCGTAGTCGATCTCGCGCAGACCGTCGCGTAGGCGCATCTCCAGGCCCGCCGCCTTGCACAATGGTTCCGCCGTCGCGCGTGCCCGGCGCATCGGGCTGACGTAGACCGTCGCAAAACGGTGTCCCCTGTAGGCATCAGCGAAATCGTTGGCCATCAGATGACCGGCTTCCGTCAGGTCCGGGTCCTGCCGCCCGCAATAGCCGCCGGCCTGGCTAGCCTCCGTTTCTCCATGTCTCAACAAATAGAGCCTCAGCGACATGGGGTTTCGCCTCCTTGTGCGCCCGCTGCGCGCCAATCCCGATCTAGCTCCACCCCCGTTTACAGCGGCCACACCCAGTTGGTGAACTCGTCGCGATCGGTGCCGTGCTCGTGCGCATAGGCCAGGTTGCGGATGATCTCGTTCTTCATCTGCTCCTTCAGGTGGGCGGCGCGAGCGGCCAGCCCAGGCACCCGGTCGATCACATCGATCACCAGCGTGAAGCGGTCGGTCTGGTTGAGGATCGCCAGCTCGAGCGGCGTGTTGATGTTGCCGCGCTCCTTGTAGCCGCGAACGTGAAGGTTCTCGTGGTTCTTGAAGCGGTAGGCGAGCTTGTGAATCAGCCAGGGATAGCCGTGGAAGTTGAAGATCACCGGCTTGTCCGTGGTGAACAGGCTGTCGAACTCGCGATCGGTCGACCCGTGCGGGTGCTCGGCCACCGGTTGGAGCTTGTAGAGATCCACGACGTTGACGAAACGCACCTTCAGGTCGGGCAGGTGTTCGCGCAGGATGGCGGTGGCCGCGAGCGCTTCTTTCGTGGCCACGTCGCCGCAGGACGCCATCACCACATCCGGCTCCACGCCCTGGTCGTTGCTGGCCCGCGCCCAGATGCCGATGCCCTTGGCGCAATGGAGGACCGCTTCTTCGATCGAGGCGAACTGCAAGTGCTTCTGTTTGTCGGCGACGATGACGTTGATGCAGTCGGTCGAGCGCAGGCACTGGTCCGCCACCGCGAGCAATGTGTTGGCGTCCGGCGGCAGGTAGATGCGCGTCACGCTCGGGCTCTTGTTGGTGACCAGATCGATGAAGCCGGGGTCCTGGTGCGAGAAGCCATTGTGGTCCTGACGCCAGACGGTGGAGGACAGCAGGATGTTTTGCGACGCCACCGAGGCGCGCCACGGCACATGGTTCTTGCAGATGTCCAGCCATTTGGCGTGCTGGTTGAACATCGAGTCGATCACGTGGGCGAAGGCCTCGTAGGTGTGGAAGAAACCGTGACGGCCGGACAGCAGATAGCCTTCCAGCCAGCCGATCAGCGTGTGCTCGGAGAGCATCTCCATCACCCGGCCGTCGCGCGACAGCTCGCCGCCGTCGGCGTCTTCGGGATACAGATCCGCCATCCACACCTTCTTGCTGACCTCGTACACCGCCTGCAGTCGGTTGGAAGCCGTCTCGTCGGGCCCGAAGAGGCGGAAGTTGGTCATGTTGTCGCGCATCACGTCGCGCAGGAATTCACCCAGCGGCCTGGTGTTCTCGTGCAGGCTCTTGCCGGCCTCTTTCACGTCGACCGCGTAGTTGCGGAAATCCGGCAGCTTCAGCGCTTTGCGCAGCAGCCCGCCGTTGGCGTGCAGGTTGGCGCTCATGCGCCGCGTGCCGACCGGCGACAGCGCGCGTAGCTCCGGCACCAGGCGCCCATCGGCGTCGAAGAGTTCCTCGGGCCGGTAGCTCTTCATCCAGTTCTCGAGCAGTTCCAGGTGCGCCGGGTTTTCGCGCACATCCGAGAACGGCACCTGATGCGAGCGCCAGGAGCCCTCGGCCTTGTGGCCGTTGATCTCCTTCGGACCGGTCCAGCCCTTCGGCGAACGCAGCACGATCATCGGCCAGCGCGGCCGCTCCGCCTTGCCGCTCGCACGCGCCGCCTTCTGGACGGCGCGAATCTCGGCGATGGCGGTTTCCAGCGTCGCGGCCATCGTCTGGT
>CAYGWM010000158.1:0-3279 GCA_964353555.1 uncultured Spirochaetales bacterium
TGCCCGTCACCGTCGCGGAGCTGATGGCAGCGGCACGGTCTGCCGTGCCGGAGATCGAGCATGAGGAAGCGAGGAAGCTGCTCGACACAGGTCGCGCCCTCGCGGTCGACGTTCGCGACGCCGAGGAGGTCCAAGCCAGCGGAAAGATCAAAGGCGCGCTGCACGTGTCGCGCGGACACCTCGAGTTCAAGGCGGATCCGGCTTCCCCGGTTCATGAAGCAGCACTCGACAAGAAGCGAACCATTCTCGTGTACTGCAAGTCCGGGGGCCGCGCGGCGCTGGCCGGCAAGACTTTGAAGGACATGGGTTTCGAAGACGTGCGCAATCTGGGAGGCTTTCCGAACTGGGTCGCAGCGGGCGGACCGATAGAGCGGTGAAAGAATCCAGCCGACGAATGCTCGGCTTGGCGCGCCACATGGCTGCCACGAAGCATCGGCGCTTCGATGGCAGCGAAGAGGAGAATTCCATCGGGGCCATTTCGACGTCGAAGAATGCAGCGAGGACGGCGCGCGGCTTCGCCTGCGTCGGATGGTTTCTCATCGTGGGCTGCGCCGCGCCGTTTGGCGTTCGACATGCACCGCCGGAAGCGGTGCACCGCTCGCTGACCGCGAACGTTCTTTCCGCTGGAACACTCAGCAACTTCTCCGAGGTCATGCTGCGCCGGCACAACCTCAGCGAGGCGTTCCAGCGCGATCCGGCCGCAGCCCTGCTCGTGCTCCGGACGGCGATGCAGAAGGGAGGCCTACCGCACGAGGACCTCTTCTCGCTCGCGGAGCTTTCGTTCTACTACGCCGAGCACGGCGGGGGAAAGCCACACTTCCTGGCCGCCGCGATCTACGCATACGCGTATCTCTTTCCGGAGGACCCAGCAGACGCGCCGGATCCATTCGACTCGCGATTCCGCGGTGCCGTGGACCTCTACAATCGAGCGCTCACCGAGTCGTTCAAGTCGGCCCGCGGCGATCAAGTAGAGATCGCGGCAGGAACCCACGACCTGCCGTTCGGCCGGATCCAGGTCGAATTCGACGAGCGGCAGCTGCTCTGGGGCAACCGCCGACTGCATCAGTTCGTGCCTGCGGCGGAGTTCGAAGTCGTCGGCTTCCGCAACCGCTATCGGCAGCCCGGCATCGGGGCGCCGTTGGCCGCGGCCACCCAGCAGATCGACCCGAACGAGCCGGTGCAGAGCTTCATCATCGGCCCGTACGTGCGCGTTCCCGTGACCGCGCTCCTGCGTCTGCCGACCGCACGCGACGCGATCCTGGGCGAATCGCTGACCGCAGACCTCGAGCTTCATCCCTCGACCGAGGAACCGCTCGTCGAGATCGGCGGTCGCTCCGTACCGCTCGAGCAGGAGCCGACGGTGTCGCTCGCCCTGGCGGTCGACGAGTCGCGTCCCTGGGCCACGGAGCTCGGCCGCTTTCTCGGGAAGGTGACGCAGACGCAGGTGATGAATTCGACCCTGATCGGTCGCGAGCCACATCGACACGGCCGAATCCCCGTGGTCCTGGTGCACGGCACCGCGTCGAACCCCAGCGTCTGGCTGAACATGATCAACGACCTCGACACCGATCCGGTCATCCGACAGCGCTTCGAGTTCTGGCTGTTCACGTACGACAGCGGGCAGCCGATCGTGTATTCGGCGTCGCAGTTGCGGCAAGCGCTGACGGATACCGTGCGCGGCTTGCAAGCCGGGAATCCGGATCCGTGCCTCGACCGGATGGTGGTGGTCGGTCACAGCCAGGGCGGGCTGCTGACCAAGCTGACCGCCATCCGTTCGGGAGATCTCTTCTGGCGCAACCTGAGCAAGGATCCGATCGAGGAGGCGAACCTCCCTGACCCGGTGCGCGCGAAGTTGCAGGAGCTTCTGTTCGTCGAGCCGCTCCCCTTCGTGCGCCGCGTCGTCTTCATCGCGACACCCCAGCGCGGCAGCTATCTCGCCAGTGGAAACATCGTCCGGCGACTGGCCGAACGCCTCATCTCGCTTCCGGCCAGCCTTCTCATGGTGGGCGCCGACCTGCTGCGCACCGATGTGGCCCGGCAAGCAGGTCTCCAAAGGCTTCCGACCAGCATCGACAACATGTCCCCGAGACACCCGTTCATCCTGACCATCTCCAAGATCCCGGTGGAGCCGGGGATCGCGGCCAACTCGATCGCTGGAATCACTGGTGAAGGGCCACTCGACGACGACGGAGACGGCGTGGTCAAGTACAGCAGCGCGCACATCGAAGGCGTCGAGTCGGAGCTCGTCGTTCACTCCAGCCACTCGATGCAATCGAAGCCGGAGGTGATCAGCGAGGTGCAGCGCATCCTGCGCCACCACCTGGAGCGCAACGCCTGCGCCGCCGAAGCGACGAATCCAACACGGGGTGCGATGCGGTGAAGGATCCCAAGCCCATGGGCGATGGGAAGCGGCGCCTGGCAGGCGAGTCCCTCGTCGGGACCACCCTCCAACGACACAGCGGCGGATCGGCCACCGTTTCGGCGCCACGATCGACCAGGTAGCCTGGAGTTCCCATGAAGCCGCAGAACCAACGTCGCATCCGCGCCGCCGAAGAGAAGCCCGCGAGTCGCACGGGCGGCTTTCGCGAGCGGACCATCACTCCTACCGAACTCGCGGGTGCCATGGCCTCGATTGCGACCGAGGCGCTCACCTTCCGCAAGGTCTGGATCAAGCGCCAACTGGACCCCGGGTTTCGCGAGACGCTCATGCTCGCCGTCGCCCGCTTCAACGATGCGAAGTACTGCAGCTGGGCCCACCACGAGTGGGCTCTCATCGAAGGTGTTCGCGGGGAGGAGCTCGCGCGCGTCGAGCGAATGGAGCCTGCCCACCTGGATCGCAAGCGGTGGATTGCGATCTGCTTCGTTCGCGAACTCGTCGCTGCCAAGTTCGGCCGAGTCTCGAAAAAGCGTATGCAGGAGATGCGGGACCTCTACACTCGCGAGGAGATCGAGGAGATCACTCTCGTCGCCAAGGTCATGGACGTCCTGAACCGGAGCTCGAACACGTTCGAGGCCTTCGTCTCGCGTCTGAACGGCATGCCTTCTCGGAAGGGCGGCGTGATCGACGAGGCGATCCTCTCGGCGGTATTCTGCTGCGCCCTGCCGCCGTTGTTCACCTTCTTCTCGCGCTCGTCGAAGCTCTCGATCGACGAGTTGACGCGCCGCATGATCGACTACAGCCGGGAGATGGAAGCGGAGCGAGCGCGCACGCAACGTGCGCGAGGGCGCAAGCAGCGGGCGCGCGCATAGGCGGCCCTGCTGGAGAAGCGCGCGACGCCG
>CAYGWM010000158.1:3379-7296 GCA_964353555.1 uncultured Spirochaetales bacterium
GAAGCTCCGAGGCTTCGCGCGAGTAGCGCGATGCGGCGACCAGCGCGTGCTGCAGAGCGGTCGGCTCTGACACTGACGAGCTCGTGCTCGGCGAGCGGCTCGCGCAACGGGTGGTGAAGCAAGCAGCGGCGGGCCGCCCCTGCCCTTCGTCGACACGGACACCCACCACGCCAACTTCAGGGCAGCACCGCCCGCGCGGTCGCGATCCGGGTGCCGATGGCAGCGAACGGAAGACGGAACCGGCTCTGGCTCCTCGGTGGGCTCGCCACCGCCGGGCGCGCGTACTCGCCACTACGATCGAGAGGGCAGCCGCAGAAGAGGCGTGTTATGAACGAATCCGCCGCCAGGCTGCTCCGCGCGATCGCCCGCAGTCGCCCGCCGGCTCGAGACGCGCTCGGGAACGCGAACATCCTCCTCCACATCAACCTGCTCTTCGGCGTGGTGTATCTGTCATGGCAGGTCGCCAACCTGCGACTCCAGATCGCGGATGCGAAGCGAGCCGGCGAGACGCTGCGACCAGCGACGCGCGTGTCATGGAAACTGCTCGGCGAAGGTCTGCGGCGATCGATTCGCGAGAGGAACCGGACGACCGATGCCACTGCGTGGGGCGGCCTCGTCGGGCTCACGTGGATGACTGGGTACTTCGCAACGCTGCTCCCGCTGTGGGCGAATCAGATCGTCCTGGTGTTCTCGCGGTAGGGCAGAACCATCCCGTCTGCGTTGCTCGAGACGCCGCACCTCGGTTCCATCCGCTCGATGGGTGCTTGCGCGCCGGTGCCGCCGAGACCGGTTTGCCGGAAGCTCCATTCCTTGGGAGGATGGACGTGAACGCACTTCATACATGCACCGTCATTGCGAGAGGATCACCCATGCCCCCTGCATCGATCACGCTGCCCGGTACGACGATCGCCATCCCTCCGCTCGGCCTCGGCACGTGGGCGTGGGGCGACAAGTCGACGTGGGGCATGGGCGGCTATGACGCGGACCTGAGCGAGCGGACCATCCGGGAAGCCTGGGACGCCAGCCTCGACGCCGGAGTCACGTTCATCGACACGGCCGAGGTGTATGGCAGCGGCGAGAGCGAACGCATCATCGGCCGGCTGCTGGCCGAGGACCGTGCCGCGAACCGGGGAACCACACCGATCCTTGCCACGAAGTTCCTCCCCACTCCGTGGAAGCTGAACGTGAAGAGCGCACTGCTGAGATCGCTCCGCGCTTCGGTCGAGCGGCTCGGGGTCGAGAAGGTCCATCTGTATCAGATCCATGGCCCGATCAGCCTCCGCGGGCATGGAGCGCTGGCGGACGCGCTGGCGGCTGGGCACGAGGCGGGTCTGCTCGACGCGGTCGGCGTCTCCAACTACTCGATCAACGAGATGCGCGCGATCGATCGCGAGCTCCAGTCGCGGGGCCTGCGCCTCGCCACCAACCAGATCGAGTTCTCGCTGCTCCGGCGCTCGCCCGACAGTTCCGGGCTCATCGCGGCCTGCCATGAGCTGGGCGTGGTGCCCCTCGCCTACTCCCCGATCGGCCAGGGGCGCCTCACCGGCAAGTACTCGGCCGCGAGCCCGCCGCCCGGCAAGCGCGGGTTCTCGGCGCACCCGATGAAACTGGTCGACGCCGTCGTCGCCGAACTGCGCCGCATCGGCAGGCAGCACGACGGACGTACACCGAGCCAGGTCGCGCTGAACTGGCTGATCGCCAAGGGCGCCGTGCCGATCCCCGGGGCCAAGAACCGCAAACAGGCCGAGGAGAATGCGGGCGCGCTCGGGTGGTCGCTCACCGACGCGGAGCTGGCCGCGCTCGACGCTGCCGCGCTCGAGGGCACGCGCAGTCTCCAGAACCGCATCTGGCAACACGGCTGAGGAACGGACCACGCCGCCAGGGTGCGCGTTTCGGACCATCGTGAACGCCGAGATCGGGCGATCGTGAACACGTAGATCGGGGATCGTGAACGGGGTGGTATTTCCTGGCCTCCACAACAGAGGGGGCAGGCGACCACGGAGCGACGCTGGGCAGCGGCACTCGCGTTCTACGGTGAGCCGGACGACAATCAGCTCCCGCTGCACCCGATCGCATTGCCCGACACGCAGACGGAGTTCGACGCGCGCACGCGCTACGAGGGACTCTCCGCGCTCGCCGAGCGCGACGAGCTGTTCCTGCGGCTCCGCTACACCTTCTGAGCGGGTGATCTCTCCTCGATCGCCGAGACAACCTCGCTGCCGCTTGCGAGCCGGGACCATCCGACACTAGTTTGATGTCTCACACGTGAAGTGTACAGATGTGTCCGTGCCGGATCGACTTCTCCGTCTGCGCGTGCGCTGAAACTCGCGCGATCGGGAGATCGACTTCGATCAGCCGCTTCGGATAGATCGCCATCTGGGTGCCTCAGAGGAGCAGCGGAAGTTTGCGGACGCGAATGCGGCGGCCGTCGCTCGAAACCATCGCGCCAGCCTCGATCTCTTCGCGGCAATGGACCAAGACTCGATCGATCAGCGCCGTGAGTTCCTCAGCTGAGAATCCCTGCACGCGGAGTCGAATCACCGAGGGATGGGTGGCGCCGAAGCGAACGAGCAGAGCATGAAAGTCGGCGTCCAGCGTCACGACGACTGCACCCGACTCGCGGGCGAACGTGACCACCTCGCTATCCGCTGCGGTGGCCATCCCCAGTTCGCCGAGATGCACTGCGTCCGTCCCGGTGGCCCGGAGCCGCTCCGCAACGGAGCGCGGCAGGCCCTGATCCAGCACGAGCTTCAAACGGGTCCCGATAGATCGATCATGCGGTCGTCGAGGGTGGTTGCCGCGTACGTGAGCGCCTGGCGGATGTCTTCGTCATCCAGCTCCGGGTACTCACGCCGCAACGAGTCGCGGTTGGGATGCGTGGCGAGTGCCTCGAGGACGCGGCGCACGGTGAGCCGCAGATCACGAATGCACGGTTGGCCGTTCATGCGATTGGGATCCGAAGTGATTCGATCAAGCGGGGTCATGCTCGCCTCCTCCGCGCCGAGGGCACACGATACACGTCATCGGGCGCTTGCGACGATCTCCTCGGCGCCCACCCGATAGTGCTCCACAGCCACCACCGGCTGCCCGCAGAGGCGAACCGGATCCTGCACGCATTCGAGCCGTGGTGCAGTGGCGCACTCGAAGACGACGTAGAGCCAATAGTCGCTCGGTAGGCGCTCCGAGGCGCGGTATTCGTTCGACGTAAGTGCGATCTCGCCGACGCCTGCGCGCCTGAGCGGGTGATCCCTCCTCGATCGCCGAGACAACCTCGCGGCCACTTGTGAGCCGGGACGACCCGACACTAGTTTGCTGTCTCCTTCTTCTTCGCCGCTTCCGCTCCGCCCTTGTCCGCTGCGGCCTTGTCCGCGGCTTCCATCTCGCCGAGGTCGACTCTGACCTCGAGGATCCTGCCGGTGAACTTGTTGTCGTACGCCTTGTACTCTTCCGTCACCGGAGTGGCGTCGTCTTCGCCCACGTCGGCCGTCTCGTCAGCGGAGAAGATCATCGGCTGCGTTCGCTCGATCCGTCCTTCAGCGACCTTCTGGTCGTTCACGAAGATCGTTCCGCGGCCGCCCCTCGCCAGACCTCCGCCGTCATACGCGAACTCGAAGCGGATCGTCGCCATGCCGGCGGGAACGGGCTGCGAGGCAGCGACGCGGAACCGCTCGAGGCCGAGGAAGTTGTAGGCGTAGGACGGCATGCCGTCCTTGAAGTAGAGACTCCAGCCGCCGAACCTTCCTCCCTGCGCAAGGATCACGCCGCTGGCGCCGCCCTGCGGAATCTCCACGTCGGCGGTGATCGTCAGCGAGCGGTTCTTGATGTTCGGGAAGACGTTCTCCGACATTCCCTTCATGCCAGGGTGGAGCGTGATCGACTTCCGCTCGCCGATCAGGTCGGGACGGCCGACCCGCTTC
>CAYGWM010000159.1:0-7204 GCA_964353555.1 uncultured Spirochaetales bacterium
TCCTCGCGTGGCTCATGCTCGCGTCGCGTCGGCGCGCGCTCGCGGCGCTCGCCCTCGCGTGCGTCTGTTTCGCGACGACCGCATGGTTCAATCCACTGGTCGCCGGAGGCGCGGACTGGCTTCTCGATAACCGTCTTTCGCGGAAGATCGTCGAGATCGACCGCGCGACCGAGGGAGGGAGCACGTGGTGCGTCTTCGCCCAAGGGTCTGCGGGGGTAGCGAACCTCTTCCGGGTGCTCGGCGTGCGGTCGGTCACCGGAGTGCTTCCCGTCCCGCAGCCCGAGCTCTGGGCGCGAATAGACGCTGAGGCCAGGTGGGCGGCGGTCTACAATCGCTACGCCCATGTGTGGTTCGAGGCTGCGTCGACCCGCGAGCCGCGCTTCCGGCTCTTCGCCCAGCACGGCTTCATCGTCGAGATCGACCCGACCTCGCAGGCGTTGCGCGACCTCGGCGTCACGCACGCTCTGCTGAAGGGCGGCGATCCGGGCAGCTTCGCCAGCGAGTCCGGCTTCGTTTACCTCGGGACGGTGGGGCAGAACCACCTGTTCCGGGTCCCGCCACTCCCTGACGCCCGGCCCCGCTAGAATGCCGGCAGAACCTCGACGCTGAGCCAGGACTGGAGCACTCGATGAAGATTCGACGACGTTGGCACGAAGGCGCGCTGGTTGCCCTCGCGTTTGGGGTGCTGATGACGGCGGCCTGTGACCGGCTGCCGCCCGGAGGTCTGGTCGCACCCGGTGAGGTCGACGAGGTGGTCTCCGCCGCGCGCCGCCTCGACTACCTCCAGCGCGCGACCGCGAACTCGAGCGGCGGCGGGCCGCTGAACGCAGTCGCGCAGATGGCGCGTGAGGAACAAGAGCCCGGCTACGTCGCGGCGCCCGGCTCCTTCGGTCCGAACGCCTGGGACGGGATCTTCACGAATCTCTCGACCTTCGAAGACACCAGCGACTTCGATGCTCTCTATCTGATCAACGCGCTGCTCGGCTATCGCGACAATCCCGCCGTCGATCCGGTGCTGTGGCAGAAGACCGAGGATGCGCTCCTCGGTTTCAAGTTCTGGTACACGCAGCCGACGCCGCCCGGACTCATCGACGACATGTGGTACTGGTCGGAAAACCACCAGATGATCTTCCACACGCTCGAGTATCTCGCCGGCCAGACCTTTCCCGATCGCGTCTTCACGACCACCGGCATGACGGGCGTGGAACACATGGACCATGCGCGCGGCAAGATCGAGGGCTGGTTCGCGCACAAGGCGCGCTTCGGCTTCGACGAGTGGCACTCGAACGTCTACTACCAGAAGGACGTGACGCCGCTGCTGACGCTCGTCGAGTACGCGCAGGACCCCGCGATCGCTGCGGGCGCCGCGATGCTGCTCGATCGCTTCCTGCTCGACATCGCGCTGAACAGCTTCAAGGGCACCTTCGGCGCGACGCACGGTCGCAGCTACAAGAAGGACAAGATGAGCGCGCTCGACGAGGACACCTACGCGCTCACCAAGTTCCTCTTCGACACCAGCGAGCTTCCGTACAACGGCGGCGCGGAACCGGGCGCGACGCTGCTCGCGCGTGCCAAGAAGTACCGGCTGCCCCAGGTGATCCTCGACATCGCGCGCAGCCAGACGGCCTTCGTGAACCGCGAACGCATGGGCATTCCGCTCGACGAGTTCGCGCCGTTGCCCGTCAACGAGCGCGGGCAACTCGTGATCGACGAGACCGGCGCCATCCCGCCGCCGCCCGGTCCCTACGGCTTCGACTTCCGCGACGAGGCGAACCTCCCGATCTACTGGTCGATGAGCGCGCTGACGGCCTGGCAGGCGCTGCCGCTGGTCTTCGAAACCGCCGACGCCTACGGGCTGTGGGACTCGTCGCTGTTCCAGCCCTTCCTCGAGATCCGCAACGCCGTCGGCACGCTCGCGTTCGCGCAGATCGCAGCGTCGGCGCTGCCGCACGCCGCGTCCGCCGGGCTGCTCGAAGAGGTCAACACCTACACCTACCGCACCGCCGACTACATGTTGTCGAGCGCGCAGGACTACCGGAAGGGATCGCGCGGCAACCAGTACCACTCCTGGCAGGCCACGCTCGGCGCCCACGCGCTGGTCTTCACGACGCATCCCGGCATCCCGCCGCGTGAGACGCAGGATTGGAAGAGCGATGGCGAACCCGGTTCGTGGACCGGCACCGCGTCGCAGCCGCGCAGCGCGCAACACGAAAACGTCGCGATCCATCTGTATGCGCCGCAATACACCGTCGTGGCGTCGGGGCCGTTCAACACGCTGACGCGCTACGAGCCCTACACCCACGCGTACTTCCCGCAGGACCACTTCGACGAGGTCGTCCGCGACGGCCACTGGACCTTCGGCCGCCACGGCTCCGGCTACATTGCGCTCTACTCCTGGCGCGTCGCCGACTTCGTCGACCATGGTCCGGACGTCGCGAAGGACGGCATGACGCTGCCCTTCGACCTCGTCGCGAACGGCGCGCCGGACAACGTGTGGATCGTCGAGTGCGGCAGCGATTCCGAGTGGGGCTCGTTCGCAGCGTTCCAGTCGGCGATTCGCGATGCGGCGGTGACGGTCACGCCGGTGACGACCGGCCTGCCGCCGAAGACGCGCGCGCCGTTCTTCGATGTCGCGTACGAATCTCCGAGCCAGGGCGCGATGCAATTCTCGTGGACCGGGCCGCTGGTCGTGCGCGGGGAGACCGTGCCGATCACCGAGTACCCGCGGATGGACAACCGGTGGACGCACGTCGACTTCGAGGACCACGACCTCTTCGTCGAAGACTCGGCGAACGGCACCGCGCTGTGGCAGGTCTTCGACAGCCGCCGCCGCATCCTGTTCCGAGTCGAGTGAGCGCGCGGTCGGCTACTGTCGCGGGCCCGCGGAGAGCCCCTGCATGCGCACTCGACCGATCGTCGTACTTGCGATGGCGCCCGCGCTGACGCCTGCGCTGTTCGCTCCCGCGCACCACGCGCGGCTCGCCGCGCTGGCGGAAGTTCCCGACCCGACGCCGCTCACGCGTTTCGACGACGAGCGCGCGGCGCCGCTACTCGCGCGCGCCGAGATCCTGCTCACCGGCTGGGGCTCGCCGCGCATCGACGCCACGGTGCTCACGCGCGCACCGCATCTCGCGGCGGTCATCCACGCCGCCGGAACCGTAAAAGGCCACGTCGACCCGCTCTGCTTCGAACGCGGCGTGCGCGTCTCATCGGCCGCTGCGGCGAACGCGGTGCCGGTCGCGGAATTCACGCTCGCGGCGATCCTACTGGCCGGCAAGCGCGCGTTCCACCTGCAGCGCCGCTACGCCGAAGTGCGCAACTACCGGATGTGGTGGAACGAGGTGCCACCGATCGGGAACTACCAGAAGGTGGTGGGCATCGTCGGCGCGTCGCGGATCGGGCGACTGGTATTGCAACACCTGCGCGCGTTTGATTTCACGGTGCTGGTGGCGGACCCGTACCTGTCGCCCGGCGACGCGGCGGCGCTCGGCGCCGAGAAGACCGAACTCGACGACCTGCTGCGCCGCTCGGACGTGGTGAGCCTGCACGCGCCGTCGCTGCCCGAGACGCACCACCTTCTCGACGCGCGCCGCCTCGCGCTGCTCCGCGACGGCACTGTGCTGATCAACACCGCGCGCGGCGCGCTGGTGGACGGCGAGGCGCTCAGCAAAGCACTCGTCGCCGGTCGTATCGACGCGGTGATCGACACCACCGACCCCGAGATCCTGCCGGCGGACGCGCCGCTCTACGACCTCCCCAACGTCTTCCTGACACCGCACATCGCAGGCGCGATGGGAACCGAGACGCAGCGCATGACGACGCTCGCGCTCGACGAGATCGAGCGCTTCGCGAATGGCGAACCGCTCGCGCACGAAGTGAAACTCGAAGACTTCGCGAGGATCGCTTGAGTAGACCTCTGCTCGGCTTCTGCTCGATCTCCGCGATGGACCGCCCGCTCGCGGCGGTGGCGGCGCTGGCTGTCGCGAATGGGCTCGACGGTATCGAGGCGACCGCGCGACCGCCCCACGTCGATCCCGCCGCACCGCTCGAAGCGCACCGCGAGACCGCGCGGGCGGTGCGTGCGACCGGCGCCGCCATCCTGACGTACGGCTCGTATCTCGGACGCGCCGAGGTCGCCGGCGCCGCGGCCGTCGACGCGGCAACTGCGCTTCGGGAAGTGCGTGTCGCGGAAGCGCTCGGCGCGCCGCGGATGCGCGTCTGGGCGGAGCCGCTGCCCGGCGCGGCCGAGGGCGGCTTCGCGGAAGTCGCGACGCTGTTGCGCGCCGCCTGCGACGCCGCGGCCGTCGCCGGTATCGACGTCGTCGTCGAGCGCCACGGCGGATCGTTTGCCGATACGCCCGAGCGCATCGAACGGCTCTTCGCGGCGGTCGATCGCCCCAACTTCGCACTGAACTACCAGGTGATCGACCTCTTGCCGCAATCGCTCGCCGCCGGGCAACCCGACGACGCGCGCCGGCTGATTCCGCTCTCGCGCTACTTCCATCTGAAGAACGTGCGCCCGGCGGCCGACGGCGCCGGTCCGATGCCACCCGGCGCGACGCTCGCCGGTGGCGTGTTCGACTACCGGGCGATCCTGCAAGCCGCATTCGAGGCGGGCTACACCGGGCCACTCGTGATCGAGTTCTTGTGCTGGGAACCGCGCTCGGTCGCCGACAAGCTGGCGGATGACGCCGCGTGGCTGCGCCGTACGCTCGCCGAACTGGGACGCGCGTGAGCGAGCGCTTCCCGCGCATCGCTTCGCTGCGAACCGCTGCGCAACTGCGAGCGCGACTCGCCGCGCTCGGTCTCGAGCTGCCGTGCGACGACGCGATCGAGACCGGTGCGGGCTCGCCGCTCGGGGCGCCACTCGCGCTCGGCGCCGGACCGCACGGGCCACTCGTCGCGCCGAATCGCTTCGTCATCCAGCCGATGGAGGGATGGGACGGCACCGCCGACGGCTTGCCGACCGGCCTCACTGAGCGCCGCTGGCGACGCTTCGGCGCGTCGGGTGCCGGCTGGATCTGGGGCGCGGAGGCGGCAGCGGTGCAGCCCGGCGGGCGCGCGAACCCGCGTCAGCTGGTCGTCTCGGAGCGCAGCGCTCCGGCGCTCGCGAGGCTGCGCGAGGAGCTGCTCCACGAAGCCGCGCGCTGCGGGCACGCCGAGCCGGTGGTCGGGTTGCAACTCACCCACAGCGGGCGCTGGTCGATGCCGGAGGCCGGTGTGCGGCGGCCCCGTGTCGCGTTCCGCCATCCGCTTCTCGATCGGCGCGTCGGCATCGACAGCGACGCCGCGGTGCTCTCTGACGCGGAAGTCGACGAACTCGTCAGCGACTTTGCGCGCGCCGCGGCGCTCGCGCAGCAAGCGGGATTTGCGTTCGTCGACGTGAAGCACTGCCACGGCTACCTGCTGCACGAGTTCCTCGCGGCGCGTACCCGAAGCGGTCGCTGGGGCGGGCCAGGTCTGGCCGAACGCTTGCGGCTGGTGCGCGCGATCGTCGCTGCAGTGCGCAGCGCCGCGCCGGCTCTCCGCATCGGCGTGCGAGTCTCCGCATTCGACGTGATACCGCATCGGCGCGGCGCGAGCGGCGACGCTGAGCCCGAAGCGCACGCCCTGCCCTATCAAGACGGCTTCGGCATCGACGCAGACGATCCGACCCGAATCGACCTGCGCGAACCGATCGCGCTGGTTCGCGAACTCGTCGCAGCGGGCGTCAGCTGGATCAACGTCACCGCGGCGAGTCCGTACTACGCGCCGCACGCGCAGCGACCGGCGCTCTTCCCGCCGTCCGATGGCTACCCGCCGCCGGAGGATCCGCTGGTCGGTGTCGCGCGGCTGCTCACTGCGGCCCGCGTGATCAAGGCCGCGGTGCCCGAAGCGGTCGTCGTGTCTTCCGGCTGGACGTATCTGCAGCAGTGGATCCCGCACGTCGCACAGGCGTGTCTGCGCGCGGGCCATTTCGACGCGGTGGGGCTCGGGCGCATGGTGCTCTCGTATCCGCAGCTTCCGGCCGACGCGCTCGCCGGTCGCGCGCTCGCGCGCAAGCTGATCTGCCGCACCTTCAGCGACTGCACGACGGCGCCGCGCAACGGACTCGTGTCCGGCTGCTATCCGCTCGACGACTTCTACCGGAAGCGACCCGAGCGCGAGACGCTCGAAGCCGCCAAGCGGGCGCTGCAGCCGTGAGCCCGTCCTCATTGACCGACGCCTGGGGCCGGCTGCACGCGCGCCGTCCGCATGGCATCGCCGCGGCGCTGCTGCCCTACACGCCCGCGGGTGCGATCGACTTCGCCGCGTTCGAGCGCCACGCCGCACGCACGCGCGACGCCGGCCTCGACGTCGCGGTCAACATGGACACCGGCTTCGGCGATCTGCTCGCACCCGCCGCACGCGACGCGGTGCTCGACGCGACGCGCGTGGCGCTCGGCCCGGGTGTGCGTTTCTACGCGGGCGCCTTCGCACTCGGCGCCGCCGATCCGCGCGCGGCGTACCGGGATGCGATCGTCGCGATCGAGCGACGCGGCGCGGTGCCGGTACTCGTGCAGTGCCCGGCGATGAAGGCGATGGCGCCGACCGAGAAGGCGGCGCTCTACGCCGATGTCGCACGCGGCACCGCGCAGGGAGCGCTCGCCTTCGAGTTGTCGCCACGATTCGCCCCGCACGGCGAGATCTGGGACGATGAGACCTTCGAGCGGCTGCTCGACGTGCCGCAACTACTCGGCGCCAAGCACTCGTCGCTCGACCGCGCGCTGGAGCTGCGCCGCCTCGCTACGCGCGATCGCGTGCGGCCGTCGTGGCGCGTCTACACCGGCAACGATCTCGGCATCGACCTCGTCGCGTACGGCAGCGACTACCTGCTCGGGCTCGCGACCTTCGCGCCGGAGCGCTTCGCGGAGCGCGATGCAGCGCTCGCCGCAGGCGACGCCGGGTTCCTCGCCCGCAACGACGCGCTCCAGCACCTCGGCAACGTCGGCTTCCGCGAGCCGATTCCTGCCTACAAGCACAGCGCGGCGCTGTTCCTGCAGATCACCGGCGGCCTCGCGAGCGACGCAATCCATCCCCGCGCCCCGCGACGCCCCGCTGCCGACCGCGTGCTGCTCCACGACTGCGCGCTGCGACTCGGCATGCTCGACGATCCCGACCGGGCGTGGTGCAAGCACGTCGCGCCCGTCCTCTGATAGGTGCCGGGCGTCAGGTTATTTTTTGT
>CAYGWM010000160.1:0-6991 GCA_964353555.1 uncultured Spirochaetales bacterium
TGTCGGCGGGACGAACGCTGCAAAGACGAGCCACCAGCCGACCAGCAGATCGAGCTGGTCCCAGAGATAGAAGAGGACCGAGATCGGACCGCGGAGCGTCTTGCTGTGCCCGAAGAGGGGCTGCCCGCGGAACCTGCGCGCGCCAGCTTACACGTGCGGTGCAGAACGCTGCGCGTCGCGCTGGCAGGTCCGCCTCCAGCGTGGATCCGGCATGCGGCGTGCCTCACGGGCAGAGACGGCGAAGGAAGACTGGCTTTGATCTTCCGAGACCGCGCCCATGCAGGACGGAAATTCGCCCGGGTGCTCGACGCGCCCGCCCGCAACGGCAGCCGCGGATGGGTGAGCGACACCCATCCCGGGCACTTCGACGCGTCGGAGTGTTGGTGGCCCCACGCTAGGGAGAGGGTGCGTCCGGAGGCGCCGGCAAGACGACCGTCGCCTGCGGACCCTCGAGGCCGCCTTCGAGATTCAAGCCGATCCTCTGTCCCTCGGTCAGTTGCTCGAAGTCGAGTCCGCCGTGTACCGCGTTGCGGTGGAAGTACACGCGCACTCCCGCGTCTGTCAGGATGAATCCGTAGCCCTGATCGACGAAGACCTCGTCGATGATGCCCAGATCGGGCAGCAACGCCGGCTGTTGCCTCGCGTCCTGCGTCCGCCGGTGGCGCATGCGCCAGACCTCGCGTTCGAAAACGTCCAGCACCTCGTCCAGCGCGAGGCTCAGTTCCGCCCGCGTGCGAGCGGCGACGATCTCCTTGCCCCGCGCCTCGCAGGTGATGCGGACCTCATGCCCTGCGTGCCGATGGTGCAGTGTCGACCTTGCGATGATCCGCACGTCGATCAAATCTGTGCGCTCGCGCGCCAACTCCCGGATTCGATCCTCGGCCAATCGGCGCTCGCCATCGGAAAAGCACTCGGGATGGACCCAATGGATCTCCATCGGAACCTCGTCGCACTGGCATATCCTCCTTCCTTGCGGCGCCGGCAGGCACGCCTGATCTCACGGGAATTCGGCTGCAACGCCCGTGCCGATCCGCTCGCCGCGACAGGCGCTCCGTGTTCGCGATCGGCCCCCCGAGTGAGACACGATGCGCCCCTCGTCCTCGACGGGCGCGGCTGGTGTGTGGCAGGGCACCCCTGCGATGGGCACGGGTCGCGCGGGCTCGGACCCGCCGGGCGGGGTATGAGAGTTGCACGAGAGAGCCGCCGGGAGACTTCGTATGTCCACCCGCGATGCGATCCGGTCGATCCGGCCGGGCATCTGGGAACTCGAAGCAGAGTTTCGCGGGGACATGCGTGTGCCGGTGCGTATCTTCGCGAGCGAGAAGCTGCTGCGGGAGATGGGCGACAAGGTCTTCGAGCAGGCCGCGAACGTGGCAACCCTGCCGGGAATCGTCGGCGCGAGCTTGTGCATGCCCGATGCCCATTGGGGCTATGGCTTCCCGATCGGTGGCGTGGCGGCGATGGACCCGGAGGTCGGGGTCATCTCGCCCGGTGGGATCGGCTTCGACATCAACTGCGGCATGCGACTGGTGCGCACCAACCTCACCTGGCCCCAGGTGCAGCCGCGAATCCGCGAACTCGTCGACGCACTCGCCGTCCGCGTGCCAGCCGGTGTGGGAGAGCACGGCTTCGTGCGCGTCGATCGCGACGAGTTCAGAGAGGTGCTGCACCGGGGCGCTGGCTGGGCCGTCGAGCAGGGCTACGGAACGCCGGACGATCTGGCCTACACGGAGTCGGGGGGCTGCCTCGAGCAGGCCAATCCGGAGTGCATCAGCGAGCACGCCATCGAGCGCGGCCACGTCCAACTCGGCACGCTCGGCGCCGGCAACCACTACCTCGAGATCCAGGTGCTGCACCCAGCGGACGTCTTCGACGCGGAGCTGGCGCGCGCGTTCGGACTCGATCGGCCCGAGCAGGTCGTCGTGATGTTCCACTGCGGGAGCCGCGGCTTTGGTCATCAGGTGGCGACCGACTACCTGCGCGATTTCCTGCGCGCGATGCCTCGCTTCGGGATTCCGGTGATCGATCGCGAGCTCGCCTGCGCGCCCTTTTCGTCCCAGGAAGGCCGCGACTACTACGCTGCGATGTGCTGCGCGGCCAACATGTCGTTCGCGAACCGCCAAGTGATCCTCCACCGGATCCGCGAGGTCTTCTCCGACGTCTTCGGTCAGAGCCCCGACGAGCTCGGGATCCGCCAGGTCTACGACGTGGCGCACAACACCGCGAAGCTCGAGCGCCACCGGATCGACGGCGCGGACCGCACACTGCTGGTGCATCGCAAGGGCGCGACGCGCGCGTTCCCGCCGGGCCATGCGGAACTGCCCGCCCGCTACCGCGAGACCGGCCAGCCCGTGATCATCGGCGGCAGCATGGAGACGGGCTCCTATGTCCTCACCGGCGTCGCGAGCGGTGCCGCGAGCTTCTTCAGCACCGCACACGGCAGCGGACGCACGATGAGCCGCACCCGCGCGCGCAAGCTGATCCGGGGTCGCGCGCTTCAGGAGCGCATGGAGGCGCGGGGCATCCTGGTGCGCCCGGCCTCGCTTCGCAACCTCTCCGAGGAGGCGGGCTTCGCGTACAAGAGCGTCGACGAGGTGGCGGCTGCGACCGAGGAGGCGGGACTCTCGAAGCGGGTCGCGCATCTGATCCCGGTCGGCAACGTGAAGGGATGACTCATGCACGTGTCTTCCTTCGAGCATCCCATGTGACGCGCGCGAGGCGCCCGTCCTCCAACACAGAGGTGGCGCGCGCGCTGCGCGAGATGGCGCTCTTCCTCGAGATGGAAGGCGTGCCGTTCAAACCCCGCGCCTACGAGAAGGCAGCGCTCGCCGTCGAAACACTCGACCGGCCGCTTGCCGACCTCGAGAAGAAGCAGGGTCCGAAGGGGATCGATGCGCTGCCCGCCATCGGCAAGGGAATCACCGAGCGGATCGTCGAGCTCCTCCACACGGGCCGCATCCAGGACCTCGAGCGGTTGCGCGAGAAGACGCCGATCGACGTGCTGGCCGTCACCGCGATCGAGGGGCTCGGTCCGAAGACGGCGAAGATCCTGTACGAGGAACTCGGCATCCGCGACGTGCGAGCGCTGGAGAAAGCGTGCCGCGAAGGCCGCGTCCGCGCGATCCCGCAGTGTGGCGAAAAGACCGAGCAGAACATCCTGAGAGGAATCTCGTTCCTTGCGGGCGCGGGGTCGCGTCGGCCTCTCGGAGTCGTGCTCCCACTCGCCCGCGAAATCGAGAGGCGCCTGCACGCGATCGCCGGTGTCGAGCAGGCGGCGGTGGCGGGCTCAGTGCGGCGTCGCAAGGAGACGATCGGCGACCTCGACTTCCTGGTGGCGGCGCGCGATCCGGAAAAGGTCGCCCGGGCTTTCGCGTCGATGCCCGACGTCACCCACGTGTACGCGCGCGGCGCGACGAAGACGCTGGTGCGGCTTGCGAACGGAATGGACGCGGATCTGCGCGTCGTGGCCGCTGTGAGCTTCGGCGCCGCCCTGCTGTACTTCACCGGCAGCAAGACACACAACGTGGCGCTGCGCCGGATCGCCCAGCTCGCGGGACTCAAGCTCAACGAGTACGGCCTGTTCCGCAACGTGCGCCGGCTGGCGGGACGCACCGAGGAGGACGTATATCGGGCGCTCGGCCTGCCATTCGTGCCGCCAGAGCTGCGCGAGGACACCGGTGAGATCGAGGCCGCACGCGCCGGAACCTTGCCTCGGCTCATCGAGCACGGGGAATTGCGCGGCGACCTCCAGATCCAGACGGACTGGAGCGACGGCACAGCCTCGATCGAGGCGATGGCGCTGGCCGCGAAGGCGCTGGGCCTCGAGTACATCGCGATCACCGATCACACCCGTGATCTCACGATCGCCCGCGGTTGCGACGAGGCCAGGCTGCTCGAGCAGATCGACGCGATCCGCAGGCTGAACGGCCGGCTGCGCGGCTTTCGCGTCCTCACCGGAGCGGAGGTCAACATCCGCGCGGACGGAAGTCTCGACATCGCCGACGAAGTGCTGGCGCAGCTCGACGTGGTGGGGGCCGCGATCCACGCACAGTTTCGCCAGAGCCGGGCGCAAGTGACGCGGCGCGTGCTGCGCGCCATCGAGAGTCCCCACGTCGACATCCTGTTCCATCCGACTGCTCGCCTGATCGGCCGTCGCGAGGCCGTCGCTCTCGACGTCGATGCGGTGATCGCGGCGGCCAAACGCACTGGAACCGTTCTCGAGATCGACGCGATGCCGGATCGGCTCGACCTGCGCGACGAGTACGTGCGCAGCGCGGTGTCGGCGGGCGTCAAGCTGGCGATCGACTCGGACGCGCATCACCCCAATCACCTCGGCTACACGGACGAATTCGGCATCGCGGTCGCTCGGCGAGGCTGGGCTCGCAGGACCGACATCGTCAACGCGCTCCCCGCGGCCCGCTGCCTGGCACAGCTCAAGGGCGCACGCGGTCGGCGGCGGTGATCGCGCGTGGCATCGTGTCACACACACCTCGACGGATGAGGCCGGTCGCGTATGCAATGTCTCCGCGGAGCAGACGGCGTACGGCACGGCGGTTGCACTCCTCCTGGGTGGCGCTGTTGCGCCGCGACAAAGGAGATCGCAATGGCAGACAAGAAGAATGAGAGCGCGCAGCGGCAGGAGGGCCGATCGCTCCCGGCCCGGCGTCCGTTTGGCGAACTCGGAGGGTGGGCGTCGGAGAGTTTCTTCCCGAGTCGGATGGGCCGGCTGCTGGATGAGCTCTTCCGGGAATCGCCTACCGGCCGCGGGAGAGAATTCCTGCCGGCGGTGGACGTCGCGGAGAACGACGCGCAGTACACCATCACCGTCGAGCTGCCCGGCACGAACAAGGACGACGTCCACGTCGAGCTGAGCGAAGGCATGCTGACGATCCGCGGCGAGAAGAAGAGCGAGCGCGAAGAGAAGAAGGAGCGCAGCCGCTACGTCGAGCGCTGCTACGGCTCGTTCACGCGGGCGTTCACGCTGCCTTCCGATGCGGACGGCGATCGGCTCGTCGCCTCCTTCAAGGACGGGGTCCTGACGATTGCCGTTCCCCGCATGGAAGAGGCGAAGCCCCGGACGATTGCCATCAAGGAGTAGGATCGCGTCCAGGGCCGCAGCGAAGCGGCCCTGGACACCGACCAGCGACACCCAGCGATCGCGCCTCGCTGTGCGGATGGGAGTCGAAAGGATTCGGCATGGCGCACACGAAGCTGCTCTTCCGAGACCAGGCGCGAGCGAAGATCCTCGCCGGGGCCAGCGTGCTGGCCGACGCGGTTCGAGGCACGCTCGGGCCGAAAGCACGCTGCGTGCTGATGGAGCGGAAGTGGGGAAGCCCGCTCGTCTGCGACGATGGCGTGACGATCGCGAAGGAAGTGAACCTGAAGGACCCCGAGGAGAATCTCGGGGCGCGGATGTTGCGCGAGGCAGCCGTGCGCACCGGGGACGCGGTGGGAGACGGAACGACCAGCGCGACGGTTCTTGCGCACGCCATCTTTGCCGAAGGCCTTCGCAATGTCGTGGCGGGCGCCAGCGCGATCGACCTGAAACGCGGTCTCGATCGCGGTGCCCGCATCGCTGTGGAAGCCCTCCGCGCGATGTCGAAGCCCGTCGCCGGTTCCAAGGAGAAGGCTCAGGTGGCCACCATTTCGGCGCACGGCGACACCGAGATCGGTGAGCTCGTCGCGAAGGCGCTCGAGCAGGTGGGAGGGGAGGGCATCGTCACGGTCGAAGAGGCGAAGGGCACCGAGACGACGCTCCGCGTCGTCGAGGGCATGCAGATCGACCGCGGCTATCTGTCGCCCTACTTCGTGAGCGATCCGCAGAAGATGGAAGCGATCCTGGAAGATCCGCTGATCCTGCTCCACGACAAGCGGATCAGCAGCATGAAGGATCTCCTTCCGCTGCTCGAACAGATCGTCCGCGAGAGCCGTGCGTTGCTGGTCATGGCCGAAGACGTGGAAGGCGAAGCGCTCGCGACGCTGGTGGTGAACAAGATCCGCGGCTCGCTTCGCTGTGCCGCCGTGAAGGCGCCGGGATTCGGCGACCGCCGCAAGGCGATGCTGGAAGACCTGGCGACGCTGACGGGCGGCAAGGTCATCTCCGAGGAGCTCGGCCTCAAGCTCGAGGGAGCGACGATCCGCGACCTCGGCACGGCCAAGCGGATCGTGATCGCAAAGGACGACACCACGATCATCGAGGGCGGCGGTGCGCGATCGGACATCGAGGCGCGTTGCAACGAGATCCGCCGTCAGATCGAGGACACGACATCGGACTACGACCGCGAGAAGCTCGAGGAACGCCTGGCGAAACTCGCCGGTGGCGTGGCGGTGATTCGCGTCGGAGCTCCGTCCGAGGCGGAGATGAAGAATCGCAAGGATGCTTTCGATGACGCGATCTCTTCCACCAAGGCAGCGATCGCCGAGGGGATCGTGCCCGGCGGCGGACTCGCGCTGCTCCGCGCGATCGATGCGGAGACGCGCGAGGAGGCGAAGTGCGAAGGTGACGAGGCGACGGGGATCCGCATCCTCCGCCACGCACTGGAAGCGCCGGCAC
This sequence comes from uncultured Spirochaetales bacterium, assembly GCA_964353555.1. GTDB lineage: Bacteria > Myxococcota_A > UBA9160 > UBA9160 > PR03 > PR03. Next base: position 6,554 of record CAYGWM010000160.1, read on the forward strand.
GGCAGATCGCAATCAATTCTGGCGCGGACGCCGGTGTGGTGATCGATCGCCTGCGCGGCGGGAGCGGAACGATCGGCTTCGACGCCCGCTCCGGCCAGTACGTCGATCTGGTGGAGGCCGGCATCATCGACCCCACGAAGGTGGTTCGGCTGGCGCTGGAGAACGCGGTTTCCGTGGCGGGCATCCTGCTGCTGGCGGAAGCGACACTGACCGAGGTAGAAGACAAGGAGAGCCGCGACGAGTCGACAGCGCCCGAACTGATGTGACCCGGCGCAGCGGTACGAAGCCGGTCGCGACAGGTCCTTTCTGATGCACCTTGCGGTTCCTCCAGAACCGGCCCAGTTTGGCGCGCCATGATGGACTGCGACGCGATCGTGATCGGGTCGGGATCGGGAGGGCTCACGGCGGCACTGGCCCTCGCGCGGGCGGGGCGCCGCG
>CAYGWM010000161.1:0-3953 GCA_964353555.1 uncultured Spirochaetales bacterium
TCTGCGGCGACGCGCTTGATCGCGCCTACATCGCGCGCTGGACGCGCGAACTCGGTGTCGAGGCACTCTGGGAGCGCGCCGAAGCAGCGGCTCGGGGCTGAGCGCCGGCGCGTGCGAGTGGGCGCAGCGATGCCCGCGATTGGGGATGCCCGGCGCAAGGGACGACGACGTCGCTAGCATACGCAGTACAGCGGGATTCTATTGTCAGACTTCCGTCTGGTCGGGCCAGATGCGGCGGAAGTCACGTTGCGCGCCGATCAGGATCGGTCCCGGTTCGGCGTTGATGAACAGTTTCGGAAGACTGCAGGTTCCCAGGTTCCGTGGAACCCGTAGGGCTGGAGCGGGAGCGACACGCTGGCGACGGGGCCCTTCGCGACGCGCTTCGATTCGAAGACACACACATCGGTGCGCTCCGCGAGTCCGTCCGAAACCAGCGCGATCACCCATCCGTCGTCAGGATCGGTCGCGCCCGGGCGCGGCGCGAAGACCGGCTCGCCGACGAATTGCTGCTCGCCCGCGGTCCAAACTTCGGTCGGGCGCGCGGGATCGCGCGTGTCGATGCGCGCGATCGAGTCGAAGGGATCCGACTTGCTGCGATCGGCGCGGGTCGAAGCGTAGATGGCGGGCGCATCGAGGCCTTCGCGATCGGGATGGACGCGCGGGAAGTCGAGGCCGCAATCGGAGAGCGCGTGCCACGTCGCGGTGTCGAACCCGTCGCGCACGGTCGCCCGGTAGAGGCGCTGCGGCGGTCCGCTATCCGGCAGCGCCGGGTCGAACGGCCGCTTGGCGCCCTGGAAGCCGAACTCGTGGCCGAAGACGTAGGTCTCGAAGCTGCAAAGATCGACCGCGAGCGTCGCGTCATCCACGTCGAATGCATTGGCGAAGTGCACTACGAAGGAGCGCTGCGGCAGCGTCACGGTGCGCACCGGACCGGGCCGGCCGCGCGGAACCAACACGAGGGTGCCGGGCTGGCTCTCGTCCACCGCGATCGCTTCGATCAGCGTCTTCATCCCGATCCCGGCCTGCACGAAGCGCGCGATCTTGGCCTTCATCGGGTTGCCCGGCAGCACATACCAACGCGGCGTCACGACGAAATCGTGGACGAAGTGCAGGCCCGGCACGCTGGCGTCGCAGGTCGCGACCTGCGTGCCCGTCTCGTCGAACTCGCGGAACGTGAAGGTGGTGGGCATGCCCATTTTGAGGCTGCACCCGACCAGCCGACGGGTTTCCGTGTCGATGCGCATGTGCGCGAGAAACGCGCCCTTCGGCAGCGCGCCGCCGAAGGTCTCCTCGCCCTTGGTGGCGAGCGACTCCGCATCGATCGCGTAGGGGCGGCCGCCCTCCCAGCCGCAGAGCAGGCGGCCCGCCCACGGCACAATCGTGGTATTTGCGACGTTGCGGAGCGTCGGACCGAACCAGTTCTGCCACATCCACTCGGAGCGATTCGTGCCGATGCCGCGATAGACGATCTTGCCAGCCGCGCGCTCCGCCTCGTACGCGGGCGTTCGCACTAAGCGAGAGTGCAGGCGCGCGCCGCCGTCTTCGGTGAACGACAACGCGCGCACGAGTCCGTGCCCGTCGAATGGATGCGCGAGTCGATCGCCGATCTGTGTCCACCCCGGACCGTTCTGGAGATGGCGCCCGCCTCGCAGCGCCTCGGGAACGACCCCACACACGGATGCGGGCGGGACGACGAGATCGAGTTCGCCCGGCGTCGCGGTCATCGCAGCGTTCCAGGCGCGGGTGCGTGCAGACATCGCGGTCACGGTGAACCCCCATTCCGTCGAGGCGTTGGATCAGCGAGAGGTTGGGTAGCAAAGCAACGCGTGATCTCCATGTGGAGGCGCAGGTGCGGACGCGCGCAGCTCAATCGCCCTGGTAGCCGGGCTCCTGCGAGATGCTGGTGTGGGTCTTGGAGCGCACGGCGTTGAGCCGCTGCCGATTGCGCTCAGCGGGATCGGGATCCACGGAGCGCTGTCCGAATCCGGTGTGGAGAACCTCGCGCGTTTGGGTCCGCGGCGGTTGGCTCATGTGCAAGGTGCAGCTCAGGTGCAGAGTTACGTCGCCCGTTCGTGTCGGCAGATCGAGGGGTTCGAGATCCAGCCCGGGTTGTACGCACGGAGCCCGCTACACCAGGGCGCGATGAGATCCCGGCACCACCCGTAGCTGTCCCGAGTCTGCGTCAGCGCCGGTCACCGAGATGCCAACTGTCAGCGAGCAACACTCGTAGCAGTGACGGCCGAGGCCGCAGTCCTTGTGCCACGGTACGTCGGAGATGCCCTTCACGACGCCGATCGGCTTGGTGAGCGCGCTGACCCGATTGCCCGGCTTCCGGATCGACGCGTGCCCGATGCCGGGAATGCCTCCGATGCGCCGGAAGCGCTCCTCGTCGATCAGTGCGACGGTCGTCTCGGAGAAGCGATCGAAGCCCTCCATGCGAACCAGGTGTTCGGTGCCGTCCTTCGTCGTAGCGAACCAGGCGCGGGGATCACCCTTTTCGAAGTGCGGTACGGCCTTCGGGAAATCGGACTACACCGCTGCCATCTCGGCTTCGGCGAAGAGGCCGCGGATGTGCAGATAGCCCGCTTGCTCCAGAAACGCGCGCATCTCTTCGTCGGAATCGTCCGGCGTGAAGCTGCGACGGATGTCGGTGTCGAAGCGCACATCGCCGCGCGCGTGGATGCGCCGCGCGTCGAGGGCGGCGCGCAGGATCAGCCACCAGTTGAGGAACTCCGGCAGACCGCCCTCGGGCATGTCGAGCGCCCGGTTGCTGATGAAGGCGACGGGCGTGCTCTGGTCGTTCGCGATGTCGATCAACTGCTCGGCGCTGAGGCGCACGCGCGCGCGGCCGTGATGGCCGGCCTTCACCGACACGCGGTCGCGCTGCCAGGCGAGAGTCCATGGTTCGCCCTCCGTGTCGATGCAGAAATCGGCGAGCCGGAGTTCGCGCGCGGCGGGAGCAATCAGCGCCTGGTGCGCGTCGAACAGGGAAGGCAGCGTCTCGCGAAAGAATCGCCTCGGATCGACCGGAGCCTGCTCGGAATCCACTCGCGTTGGCAGATCGACAGACATGGCGCTTCTCCAGAATGTGGGACGCGGAGTCGCCGTGAACTGCGCCCGGCGAATGGGAACCGTATCCCGAGCCGCGAGCTTCGGCGAAGCCTGCGCATCTCTGACGCGCAGCGATTCACCGACCATCTCGTGAGCCGTCAGCGGGCCAGAGCGCGTTCGATCCACCAGGCGTCGCGCTCTGCAAGCATCACGACGACCGCGTTCGGGTGCCCTCTCGGCACCGACGGCATTACGGACGCGTCGGCCACCCAAAGTCCGTCGACGCCGCGCACGCGAAGTTCCGGATCGACGACCCCGCGTTGGCCGGAGCCCATGCTGCCTGTGCTCGTCGGGTGATACACGGTCTGGAGCTGTCAGCCCGCATGGTCGAGCAGCGCTCCGGTCTTCCAGTAGCACCGGCTTGGCGCGACGTATTCGATGGAAGTCCTCCCACAATCCAAGGTCCGAAGAATCAAGAGCACGTCAACGACGCATGGGTCGTCGGGGACGACACGCTGCTTTCTGATAGACCTCACCGGCGTCGCAAGATATGCCGAGTCAACCAGCTAGCGAGGTAACCATGAGCGCGTTCAACATCGTTCGTTTTCGCGTCAAGCCGGGACACGAGCAAGAGTTCATCGAGCTGCATCGTAAGGCACAGCGGGACTCCGCCGGATTCCAGCGCGGGTCGCTGGTCAGCACGGGCGACAGAACCTTCTGCTTCATCGGGGAGTGGTGGAGCATGCAGGACATCGTCGAGTTCAGACCGAGGATGGCCAAGATACTGGACAGCATGCGCGAGGTGCTCGAAGACCTCGGCGGCGGACTTGGCCTGACGGATCCTGTATCCGGGGAATCCGTCCTCGAGGTGAAGAACTAGCGCGCTCGTCGCGAGTATCGTG
>CAYGWM010000161.1:4053-6934 GCA_964353555.1 uncultured Spirochaetales bacterium
GAGTCATCGCACCCTCCAATTCCCTTCGACCAGCAGGGCCTGGTCGCACTGTCCTTCCTCTCCCCCAGCCGAGGTCGATCGCGCTATCGGCGCGCGGCAGATCCCGCAGTCGTTCGCACCGCAGCGCGACGAAGCGTTCGTGCGGCTCGGCGAAGTCGGCCGTGGCCTATGCGCGCGCCGCTCCGGGTCGTTCATCAGCTCGGGCTCGGGGCTTCTGAGCACTACGGCTCTCCCGGCTTCTCCAGCTGCCAGTAGCCGACGTCGATCCAGCGCTCGAACTTGCACCCCACGCGCAGAAAGTGAGCCACCTTCACGAAGCCCAGCTTCTCGTGCAGGCGCACCGACCCTTCGTTCGGCAGCGCGATGCCGCCGATCAGATGCCGGTAGCCGCGCGCGAAGATGCGTCGCACGAGCTCGGCGTACAGCGTCGTCCCGAGCCCTTGCCCACCGAGCCCGTCGCGCAGGTAGATCGTGGACTCGGTCGTAGGGAGATAGGCCGCGCGTGCGTGGAAGCGGCCGGCGTAGGCGTAGCCGAGCAGCTCGCTACCGCGCTCGAGCACCAGCCACTCGTGTGCGGCCAGCACCGTCTCCATGCGCAGCGCCATCTCGCTCGCCGGCACCGGATCGACCTCGAAGGTGACCACGGTGTTCGCGATGTACCAGTTGTAGATGTCCGCGACGCCCGCTGCGTCGGCCAGCGTCGCCGCCCGAACGGCCCCGCTCATGCCGCGAGCGTAGCCCACTGATCCGCTCGGGGATGCGACTCCCATTGGGCGCTTCCCTCCGCCTTTGGCACGCGCGAGATCGGTCAGTAGATAATGCGGCAGCAATAAACACAACCGAGCGTACTCCGGAGCTGAGTCCGATGGTGAGTGGTGGAGGCGCCGCGTCGAGCGCGCGACGCTGGACGCGGATGACGCGCTCGGCCTCTCGCCAGCGTCAGCGGAGCGAATCGGATGGGCAGAGAACTACCGCTGCTCGACCGAACGTCGCCGCACGCGCAGCGCCGCGGGGCAACGCAGCGCGGTCCGGCGCGGGATGGCAGCCTCGTGGTCGATCAGCTCGAGGTCGGGCAGACGCTCGAGGAGAACCTCGAGTGCCACCGACATGTTCTTGCGCGCGAGATGCATTCCGGGGCAGCTCTTGGCGCCGCGTCCAAACACCAGATTCGGCGGCTGCACCCGATCGACGTCGAAGCGGTCGGGGTCGCGGATCCGGGCGGGGTCGCGGTTCGCACCGGCGATCGCGAAGAGCACCCACGTATCCGCGGGAATCTCGATGCCCTGGAACGTCGCCGGCTCGCTTCGGGATAGGCGCGGCAGAACCGCGATCGGTGTCTCCCAGCGAAGGCTCTCGCTGACGGCGGCGTCGATCCGGTCGGGCGAGCGGCCGATCGTGTCCCAACCCGCTGCTTGCGTGAACAGCGCATAGAGCAGATTTCCGAGCGAACCGTGGGTCGTCTCTCCGCCCGTCGGGAAGAGCAGCCGGACGTGGGAGAGGATCTCTTCGTCGTCGAGCGAGCGCCCATCGACTTCGGCGTGAATCAGCTCGGAGATCACATCATTGCGGGGCGCACGGCGCCGATCCGCAACGATCGGAGCGAGAAACTCGGACATCGTGCGCCGCGCGAGCAGGCCCCGCGCGGGGTCGTCGCGAAACCGCAGCAGAGCCAGCGCCCAGTCGTGAAACTCCGCTTCCCGGTCGCGCGGCAAGCCGAGCAGCCGACTGATGACGAGATACGGAAAGCGCGCCGTGAATTCCCGGACGAGGTCGAACTCCTCGCGATCGCCGATCTGATCGACCAATTCGTGGGCCAGCGCCGCGAGCCCCGTGCGCTCATAGCTCGCAACGGCTCGCGAGCGGAATGCGGGAGTGGCGAGCTTGCGATACCTGAGATGGCTCACCGGGTCGGGGTCGGAGATGAAGCTGCGACCGATCGCGGGTTCGAAGGACGCCTGGTACATGCGGTGGCCGGGGAAGGCGTGTTCGTCCTGGAAGGCTGCCTCGAGGGCCTCGTGCTCCGTCACGATGAAGGCGGGCAGGCCGAGAAAGCGCGTCGGCTGAACGGGACCGCGCTCGCGATACGCACGCAGCACCCGGTGGAGGTTCTCTCCGGGCAGCTCGTCGAATCCGAAATCCACGGCATCGAGGTCCACGGTCATGCGAACGCACCAAGCCTGCGCGATGCGCCGGCTAGGCCGCACGCAATCCTCTGGAGGAACTTGTAGACGGGACCGTTCTTGCGGAGCGCCTCGAGCTCATCGAAGCCCAACTTACGGTAGGCGGTGGATTCATCGATTCCGAGTCGCTGCCGGACCTCATCGAGCGGGAGGAGGAGCATCGCTTCCCAGTCGACCGCGGTCAGCAGCGACGCTTTCCTGCCTCGACGGATCGAGTTCCGCAGGTAAGCGATCCCCTCGAAACGACCCACCATGATCAAACCCAGGTTGGTGAGCAGCGCCAACAACAGCCAAGCGTAGGCTCCGAGTTGCGCGTAGCTGAATCCAAGAAGGTGCAGCTCGCCGAAGATGTCGGAGTCCCATCCGTTCAGGACGTGCCAGAGGTCGTGCATGTCGACGACGCGTGCCGCCATCGTGGAACCGGGTCCGTCGAGTTGGCGCGGCACCTGGTTGCGGATCGCCTCGGCGATGCCGTCCGCCGAGAAATCCCGCGCTGCCGTCCATTCGTAATAGGCTCGACCGAGTGATCCCGGCGGAAGCGACGACAGGTAATCGCGATTGCCCAGCGTCTTGCTCAGGTCGCGGCGTTCCTCCAGCAGGGCGCGGCCCACCGGGTCGTTCCATACCTTGCCGAAGAGCGTGTCGGCCGAAGGACCCGTGAGACTGCCGATGAATTCGCCGACCAGATCGGTGCGATCCGG